>JBOGDQ010000001.1:0-22753 GCA_050742975.1 Jatrophihabitantaceae bacterium
CTGGCACCACGACCGCAACATCGGGACCGTCGTCCGGACGGCGAACACCTTTCTGGCCAAGGAGATCGTGATCGTCGGTCGTCGCCGGTGGAACCGCCGTGGCGCCATGGTCACCGATCGCTACCAGCACGTCGTCCACCTCCCGGCTGTCGACGAGCTGGCCACCTACGCGGACGAGCGCGGCTACGCGATCGTCGGGGTCGACAACCTCCCGGGCTCCGTACCTATCGAGTCAACACCCTTACCGCGTAAGGCTGTTCTGCTGTTCGGACAGGAGAGCGTCGGACTGACGGACGACGCCCGCGCGGCGGCGGCGATGGTCTGCTCGATCGCGCAGTACGGCTCGACACGCTCGATCAACGCGGGAGTCGCGGCCGGGATAGCCATGCACACCTGGATCCGCCAGCACGCGCAGCCGCCAAAATACACCTGAATCTGTCCCTCAATGTGTATAGGCTATCGGCATGCGGACCAACATAGTTCTCGACGACGACCTGTTGCAGCAGGCCGCCGCGATCCTCGGTACCAGGACCAAGAAGTCGACGGTGGAGGCGGCTTTCCGGGAGTTGATCCGGCGCAACGCGATGCGCGAACTCGCCGAGATGCGCGGCAAGGTCGGCATCGAGGACATCAGCGTCGTTCGTCCCGACTGGGAACCGTCGCGCCGAACGGCCAAGGCGCCGGGCAAACCGCGGAAGAAGAAGGCATCGTGATCGTCGTCGACTCCAGCGTGTGGATCAATCACCTGCGCGATGTCGGCACGCCAACTGATCGCCGCCTCGAAGCAATGCTGCACGAGGAGATTCCGTTGGCGATCACCGACGTGGTGTACACGGAACTGCTACGCGGGGCGCTGACGAAGTCCGAGCTCGCGCGAATCAGGCTACGGCTGGATCAGACGACGATCCTGCGGATGCGTGAGCTGTCCGACTTCGAGTTCGCCGCCGAGCTGCACCACGCTGCGCGCGAGAACGGCCAGACGGTCAGGCAAGCGACAGACTGCATGATCGCGGCGGTGTGCATCCGAGAGAAGCTGCCGTTGCTGCACGACGATGCGGACTTCGACAAGATTGCGGACGTCTCGAAGCTGCAAGTCGCCTGACCCAGGATCACATTTCCTGCTGCCGCAGGGCCGATCACATTTCCTGCTGCCGCAGGGCCGATCACATTTCCTGCTGCCGCAGGGCCGATCACATTTCCTGCTGCCGCAGGTACCTGCCGAAGTGCGGAACGGTGAACGAGATCCGGCCGCGCTGGCCCGAGTACACCAGCCCCTTTTTCAGCAGGCCGTCGCGCGCGGGGGACAGTGACTGCGCCGGCCGCCGCAGGGAATCCGCGACAGCGGACGTCGAGACCGGCTCATCCGGCGCGGACGCGTCGGCGACATCGGCCATCGCGCGCAGGTACTCGCGTTCGGACGGCGTGGCGCGCTCGTAGCGGGAGCCGAAGAAACCGACCGCGAGCTCGGCCTCGGCCTCGGGCGCGGCGACCGCGGCGTCGGCGACCGTGATGGGCGACCGGGGCGCGACGTCCCACGTGGTCTTGCCGTAGGCCTGCACGAAGTAGGGGTAGCCGCCGGTCGCCTCGTACATCGCGACCAGCGCGTCCGCGTCGAACTCGGCGTCCTCGCCCTTGGCCGGCAATTGCAGGGCGGCGTCGGCGGCTGCGCGATCGAGCCGGTCGATTCGCGCGTAGCGGAACAGCCTTTCGGAGTAGGACTTGGCGGCGGACAGGACGGCCGGCAGGTGCGGCAGCCCGGCGCCGACTACGACCAGCGGTAGGCCCTGCTGCGAAACCTCGTGGCACGCGGCGCACAGCGCCGACACGTCGGCGGGGCCGAGGTCCTGCATCTCGTCGATGAAGATCGCGACGCCGTGCCCGGAGTCCCCGGCCAGGCCCGCGATATCGGTGAACAGCTCGACCAGATCGATCTCGATGTCGCCGGAGTCGGCCCGGCCGGGAACCGCGAGGACGTCGATCCCCGGCTGCCAGCGATCGCGCAGCTTGGCCGCCTTGCCCGTTCTCGGTTCGCGCTGGGCGAAGGACTTCAGCACGCCCAGGACGTGGTCGGCCTCGGCCCGGTTCGGCTGGGCAAGCTCGCGCACGGCCAGGTGCAGCGCGGCGGCGAGCGGGCGGCGCAGCGGCTGGTCCGGGCGGGCCTCGAGCTTGCCGGTGCCCCAGCCGCGACGGACCGCGGCCGAGCGCATCGCGTTCAGCAGCACGGTCTTACCCACGCCGCGCAGGCCGGTCAGCACGACCGAGCGCTCGGGCCTCGACCGCGAGACGCGCTCGAGCAGCACGTCGAACGTCTGCAGCTCGGCGTCGCGACCGGCCAGTTCGGGTGGTCGCTGACCGGCGCCGGGCGCGTACGGGTTGCGTACCGGGTCCACGATCGGACTGTATCTAGCTGTCTAGCGATTTCGGCAGATATCCCGAGAATCCCCGATCGTGTCGCGCCGACACAGATCAGTCCAGGTGCACGCGGACCATCGGGATCCGGCGGCCGGCCTTGTCCTGGTGATCGGCCACGTGCGCCCATCGCGGCGATCCGCTTCGCGTAGCGTCATCGCCGCATCATCGCGAGCTCAGCCGCCGGGAAGCGTCAGGATCTCCGCGCCGTCGTCGGTCACCACGATCGTGTGCTCCCACTGGGCGACCCACGAGCCGTCCTTGGTGAGGATGGTCCAGTCGTCGTCCCAGCTGTACCAGTCGTAGCCGCCGAGCGTCAGCATCGGCTCGATCGTGAACGTCATGCCCGGCTCCAGCACGGTGGTCATCCGGGAGTCGTCGTAGTGCAGGATCGTCGGCCGGGTGTGGAAGGACGGCCCGACGCCGTGCCCGGTGTAGTCGCGCACCACGCCGTAGCCGAAGCGCCTGGCGTACGACTCGATCACCCGTCCGATCACGCTGATCGGACGGCCCGGACGGACCGCGCCGATCCCGCGCATCATCGCCTCGCGCGTCCGCTCGCCTAGCTCGCGCACCTCCTGCGACACGTCGCCCGCATAGAAGCTCGCGCACGTGTCGCCGTGGACGCCGTCGATGAAGGCGGTGATGTCGACCTTGACGATGTCGCCGTCCGCGAGCGCGCGCGAGTCGGGGATGCCGTGGCAGATGACATGGTTCACCGACGTGCACAGCGACTTCGGGAAGTTCTTGTAGCCGAGCGTGGACGGGTACGCGCCGGCCGCGACCATGAACTCGTGCCCGATGCGGTCCAGCTCGTCGGTGCTCACACCGGGCGCGACGTGCCTGCCGACCTCGACCAGCGCGTCGCCGGCGATGCGGCCGGCGACCCGCATCCGGGCGATGGTGTCTGCGTCCTTGACCAGTGCATCGTCGAAATCCCAGGGCGTCCCCGACTTCGCGCCGATGTAGTGCGGCCGCGCGATCGAAGCCGGCACCGCACGGCGCGGCGAGACGGTTCCCGGGCGAAGGGTGCTGGCGGTCGTCATGCCTTCATTCTGCTACCGGCAGCAGAGGTGGTGCACCCGCCGTGCCATGGCCGTAGGAGTGGGTCGTCGCCAGCCACGCCTGCACTCAGAGGAGCCGGTCGAACGCCTGCCAGCCGGTCAGGCCGATCTGGGTTCGTCCGGCGAAGGGCCGGGTCGAGCTCTGCGTGTTCGGGTACAGCGACAGGATGCCCGTCGGACGGGTGACCAGCAGGTCCGCGTGGCCGTCGCCGTCGGTGTCACCGGCGACGAGCTTGTCGAAGGCGTTCCAGCCACTCGCGCCGATCTCGCTGGCGGTGCTGAACGGACGGGTCGCGCTTCCGGTGTTGCGGTAGTACCAGAGCGTTCCGTCGGGCCTCGTGGCGAGGACGTCGGCGTGCTGGTCGCCGTCGACGTCAGCCAGGGCGAGCTTGTCGAAGGCGTTCCAGCCACTCGCGCCGATCTCGCTGGCGGTGCTGAACGGACGGGTCGCGCTTCCGGTGTTTCGGTAGTACCAGAGCGTTCCGTCGGGCCTGACCGCGACGAGGTCCGCGCGATGGTCGCCATTCACGTCCGCGGCGGCGAGCTTGGTGAAACCGTTCCAGCCACTCGCGCCGATCTCGCCGGCGGTAGTGAACGGATGAGTCGCGCTTCCGGTGTTTCGGTAGTACCACAGTGTCCCGTCGGGCCTGACCGCGACAAGGTCGGCGCGATGGTCGCCATTCACGTCCGCGGCGGCGAGCTTGGTGAAACCGTTCCAACCACTCGTGCCGATCTTTCGCCCGGTACTGAACGGGTGAGCGGCGTTGCCGGTGTTCCGGTAGTACCAGAGCGATCCGTCGGGCTTGGTCGCCAGCAGGTCGGCCCGTCCGTCGCCGTCGACGTCGGCCGCCGTGCTGCCCGCAACCGGCCGCCCGTCGTTCTGCGCGGTCACCGTTCGGCAGGTCAGGAAGTGCGGCAGCCCATCGGCCGCCGACGTGAACGCCACCCGCCCGGAGGAGTCGATCGCCTCGCCCGCGCCAGCGGGTGATGTTGCGTCGCCGGACTGGTACTCCTTCGGCAGCGCCACGAACGCGCCGTCAGCCGTGCGCAGGTGACGGATCGTGAACAGCCCGTCGACGAAGTCGCCCCGTGGCCCGGCCACGCCGACCCAGGTGTAGTCGCCTGCCTCGGTGACTATCTGCGCCGGAACGGATCCGGTGCCGGGAGTAGCCATGTCCCAGCGCAGGGTCCCGACAAACGACTGCGCGTAGACATAACGCCCGCTGGCGGTGAGGGGCTCACCGCCCAGCTCCTGCGGTGAGGACAGGGTGCGGACTTGCCCGGTTGCCAGGACCGCAGTCAGGACCTGATGGCTGTCGACGTACCCCACGTCGCCGTAGCCATCGATCACAACGCTCGGGTTGCCTGTGCCGGAGGTTCCCAGAATCGTGTAGTGCGCGGTCGGACTCGCCCAACGGACGGCGTAGTAGCGCGCGCTGCTGCCGCTTCCGGTCTGCGCCCAGCCCGCAATCGCGCCGTGGTCGCTCACCCCGACGGGTGCGAACATGGTCCAGCCCGCGGAGTGGCTGAGCGTGACGCGATGCCCGACAGACAGGACGACTCCGATCGGATCATAGGGCTCGCCGGCTCGCCCGGCCTGGACGCTTGCCACAACGCCTCCGCCTGGCGTGACGCCGACGACCTGCACCTCGCGAGGAAGGCCCACGGTGTAGACGAATGTCGCGAGTGTGACGACCGGACGCCCAGCTCGCCACGAGAGAACCGAAAAGGTCTCGCGACTCGGCGAGTACGCGACGCCGGCCCACTCGCCGTTGCGCGTTGCGCTGAAACCCGCGAAGTGTGGCTGGGTGGCGGCGAACGCCGTCCCTGGCATCGTCCTGAAGGCGGGACCGCTGGTGGTGCAGGTGGCGGTCACGAGGGCGGTCCGGTGCACGGGCGACGCCACTCCGCCGGCGACCGCGTAGTACTCGTCGTCGCTGGCGGCGTAGTAGCTGGTGGACCACCGCCCGGCCGAGTCGGCGGCCACCGCGCGGCGCTCGACGAACGATTTCCCGCCGGTCGCCCGGAAGTAGACCGCGACCTTCGCGCCGGGAGCGGCCGTCCCGGTGATCGGGACGTTCGCGTAGTAGCCGACCTGGTCCGGCCCGGCGATCGTGGTCGGCACTGCGGCGCTGGCCGATGCCTGCACGACGACGAGCGGCGCGAGGATCAGACCGAGCGTGGTGACTACGGCGAGCGCGATGCGCTTCATGGGCCCTCCCAGGTGGCCCGCTGAGTATGCAAGATCGCGCTCGATCGTGCCAGCGTCCAGGGGAGGGCTCAGACCTCGACGATCATCGGCATCAGCATCGGGCGGCGGCGATAGGTCCGGTCCACCCAGCGGCCGACCGTCCGGCGGGTCAGGTTGGCCAGCGCGCCGGAGTCGCGGGTCCCGTCGGCGAGCGCCCTCTCGATGACCTCGACCAGTTCGGCCTGGATCGGGTCCAGCGCCTCCGGATCGTCGCTGAAGCCGCGTGCGGTGATCTCGGGGCCGTAGACGACCTTGCCCACCTCGAGGTCGACCGCGACCAGGATGGACAGGAAGCCGTCCTCACCGAGGATGCGCCGATCCTTCAGCGTGGCGTCGCCGATGTCGCCTACCTCGAGCCCGTCGACGTACACGTAGCCGACGGGGATCCGTCCGGTGATCGTGGCCAGGCCGTCGACGAGATCGACGACGGTGCCGTCCTCGGCCAGCATGATCCGCTCGTCCGGGATACCCATCGAGCGGGCGATCGCGGCGTGGGCCCGCAGGTGTCGCCACTCGCCGTGCACCGGCATGTGGTTGGTCGGGCGCACCGCGTTGATCAGGTAGCGCAGCTCGCCGGCCGGGGCATGGCCCGAAACGTGCACCAGCGCCATCGACTTGTGGATGACCGTCGCGCCCAGCCTCGACAGCCCGTTGATGACCTGCCCGACCGACGTCTCGTTGCCGGGGATCAGCGAGGACGCGAGCAGGATCGTGTCGTCGCTGGAGATCCGCACCGTCTGATGCTCGCGGTTCGCCATGCGGGACAGGGCCGACAGCGGCTCGCCCTGCGATCCCGTCGAGATCAACATGACCCGCCGCGAGGGCAACTCCTCGGCCACCTTCAGGTCGACCAGCACGCCGTCCGGCACCTGCAACAGCCCTAGTTCACGGGCGATCTGCATGTTGCGCACCATCGAACGCCCGACCAGTGCGACCTGACGCCCGGACTCGACCGCGGCGTCGAGCACTTGCTGCACGCGGTGCACGTGCGAGGCGAAGCAGGCCACGATGATGCGGCCGTTCGCCTTGTGGATCACGTCCGTCACGACCTTGCCGACGTCGCGCTCGGACGGGATGAAGCCGGGCACCTCGGCGTTCGTCGAGTCGGCGAGCAGCAGGTCCACGCCCTCGTCGCCGAGGCGCGAGAAGCCGGGCAGATCGGTGAGCCGGTTGTCCAGCGGCGTCTGGTCCATCTTGAAGTCGCCGGTGTGCAGGACCGTGTGCCGACCGGCCTTGATCGAGACGGCCAGCGCGTCCGGGATCGAGTGGTTGACCGCGAAAAAGCGCAGCCCCCAGTTGCCGACGGACGTCTGCTCACCCTCGCGCACCTGGCGCAGGTCGGGCTTGATCCGGTGCTGGCTCAGCTTGGACGCGACGAGCGCCAGGGTGAGCCGAGATCCGATGATCGGGATGTCGCCGCGTTCCCTGAGCAGGTAGGGCAGGGCGCCGATGTGGTCCTCGTGGCCGTGAGTGAGCACCACTGCGTCGATGTCGTGCAGCCGGCCGGCGAAGTAGGACCAGTCCGGCAGGGTGATGTCAATGCCGGGGGAGTTGGTCTTGCCGAGCAACATGCCGCAGTCGACGACCAGCAGGCGGCCGGCGAACTCGAACATGGTCATGTTGCGGCCGACCTCCTTGATCCCGCCGAGCGCCACGACGCGCAGCGCGCCCTTGGCCAGCTTCGGGGGGATGCCCGGACCGGTCTTGCCCTGTGCTGTCACTCGGCCTCCTTCGTCGGCCGCGGAGCCACATCTCTGCCCATTTGTTCGCTCGCAAGCTCGCTCACCCCCAGAGGCTATCGACCTCATGCGTGGGCCGGGTACACGGTCGCGATCGCGCGGGCGCGCTGCACGCATTCGCGAGTCCGGCGCGCTACCGTCGGCGGATGAATTCGGTGGCGGCAATCGACTCGAGCGACATCACCAAGATCGGCATCGGCGCGACCGTCGCCGTCGTGGTGATCGGCCTACTGCTGAGCATGATCATCACGGCCCTCGTAGCGCGCGTGGTGATCCTGGTGATCGTCGTGCTGCTCGGCGTGTTCATCTGGCAGCAGCGCTCGGTCATCGAGGACCACGTCAAGAAGTGTCAGCTCAACATGTCCTACTTCGGGGTCCACGTCGACGCGCCGAAGTCCGTCCAGGACCGGTGCCATCAGGTCCAGTAGGCCGTCGGTCAGTCTGGGACGCGAGGGCGGTTGCGGCGCCCCTGCAGGTAGTGGATCGCCGCCGGGATGAGCCCGATCACGACCACCACGATGACCGCGTAGTCGATGTAGCCCTTCTTCTCCTGGACGAACTTGATGTGCCCGAGCCGCTCGCCGAGCAGCAGCACGCCGTCGGCCCACACGATGCCGCCGATCGTGCTGTAGAGCAGGTACAGCGAGAACCGCATCCGGCCCACGCCGGCCATGACCGTCGCGACCGTCCGCACGATCGGGACGAAGCGGCCGATCAGGATGGTCCACGACCCGAACCGCTCGAAGAACTGGTGCGAGCGCTCGACGTACTCGGGACGGAACAGGCGTGAGTTCGGCCGGTCGAACACGCGGGGGCCGACCCGGTAGCCGATCGCGTAGCCGACCAGGTTGCCGGCGATCGCGGCCAGTGGCACGACGATCAGGAACGCCGCGAGCGACGTGTGGATCTTGTGGGTGGCGATGGCGATGCCGGCGGCGAACAGCAGCGTGTCGCCGGGGAGGAAGAAGCCGAGCAGGATCCCGCACTCGGCGAACAGGATCACCGAGACGACCAGGAGGGCCGAGCCGCCGAGCAGGTTGTCCGCGCTGATCGGGTTGGCGAGGACGGTGCTCGCGAGCGAGTGCATGGCTGGGGATTCTACGGAGGCAACCTCTGCATTCCCGGTGCGCTCTCAGCCGGCGCGGATCGATCACGTTTTCCCCGCTGCGCGTCGGTGTCGGTGGGGCGAACCGGTGCCCAGCGGGGAAAACGTGATCAGCGGGCGGAGCGGACGCGGTCGAGAGCGGACTCGGACGGGAGCGGAGCGGTCGAGGTCAGTCGGGCGGGCGCTGCTTGCTCATCGCCATGCGGACCAGGCCGAGCAGGATTGCGGCCACCGGGACGGCGATGAGGAAGCGCACGAGCGCGGCCTCGACGCTGATCGTCTGATCGGCCAGGGCCTGCCACAGCACGGGTGCGCTGAACAGCAGGGCGCAGAACAGGACCGAGCCGCGGAACATCACTGCTCCAGATCGGCGAACTTGTCCAGCAGCAGCACGGCCCAGCTCGAGCGGGTCGGCGGCCGGCCGTCGAGCAGCGCGACCGGCGCACCCAGCTCCCACACCGACGCCGGGCTCGCGGTACGGGCCGCACCGGTGACGAAGAGCGCGGTCGGGGCGCCGTGCTCGCGCACCATGGACCGGGTATCCGAGGGCTTGCGCGTGGCGTCGACGTGCTGCCACAGCGCGTCCGGTTGCAGGGCCGTGATGATCTCGGCGGCCAGCCCCTCGTCCAGGGTGTCGGTCGCGACGGCGACGACGGCGGGACGGTCGCCGCTGAGGCGGTGCGCGGTGGCGGCGACGCCGGCCCGCCACGAGTCCGTGATCTCCTGATCGCCGGCGCATCCGGCCGACCAGAGGCAGTCCTCGGGCAGTCGCAGCTGCTTGGCGATGCCGGCCGCGACACCCACCACGATGCCCGCCGGACCGGCCGCGACGATCAGCTGGCCCGGCGCGCTGGGCAGTGCCGGCGCCTCGGGCAGCGAGTTGACCAGCGTCTCGACGGCCGCATACACGTGCGGAGCGTCCGGGACCCAGCCGATGGGCACGCCGATCTCCGCCAGCTTGCGCCGCAGGGTCAGGTCGGGGTGGGGCTCGGCGCGACGCTCGACCGGCGGCGGCGCCGTGATCACCGGGGCGGCGGGCTTGGATGCCGCGGCGTCGGGCTTGAACGCCGCGGCGTCGGTCTGGAAATCGGGAAAGGCGAACGCGGCCTCGATGCCCGGCGCGGTCGTCGTGAGCGGGTCGGCGAGGGTGCGCACCGAGGACGAGCCGCCGTCGCGCTCAATGGCCTTGCGGGCGGCGAGGTCGAGCAGCAGCTGGGCGAACTCCGCGTTCGGCCCCTCCAGCCGCCCGGGTGCCGATTCGGCTGCGGTCACGGCATCGGCGGCGTCGGCGGCGTCGAGCAGCTCGGCCAGCAGGCCCGTGTCCGCGCGATCGACCGGACGCGATGGCTGCGCCAGACCCGCCGCAGCGTCGTCCAGCTCGTAGTGGACGCCGACCTTCGGCCGGGCAAAGAAGCCGAACACGCCGCCCTCGCGGGCGTGGCTCACCTCGACGACCCGGACGCGGCCCGGGTACTGCTCGTCCAGATCGGCCAGCAGTGACTCGAGGTCAGCGGCCTCACGGTACAAGGTTGCGGACGTCATCGATCATCCCAATCGCGTTGACGGCAACCGAGCCGGCGGACAGCTCGGTGTAGGACAGGACAGGAAGCGCCGGCACCGACAGGCGGACCAGCCGGCGCAGTGGCATGCGGATCTGCGCGGCACAGATCAGGACGGGCTTGTGGCCACGGTTCGTCTCGTCGTTGTACCGGGCCGAGATCGAGCTGATCAGCGACTCGGCCATGCCCGGGTCCAGCACCAGCTGGGCACCACCGTCGCCGGGGCGGACGGCCTCGAGCATCGCCTGCTGCAGCCGCGGCTCGATCGTCAGCGCGTCGAGCTGCCCGTCTGTGGCCAGCTGCGCGGTGATCGCCGGCGCGAGCGCTCCGCGTGCCGCCTCGACCAGCCGATCGGGATCGGTGCCGCCCTTCGCGGCGACCGACAGCGCCTCGTAGATGCGCACGAGGTCGCGGACCGACACGCTCTCGTCGAGCAGCGCGTGCAGCACCCGCTGGATCTCCCCGAGCGACAGCAGCGCCGGGGTGAGGTCCTCGACGACGACCGGGTGGCTGCGCTTGAGCGAGCGGGTGGCCGTGGCGACGTCCTCGCGCCCGAGCAGCCGACTCGCGTGCTGACGCACCACCTCGGACAGGTGGGTGATGATGAGCGACGAGCGGTCCACGACGGTCGCGCCGAGCAGTTCGGCCTGCCCGCGCAGCTCCATCGGCAGCCACTTGCCGGCCAGCCCGAACACCGGCTCGCGCGCGGCCTTGCCGGGCAGTCCGTCCAGGCCGTCGCCGATCGCGAGCACCATGCCCGCCGGCGCCTGGCCGCGGGACAGCTCCACCGCGTTGATGTTGATCGCGTAGGTGGAGTGGGGCAGCGTAACGCTGTCGCGCGTGCGCACCGCCGGCATGACGATGCCGAGCTCGCCGGCGAGGGTGCGCCGCAGCGCCCGCACGCGATCGAGCAGGTCCGCGCCCGGGCCGTCCACCAGTGGGACGAGGTCGGGGGAGAGCACCAGCTCCAACGGGTCGACCGCGAGCTCGGCGAGCAGGCTGTCCTCGGCCTCCGTGGTCGCGGCCGCAGCTGCGGTGACGGCGGTGCCCGCCTCGTCCTCGTCGGTGACCTTGGTGAGCCGGCTGGACAGCACGAGCAGCCCGCCACCGACGAGCAGGAACGGGAACTTGGGCAGGCCGGGCACGACGCACAGCAGCAGGGCCGCGCCGCCGGCGATCCGCACCGCGCGCCGCTGGCCGCCGAGCTGGCGTGCGACGACCGAGCCCAGGTCGTCGGAGTCGCTCGACCGCGTGACGATCAGGCCGGTGGACACCGACAGCAGCAGCGCCGGGATCTGGCTGACCAGGCCGTCACCGACGCTCAGCAGGCTGTACGTCGACAGCGCCTGGCCGAAGGTGAGGTGGTGGCTCATCATGCCGATCGCGAAGCCGCCGATCAGGTTGATGAACGTGATCAGGATGGCCGCGATCGCATCGCCCTTGACGAAGCGGCTGGCGCCGTCCATTGCGCCGTAGAAGTCCGCCTCGGAGGCGATCTCGGCGCGGCGCTTGCGCGCGGTGGACTCGTCGATCAGCCCGGAGCTCAGGTCGGCGTCGATCGCCATCTGCTTGCCCGGCATGGCGTCGAGGGTGAACCGCGCGCCGACCTCGGCCACGCGCCCCGCGCCGTTGGTGATGACGATGAACTGGATCACCAGCAGGATCGCGAAGATCACCAGGCCGATGACCAGAGAGCCGCCGATGACGAAGTGGCCGAACGCGGAGATGACGTTCCCGGCGAAGCCGTTGGTGAGCACGAGCCGCGTGGCGCTGATGTTCAGCGCGAGGCGGAACAGGGTGGCGATCAGCAGCAGCGAGGGGAAGCTGGAGAACTCCAGCGGCCGGCGGACGTACATCGAGACGAGCACGACGAGGACGGCGCCGGTGATGTTGAAGGCGATCAGCACGTCGAGCAGGGCCGCGGGCATCGGGACCACGAGCATGACGACGATAGCGACGACGCCGATCGGCACGGCCAGCTGGCTCAGCCTGTTCGTCTTCACGGTGCCCCTCGGTCGGATGCATGCTGCGGAAACGTGCGGGCATCCGACCCTGGTGACGTGCGCCGTCCTGGCAGCTGCACCATCGGCCAGGACGGGCCCGACTTGAGCGGTTCGAGCGCGCGCCGGCCGTTCGTGATCACGTTTTCCCCGCTGGGCACCGGTTCGGCGGCCGCAAACCGACGCCGGGCGGGGAAAACGTGATCATCCGGCGGGGGCCAGGGTGCGGACCTGGTGGGTGCCGGCCGCCGACCCGCGCCGGCGCAGCGTCATGATGAAGGCCAGCACCGTGGCCACCGCCTTGTACAGGTCCGGCGGGATCTCCTGGCCGATCTCGCAGGTCTGGTGCAGCGTCCGGGCCAGCGGCACGTCGCGGACCATCGGTACCCGGTGCTCCTCGGCCAGCGCCCTGATCCGCGCCGCCACATGGTCCGACCCCTTGGCGACGACGCGGGGCGCACCGCGCTGCGGGTCGTAGCGCAGCGCGACCGCCACGTGGGTCGGGTTGACGACGACGACATCCGCCGTCGGGACGTCGGACATCATCCGGTTCCGCGCCATCGCCAGCGCGCGCGAGCGCCGCATGCCGCGCATCTGCGGATCGCCCTCGGAGCTCTTGTACTCGTCCTTGATCTCCCGCTTGGTCATCTTCAGCTGCTTGTTGTTCCGGCGCCGTACCACCGCGTAGTCGGCGATGGCCATGATCAGCCCGGCGACCGCCGCGAAGCGCAGCACCGAGAGCGCGGTCGAGACGCAGATGTCGACGAGCGCGGAGAGCGGCAGCGAGCCCGAGCCGTAGACGTTCGGGATCAGCCGGCGCACGGACAGGTACACCACCGCCGCGAGAGCAGACGTCTTGAGCAGCGCCTTGACCAGCGTCCACCAGCCGTGCGGGCCGAACATCCGCTTGAGCCCGGACAGCGGGTTGAGCCGCTTGAACTGCGGCTTGAGGGCCTTCGGCGAGAACCAGATGCCGCCCTGAACAGCGGCCGACGCGACGCCGATGAGCGCGATGACCACCACCATCGGCAGCACTGCCGTGAACGCCGAACTCATAGCGTCGCCGGCCATCGCGATCGCCTGACCGGCGTCCGGGTTCCGGATCACCGCACCGACGCGCACCAGCGCCTCGGTCGCGCCGGACATCACCGCCGTCGCGACCCGCGGCACGAGGAAGCTGGCGACCAGCATGCCGAGCCAGGCGCCGAGCTCCGGGGTGTTGCCGATCTGCCCGTCGTGCCGCGCCTTCTTGCGCCGCTTCGGGGTGGCCTTCTCGGTGCGGTCGCCGCCGCCCCCGCCCCCGCCGCTCACGCCGTCCCCGGACCCGATTGTGCAACTTTGGGCGGCGTCGGGCCGCCCAAAGTTGCACAATCGGGTGAAAGGGTCATCCGGTCACCGCCGTGACGAGGTCATTGGCGTGATTCGCGATCTGCACGATCGTGCCCGGCATCAGCGTGAAGCCCAGCCCGACCAGCAGCAGGGTCAGCCCGATCTTCACCGGGAAGCTCATCGAGAACGCGTTGAGCTGCGGGGCGATCCGGTTCAGCACGCCCAGCGCGATGTCCGCGATGAACAGCACCACGATCAGCGGCCCGGCGATCTGCAGCGCGGACACGAACATCGCGGTGACGGCGCTGGTGATCGTCGACGACAGCGCGCCCATCGAGATCGCCTGATCGAGCGGGATCGCGTTGAACGTCCGCAGGAACCCTTGGAAGATCAGCAGGTGCGCGTCCGTCGCGAAGATCAACGTCGTGCACAGCAGCGCGTAGAACCGCCCGTACACCGACGTCATGGTGGTGGTCAGCGGCTCGTACGCGGCCGACAGCGAGAACCCGCCGAACAGGTCGAGCAGCCCACCGGCCATCTCGACGGCCGTGAACAGCAGCCGGGTCAGGAACCCGAGCGCGGCGCCGATGAGGATCTGCTCCAGCAGCGCCCCGGCCATCGGCGCGAGCTCGGCGACCGGCGCGTGCGCGCGGGCGCCGGGGACCATCGCGAGCCCGAGCCCGACCGACAGCACGCCCTTGACGACCTTCGGCACGCCGCCCGTCGCGATCGGCGGCGCGATCAGCATCCAGGCCAGGATCCGCGCGCTGACCAGCAGCAGCGTGACCAGGGTGGCGGTCTGGACGTCGAACTGCACGGCTCAGCCGAGCAGTGAAGGGATCGACGCGAACAGCTGCTGGGTGAACGTCAGCATCGTGTTCAACATCCAGTGCCCGCACACCAGCAGCGCGATCGCGACGCCGACCGCCTTGGGCACGAAGGCCAGCGTGAACTCCTGGATCTGTGTCGCGGACTGGAACAGCGAGACGGCGAAGCCGATCACCAGGGCGGTGACGAGCGCCGGCGCGGCCAGCTTGGCCGAGACCAGCATGACCTGGAAGGCCAGATGGATGATCTGCGTATCGGTCATGTCATGGCACCTAACCCGTGTGATAGCTCTGGACGAGGGCGGTGATGATCAGGCCCCAGCCGTCGACGAGCACGAACAGCAGCAGCTTGAACGGCAGCGACACCGAGACGGGCGGCAGCATCATCATGCCGAGGGACATCAGCGACGACGAGACGACCAGGTCGATGATCACGAACGGCACGTAGACGACGAAGCCGATGATCATCGCGGCGCGCAGCTCGGACAGCACGAACGCCGGGATGATCGTGGTCAGGTCCAGCTTGGACTTGTCGGCGGGGTTGGGCAGGCCGCCGGCGCGCAGCATCAGCGCGATCTCCTGCGGCCGGGTGTGCGCCAGCATGAAGTCCCGCAGCGGCTGAACCCCGTCCGCCCAGGCCACGCTCCGGGACTTGGTGCCGTGCAGGTAGGGCTGGATGCCCAGCTTGTTGACCTTGGTCAGGACCGGCCCCATCACGAACAGCGACAGGAACAGCGACAGCCCGGCCAGCACCTGGTTGGGCGGCACCGACTGCAGCCCGAGCGCGTTGCGGGTCAGGGACAGGACGACGAAGATCTTGGTGAAGCTGGTGACCAGCAGCAGCAGCGAGGGCGCCACCGAGAGCACGGTGACCAGCATCAGCAGGCTGATCGACTGGCTCGGCTTGCCGCCGACGTTCACCGAGACGGTGCCGTTGGCCGGAGCCTTCGGTGTAGTCGGCGCCTTGGGAGCGGTCGGTGCGGTGGGTCCGGTCGGTGCCAGTGCACGCGCGCCCGCCGCGGGTGCCAGCGCGGCCGGTGCGGAAACCGCGGCGGCCGGTGCAGCTAGGGGCTGGGCCGACGCCCGCTGCGCGCCGAGTACCCCGAGCAGCCACACCGCGCCGAGAATCCCGAGCAGCAGTAGCCCGATCCGTGTTGCCGTTCGTCCTGTCGCGACCTCGGGGCGTCCATGCCCGTCCAAGGCCCGACCGGACGTCACGTCTTTCTGGCAGTCAGGTCTCGAAGCGAGTCGACCGTCTGCTTCCAGGTGCCGAGCGAGAGCGCGGATCCGCGCAACGGGGCCCGGCGCTCGGAGTCGACCGGCGTGCTCGCCGGGCGCACCGTGCGGATCGTGCGTGCCGGCCGCGCCGACTCGGACTCCTGCAGCGAGTCCTGGGCCGTGGCCAGGTCGGCCTCGCCCAGGACGGAGACCTGCCCGTCGGTGACGCCAAGGATCAGCGCCTGGTCCAGCACCCGCACCACGGCGACGGACGCCGTCCGCGAGAGCTGCTGGCGCGAGAGCACATCGATCAGGCGGTCGTTGCGGCCGCGCCCGCGGGGTCCGCGCTTGACCCGCCGCGCGATCAGCCACATCAGGCCGAGCACGAAGGCGAGCGAGAGGAGCAGGCGGCCGACCACCGCCACGGTGTCCATGGTCGCGACTACCGCCCGGTGTCGTCGGTGACGACGTGGGTGATGCGCAGCCCGTAGTTCTCGTCGACGACGACCACTTCGCCGCGCGCGATCAGCCGCCCGTTGACGAACAGGTCGGCCGGCCCGCCCGCGGTGCGGTCGAGTTCGATCACGGTTCCGGTGCGCAGGGAGAGCAGGTCGTTGACGGTCATCCGGGCCCGGCCGAGCTCGACCGTCGCGTCCATCTCGACGCCGCGCAGCAGGTCCAGCCGGTCACCGGACGGCGCCGCTGACGGCCCGTTCACAGCGGCTGCCGCGGGAGCGTCCACGCCGATCGCGACGGCTGCCCGTACCGCGGAGGCACCGTGCAGCGGCAGCAGCGAGGAGTCGCCGTGCGCCAGCACCCGGTGCAGTGCGAGGCGGACGTCCATCTCCTGCAGCGGCCCGAGGACGACCGGTCCCATCGCCAGGGCGGCGGACTCGATCGTCGGAGCCAACGCGGCGGCCAGGTCCAGCGGCCCGATCGCGGACTCGTTCAGCATCGTCCGCACCTCGGCGTCGACGACGAGCACGAGATCGCCCGACGCGGCGCCGGTGAACTGGGCGAGGATCGCGCTGCCCTCGGCCTCGACGACGCCCGGGTCCCGCGTCGGCTCGCCGACGGTCAGTGGCTCGCCGACGGTCAGCGTCCCGGCCACGCTCGTGGCGGCGGTGGCGAGCAGGTCCGATGCGGTGCTCGTGATTGCGGTGGTCACGCGTGCTCCTGGGGGATGTCGACGATGAGAGCGGCCAGCCGGGGTCCGGACTTGCCGGCGACGGCGTGCCCGAAGGTGACGCCGCCGGCCTGGACGGTGAGCGGCTTGCCGACGCGGTGCTCGAGCGACAGGACGTCGCCGGCAGCGAGGGTGAGGATCCGTTCCGGGCTCAGCACGACCGGGGCGAAGTGCACCGAGACGTCGAGCGGGACGTCGCCGAGGCGGTCGCGGAGCCGGCGCGCGGTGCTCTCGGCCGCCAGCAGCGTGTCGCGGTCGTCCTCGCGGGGGCGCTGCGCCGTCAGCTTGGGCAGCAGCGCGGCCAGCGGCAGGCAGAGCGTCGCGCGCCCGCGCTCGGAGCCGACCGTCATGTCGAACTCGCCGACGACCACGGCGTCGGTGGCGCTCGCGGCCTGGACGAACTGGGGGTTGTACTCGATCAGCCCCAGCGACGGGGTCACGGTCACGATCGGCTCCAGCGAGTAGCGCATGGTGGCCACCATCTGCTCGAGCAGCCCGCGCATGAGCGTGGTCTCGATGTCGGTCAGGGTGCGGGCGACCTGCTGCCCGCCGGGGCCGCCGAGCATGTGGTCGATCGCGGCCTGAGCGATCGGCAGCGGGAACTCCAGCACGCCCGTCCCGGCCAGCGGCGGCACCGAGATCGGCGCGAGCAGCGTCTGGGACGCCAGCCCGGTGACGTACTCCTCGTAGCTCTGCTGGGTGATCTCGCTGAGGGTCACCAGGCAGACCTGGCGCAGCCCGCTGGTCAGCAGGGTGGTCATCCGGCGCGCGAACGTCTCGTAGGCCATCTGGAGCATGCGGATGTGCTCGCGGGACAGCTTCGAGGGTCGCCAGAAGTCGTAGGGGACGACCGAGTCACCCCTGCGCGGGCGTGCGGACTCGCGCAGTTCGCGGACGGGGTTCATCGGCACGTCCCGAGCTATCGGCAGCACACGGGCGCACCTGAGCCCGATGTGAAGAAAGTGTCAAATTGCTTGGAGATCGGTCGACCAGCTGGTGTCCTCCAGATCCTTGCGGTGGCCGGCTACTGCGTGACGAACTGGGTCAGGAAGATGTCGAACACCTTGCCCGGGTATGCCTTCTGGATGGCGGCCAGCAGCTGGGCGGTCAGCTTCTTGCGGGCCGTGTTCGACGACAGCGAGTCCACCGTCCGGTTGCTGAACTCGTCGATGACCAGCTCGGCGGCGTGGCTGCTGGCGAAGTCCGTGGTCGAGGCGGCGCCCTTCACCAGCTCCACCGCCACCGCGATCTTCAGGTAGTGCCCGCCGGCCAGGTTGAGCGTCGTCGGGTCCATCGCCACCACGTCGCCACCGGTCGGCGGCGGCGTCTTGGACGGCTTCAGGAACATGTAGCCGCCACCCCCGAGAGCCAGCACCGCGATCACGATGATCAGGAACTTCTTCGACTTGAACAGGCTCTTCTTCGGCGCGGCGGCGTCACCCTCGCCGGCCTTCGACCCGGTGCCGGGCTTGCCCCCGGACTTGGCGTCGCCCGAACTGACGAAGCGGCTCTCTCGGCTGGTGGTGGCGGTCATCATCTTCTCCGGTGTCGGTCGGTTACGGCTTGGGGCCGGCGGCGCCGGCGGCTTCGAGGGCGTCTCCGGCGGCGGCGGGCAGGGACGAGAGGACGACGATCTCGACGCGGCGGTTGAGCGTGATCGAGCGCGGGTCGCTGGGCGGGTAGAGCGGGCGCTGGTCCGAGAAGCCGACCGCTTCGAGCCGGCGCTCGGCTACACCGCTGCGGACCAGGTAGCGCACCACCGCCGACGCGCGGGCGGACGAGAGCTCCCAGCCGCTCGGGTACGGGTAGGTGCTGACCTTCTCCTGGTTGGTGTGCCCGTCCACCTCGATGTTGTTCGGGGCCTTCACCAGCTGCGGAGCGATGACCGCCAGGATCCGCTGGCCCTCGCTCAACAGGCTCGCGCTGTTGCCCGGGAACACCAGCGCGTTGGTCACGACGGTGATGATCAGCCCGCGCCGATCGATCGAGAACTGCACCGCGCCGTGCATGCCGGCCCGGTCGAGCGCGGAATTGATCGCCTGCTCGATCTTCTTGTACTCGTCGATCTCCTTGGCGATCTTGCTGGTGTAGTCGGCCGTCGCCACCTGCGCGGTGGTGTCCTGGGACGTCTTGCCGCTGTCCGGCGCGACCGGGACGCCGGCCATCACCTCCTGCTGGCCCTGCTGCTCCGCGGAGTTCTCGTTGAGGCCGTTGCCGCCGTTCAGGACACCCTTCGGGCCGTCGCCGAACGCGGACGACAGGGAGGTGCGCAGCGCGATGAACTTGGAGGTGTTCACGACCGAGATCGAGAACAGCACGATGAACAGCACCAGCAGCAGCGTCAGCATGTCGGCGTAGGTGACCAGCCAGCGCTCGGACCCCTCGCCGCCCTCGCCCCCGTGACCGCCCTTGCGCCGGCGGGAGCGGGCGCCCGGCCGGCCGTTCCCGGACGCGTGTCCGGGCGCTCGCGACTGCCGGGCCGGCATCAGGCCACGTCCTTCTGCGGCGGCTCGAGGTTGGGCAGCATGCTCTGCAGCTTCTGCGCGACCAGCCGCGGGTTGGAGCCGGCCTGGATCGCGAGGACGCCCTCGATGGCCAGCTCCATCTGCTCGCATTCGGTGTCGCTGACCCGCTTGAGCCGGTTGGCCAGCGGGAACCAGAAGATGTTGGCCGACAGGACGCCCCACAGCGTCGCGACGAACGCGCTCGCGATCTTCTCGCCGAGCGAGGACGGGTCGGTGAGGCTGCCCAGCACGTGGATGAGGCCGAGGACGGTGCCGATGATGCCGATCGTCGGGGCGTAGCCGCCCATGTCGTGGAACAGCTTGGCGCCAGCGCCGTCCGCGGCCCGCTTGGCGTCGACCTCGGCGCCCAGGATCTCGGCCACCTCGTCCGCGTCGGTTCCGTCGATGGCCATCTCCAGCGCCCGCCGCAGGAACGGGTCCTCGACCTCGCTCACGTCCCCCTCGAGCGCCAGCAGGCCCTCGCGGCGGGCCCGCTCGGCCATCCGGACGATGATCTCGACACTGTCGTGCGGCGCGGTCACCTTTGCCGTGAACGCACGAACGAGCGACTTGGGCATGCTCTTGGCTTCGTGCATCAGCGTGCCGGCCATCGCCGCGCCGATGGTTCCGCCGAAGACCAGGATCATCGGCGGGATCAGGAACATCGAGCCGATGTTCCCGCCGTCCATGATCATCGACACGAGCAGCGCGCCGAGGGCCAGGCCCAGGCCGATGAGGGTCGACGGGTCCATCAGCGTTCGCCGTTGCGCAGCGCGACCACGGTCGGGCGGGGGGTCGCGTCCTTGGGGCGCGGCGGGTGCCGGTACTCGGTCGGCACCTGGGCCGCGGAGATGATGTCGGCGCGGTAGTCGCGGATCAGCTCGGTCAGCTCTTCCAGCGACTCGCGGATCACGTACCGGCTGCCGTTGACCAGGGTCACGACAGTGTCCGGTGTGGCCTCCGCGCGCTCGATGAGATCGGGATTGAGCGCGAAGACCGGTCCGCTAAGTCTGGTCAGCTGCAACACGGTGTCCGTCCTTGGATCGTCAGGGGCCGTCCGTGGCCCCTCGATGTGTACCTATCGGCCGGTTGTGCCCGATCTTGAATCCGGCCGGCCGGCCGTAGGTGTGTGCGCGGACGCAGTGACCGCCGGAGCGGCCCCTGCGTCCTGTGTGTCCGACTGTGCCTACTGCTTCAGGTTCACCAGCGTCTGCAGCACCTCGTCCGACGTGGTGATCACCTTGGAGTTCGCCTGGAACCCGCGCTCGGCGATGATCAGGTTCGTCAGCTCCTGGGACAGGTCGACGTTGCTCATCTCGACGTAGCCGGAGCTGATGCTGCCGCGCGCGCCGGTGTTCGCCGCGCCGATCGCCGCCGCGCCCGAGTTGGCCGACGCGGCGAACGCGGTGTCGCCGACCTTCTCCAGGCCGTTCGGGTTGGCGAACGTGGCCACCGCGACCTGGCCGAGCACGGTGGTCGCGCCGGTGCTGTCGACGGCGTTGACGTTGCCGCTCGCGTCGATGTTCCACGACACGTAGGGGCTCGGGGTCGCCGGGGTGCTGATCAGCCCGGACAGGTTGATCGGGTTGCCCGTCGTGGCGTCGACCACGCGCGAGCCGTCCGGCGTCACCAGGTTGCCGCCGTTGTCCAGGGTGAAGTTGCCGGCCCGCGTGTACAGCTGCTGGCCGCCCTTGTCGATGACGAAGAAGCCATCGCCGTTGATCAGCATGTTGCTGGTGACGCCGGTCGCCTGGCTGGCGCCCTGGGTGAAGCTCAGCTCGGTGCCGGCCAGCTTGACACCCAGGCCGATCTGCTCGGCGTTGGTGCCGCCGGTACCGGCGGTGACGCCGGCCGCGCCGGTAGCACCACTGGAGCCCGACAGGGTCTGGCTGAGGGTGTCCTCGAAGACGGCGTGGCTGCCCTTGTAGCCGGTGGTGTTGACGTTGGCGATGTTGTTGGCGGTGACGTCCAGCATCTGCTGGTGCGCGCCGAGGCCGGAGATTCCGGTGAAGAGGGATCGAAGCATGGTGACTCCTTGGGGGTGGAGGTGCGGTTGGGGTATCGGAACTGGTCGGTGCCGCTAGCTCGCGGCGGGTGGGTCGCTCACCTCCAGCACGCCGGACAGTGGCACCGTGGTGTCGCCGACGTGCAGCGTCGCGCCGCCGGCGACGAGCGAGGCCGAGGTGACCACACCGTGCACCTGCACGCCGCTCGAGTTCGCGTAGGTGATCTGCTTACCGATCAAGGCGGTGGCCGACTGGGCCTGTTGCGCGCTGGCCAGCGCGGTGAGCGTCGAGGACATCGACGTCATCGTCTGCACCTGGCTCAGCATCGCCGTCTGGTTCATGAACGAGGACGTGTCGACCGGGTTGGTCGGGTCCTGGTACTGCAGCTGTGCGACCAGCAGCTGCAGGAACGCCTGCGGGTCGAGCAGGCTGCTCTGGGCGCCCTTGGCGGCCGAGCCGGCGTCCATCGGCGCGGTGGACGGGTCGATGGTCCCGACAACGGGTGTGCCGGCAATCGGGCTGCTCATGTCGATGCTCTCCTCGGGGTCACAGCAGTCGGTCCAGGGCGGTGTCGCGGGTCGTGCGACGGGGGGTGCGGGGGGCCGGGTCGGGTTGGGCGGGCTCGCGGGGCAGGTCCGCGCGGTCCTGGCGCGGGGCCTGATCCTGCTGCGCCTGGCCGCGGTCCTGCGACGGGCCGCCGAACTGCACGTCGACGCCGCCGAACCCGGCGCTGCTGAGCTGCTGGTGCAGCACCGGCAGGGCGGCGGTGACGGCTGCCCGCGCGGCGGTGTCTGCGCAGGCCACGGTCACCGTGAGCTGCCCGTCGCGGATGGTCGCCGAGACGTTGACGGCGCCGAGCTCGGCCGGGTGCAGCTGCACGCTGAGTTCGTGCGAGCCGTCGCCGAGGGAGCGGAGCCGGGCCAGCGACGCGGTCAGCGTGGGCTGCTGGTCGACGAGCGCCGAGCCGGCGGGCGTCTGGGTCGGCGCCGGTGTCGTCGGCGCGACGGCGACCGGGGCCGCCGTCGCCGGTGCGGCGGCGACCGGTGCGAGTCCGGGCGGGAGCTGTGCCGACGGTGCCGCCGTCCCGCCGTCGTGATCGGAACCCAGCGGCTGCTGGGACGGGCCCGGCGCGGTCTTCGGCGCCGGCGTGGCGGGCAGTGCGGTGACCGGCGGCTGCGCGGGGTCGGCACCGGCAGCGCCGTGATCGAGCGGGGGCAGTGGCTGGTTGGGCAACCCCTGGGCCGTCTTTGTCAATGGAGCGGGGCCAGTGCTCGGGGTGGTCCTCACGGTCCCCGCGTCCTTACCTGGTGTGCCAGCCGCCTGCTCGGGTGTCCCCGGTGCCGTCGCGCTCACGGGGATCGGCGAGGCGGCAGCGGCAGCGGCAGTGGCAGACGGTGTGGCGGACGCTCCGGCCGGGCCGGTTCCGACGCCGCCCGCTCCGACTGCGGCGGCGGCTCCTACAACTGTGGCTCCGACGGCGGTGGCTCCGACGGCGGTGGCCGTGGCGGCCGCGCCCGTGGCGGCCGACGCGGCGGTCGCGGTGGTGAGGACGGGGC
>JBOGDQ010000002.1:0-24109 GCA_050742975.1 Jatrophihabitantaceae bacterium
ACGGCAACCTGCCCGCGCGCAGCAGCGCCAGCTTGGCCGGGTCGACGTCCAGCCCGATCACGTCGAAGCCCAACTCGACCATGCACACCGCGTGCGTGACACCGAGGTACCCGGTGCCGATCACCGCGAGCTTCGGCCGGGTGTCCTGTTCGGTCACCGGACTCCTACCTCCTGGAACGCGTTCGCAGAGCCTATGCGGAGCGCGCTGCCGGCGCGCGCTGCCAGGCGCGTTGGCGGGCGCGTTGGCGGGCGCTCCGGCGGGTCTGGCAGGGTGGCAGGTGACGGGCCACAAGCAGGGAGAGCCGCATGAGCGATGCACAGCCTGCCGCGCTGACTGAGCGTCCGGCGTGGGCGAAGTTGCGCGCGAACCACGACGAGCTGAGCGCGATGCACCTGCGCGACCTGTTCGCGCAGCACCCGGCGCGGGGCGAGCGGTTGACCGCCGAGGCCGCCGGGATCTTCCTCGACTACTCGAAGAACCGGATCACCGACGAAACGCTGCGCCTGCTGCTTCAGCTCGCGGACGAGAGCGGCCTGCGCGGGCGCATCGATGCGATGTTCGCGGGCGAGAAGATCAACGTCACCGAGCACCGAGCCGTCCTGCATGTGGCGCTGCGAGCCCCGAACGGCGACCGGATCAGCGTGGACGGGGTCAACGTCGTCCCGGCGGTGCACGAGGTGCTCGGCCGGATGGGTGAGTTCGCCGACAAGGTGCGCGCCGGGCGCTGGCTCGGCCACACCGGCAAGCCGATCGTCAACATTGTCAACATCGGGATCGGCGGCTCGGACCTCGGGCCGGTGATGGCCTACGAGGCGCTGCGCCACTACAGCGCGCGCGAGCTCACGTTCCGGTTCGTCTCCAACGTCGACGGCACCGACTTCGCCGAGGCGACCCGCGATCTGGACCCGGCCGAGACGCTGTTCGTGATCTCGTCCAAGACGTTCACCACGCTCGAGACGATGACGAACGCGGCGACCGCCCGTGACTGGACGCTCGCCGCGCTCAAGGACAGGTCGTCGATCGCGAAGCACTTCGTCGCGGTGTCCACGAACTCCGAGGCCGTCGAGGCGTTCGGCATCGACGTCATGAACATGTTCGGCTTCTGGGACTGGGTCGGCGGACGGTACTCGATGGACTCGGCGATCGGCCTGTCGACGATGATCGCCATAGGTTCCAAGGCATTCGGCGAGATGCTGGCCGGGTTCCACGTGATGGACGAGCACTTCCGCACCGCGCCGTTCGCGGAGAACCTGCCGGTGCTGCTCGGGCTGCTGACGGTCTGGTACACCGACTTCTTCGGGGCGCAGACGCAGGCGGTGCTGCCCTACGACCAGTACCTCAAGCGGTTCCCCGCCTACCTGCAACAGCTGACGATGGAGTCCAACGGCAAGCACGTGACGCTGGCCGGTGCGCCCGTCGACTACCCGACCGGGCCGGTGTACTGGGGCGAGCCGGGCACCAACGGGCAGCACAGCTTCTACCAGCTGATCCACCAGGGCACCGAGCTGATCCCGTGCGACTTCATCGGCTTCCTGCACTCGCTCAACCCGCTGGGAGAGCACCACGACCTGCTGAACGCGAACGTCTTCGCGCAGACCGAGGCGCTCGCGTTCGGCAAGACGGCCGAGCAGGTCGAGGCGGAGGGGACGGCGCCCGAACTGGTGCCGCACCGGGTGTTCGAGGGCAACCGGCCGTCGAACACGCTGCTGCTGGACCGGCTCACCCCGCACTCGCTCGGCACGCTGATCGCCCTGTACGAGCACAGTGTGTTCACGCAGGGGACGCTCTGGAGCGTCAACTCGTTCGATCAGTGGGGCGTGGAGCTCGGCAAGGTCCTGGCCAAGAAGGTGGCCGACGAGCTGACGTCCGACGATGATCCGGAGGTGGCGCACGACAGCTCGACGAACGCACTGATCCGCCGCTATCGAGCGGCCCGTCGACGGGAGTAAGGCATGCAGCTGGGAATGGTCGGCCTGGGGCGGATGGGCGCGAACATCGTCCGCCGGATCATGAAGGACGGGCACACCGCCGTCGCCTTCGACACGAACGCGGACACCGTGGCCGCGTTGGCGAAGGATGGGGCGGTCGGCGCGAACACGCTGGAGGAGTTCGTCGCCGCGCTGGAGAAGCCTCGCGTGGCCTGGGTGATGATCCCGGCCGGCATCACCGACAAGGTGGTGCAGCAGCTGGCCGACCTGATGGACGACGGCGACATCATCATCAACGGCGGCAACTCGAACTACCGCGAGGACCTCGACCGGTCGAGCGCGCTCAAGCCGCGCGGCATCTCCTATCTGGACGTCGGCACCAGCGGCGGTGTGTGGGGCCTGGAGCGCGGCTACTGCCTGATGATCGGCGGCGACGACGACGCCGTGGCGCACTGCGCGCCGCTGTTCGAGAGCATCGCGCCGGGCGTCGGCAAGATCGAGCGCACCCGCGGCCGCAGCGGTGACCCGACGCCCGAGGAGCAGGGCTGGCTGCACTGCGGGCCGAGCGGCGCCGGACACTTCGTGAAGATGGTCCACAACGGGATCGAGTACGGCATCATGGCCGCTTACGCCGAGGGGCTGAACGTGCTCGAGCACGCCGACGCCGGCGCCAAGGAGCAGGACCACTCGGCCGAGATCACCCCGCTGGATCAGCCGCAGTACTACCAGTACAACCTCGACATGGCGAAGGTGACCGAGGTCTGGCGTCGTGGCTCGGTGATCGCGTCGTGGCTGCTCGACCTCACCGCCGATGCGCTGTACGAGAACGCGTCGCTGGATGGGATCGCTGGTCGCGTCTCGGACTCCGGCGAGGGCCGCTGGACGGTCAAGGCCGCGATCGACGAAGGCGTGCCGACGCCCGTCCTCTCGGCCGCGCTGTTCGCCCGCTTCTCCAGCCGCGGCGAGGCCGTCTACGCGGACAAGCTGCTCTCGGCCATGCGCAAGGAGTTCGGCGGCCACGTGGAGCTGCCCACCGGCGAGTAACCGATCGGGCTCACGCGGCCTCCAGCCGCAGCAGGGTCAGCTTCGCGTCCGGCCCGCCGGCGTAGCCGCCCGCGCTGCCGTCCGAGCGCACCACCCGGTGGCACGGGACGACGACGGGCAGCGGGTTGGTGGCGCACGCGGACCCGACGGCCCGGACGGCCCGAGGATGGCCGGCAAGGGAGGCCACCGCCGCGTAGCTCGCCGTCGTCCCATAGCCGATCTCCGGCAGGTGTGCGAGCACCGCGGCGCGGAATCCGGACGAGAGCCGGCGATCGAGCGGCAGGTCGAACGTGCGGCGCGTGCCGGCGAAGTACTCGTCCAGCTCGCGGGCGACGTTGTCCAGCCGGGCGGGTGCGTTCAGGATCCGCGGGCTGATCCGCTCGGCCAGGGTGGCCAGGACAGCGTCGGGGTCGTCGAACGCGATCCGGACCAGGCCTACCTCGGTCGCTGCCAGCAGCAGCCGGCCGACGGGAGTGTCGATCGTGCGGTACGCGACGTCTAGCAGCCCGTCGGCCTCGGCGGCGGCCAGCAGTCGCGCGCGCAGCCGGGCGTTCGCGCTCTCGTCGACGGTCGGGATGGAATCGAGCAGTTCGTTCATGGCGTGGCTCCTTGCAGGGTCTTGCGCAGGGTCTTCATGCCGTCGGCCGCGGCGCGGCGGGCGGCTGCCTCGGAGTTGCCGAGGACGGTGGCCACCTGCGCGTACGGCAGGCCGGCCAGGTGGTGGTACGCGATCGCCTCGCGCTGCTTCATCGGCAGCGCGCGCAACGCGGACCACAGCTCGTCGTGGTCATCGACCACAGCGGCTGGACGTTCGGGCAGCTCGTCGACGGGTACCGGCCGTCGTGCCGAAGCGCGGTGCTGGTCGATCGCCTTGTGCTTGGCGATCGTGACCAGCCACGCCTCGACGTTCGCGTCGGGCGCGAGGTCCGGGTAGGCCCGCAGCGCGGCGAGGAACGTCTCGGACCAGGCGTCCTCCGCCTCGTGCGGGCCGAGCACGGCCCGGCACACTCGCAGCACGGTCGGTCCGTGCTCGGTGACGATCTGCTCGAACGGTTTGCGTCTCACAACAGATAGACGTCGGCGGGTGCCCGAACGTGAGATCGCCACCGGTCAGGCCGGGCGCTCGGCCCTGTCGCCGGCCCACTCGGTGTGGAAGCTGCCCGGCTTGTCGACACGCTGGTAGGTGTGCGCGCCGAAGTTGTCGCGTAGCCCCTGGATCAGCGCTGCGGGCAGGCGGTCGCGGCGCAGGCCGTCGAAGTAGGCCAGCGAGGAGGAGAAGGCGGGCGTCGGGATGCCGGCGAGCGCCGCGAGCGACACGACGCGGCGCCACGAATCCACGCCGTCACGCACCGCGTCGGCGAAGTACGGCGCGACGAGCAGCGACGGCAGCGTCGGGTCGGCGTCGTACGCCTCGCGGATGCGATCCAGGAACCGCGCCCGGATGATGCAGCCGCCGCGCCAGATCGTCGCCATCGCACCGCGGTCGACGTTCCAGCCGAACTCGTCACTTCCCGCCGCGATGTGGTCGAAGCCCTGCGCGTACGCGACGACCTTCGACGCATACAGCGCGCGGCGGACGTCCTCGATGAACTCGTCCCTATCCCTGATGCTCAGCGCGCCATCCGGACCGCCGAACGTCTCCCGCGCGGGCCGTCGCTGCTCGGCGTGTCCGGACAGCGCGCGGGCGAACGTCGCCTCCGCGATCCCGGTGATCGGGACGCCTAGGTCGAGCGCGCTCTGCACGGTCCAGCGTCCGGTGCCCTTCTGCTCGGCCTGATCGAGCACGATGTCGACGAACGCCCGGCCGGTGTCGGCGTCGACCTGCGCGAGCACGTCCACAGTCAGCTCGATCAGGAACGAGTCGAGATCCCCCTCGTTCCACGTCCGGAAGATGTCGGCAAGGTCTGCGGGCGTGGCGTCCAAGCCCGAGCGCAGCAGGTCGTACGCCTCGGCGATGAGCTGCATGTCGGCGTACTCGATACCGTTGTGCACCATCTTGACGAAGTGCCCGGCGCCGTCCGGACCGACGTGCACGCAGCATGGCGTCTCGTCGACCTGTGCTGCGATGGACTCGAAGATCGGTCCGAGCTTCACGTACGACTGCGCCGATCCGCCGGGCATGATCGACGGGCCGTTGAGCGCACCCTCCTCGCCACCGGACACGCCACAGCCGACGAAGTGCAGCCCGTGCTCCTTCAGCGACGCCTCGCGGCGCCGGGTGTCGGCGAAGTGCGCGTTGCCGCAGTCGATCACGATGTCGCCGTCGTCCAGCAGCGGGACCAGCTCGTCGATCACTGCATCCGTCGCCTCGCCGGCCTTGACCATCACGATGATCGCGCGGGGTTTGGCGAGCGAGGCGACGAAGTCGGTCAGCGACTCGCTCGGGACGAACCGCCCATTGTCGCCGTGCTGCTCGACCAGGCTTCGGGTTCGCTCGGGGGAGCGGTTGTGCAGCGCCACCGTGTGCCCGTGCCGCGCCAGGTTCCGGGCCAGGTTCCGGCCCATTACCGCCAGGCCGGTTACGCCGATGTCCGCGGTGCCGCGTTCAGTCATGCCCTTCACCCTATTCGGCGCTAGCCTCGCCGGGACAGCTGTCGATCGGGCGAACGGAGCGACATGGCGGACGTGCAGATCGAGATCTGGATCAATCCGGCGTGCTCGAAGTGCCGCTCGGCATTGACGATTCTCGACGACGCCGGTGCCGAGTACACCGTGCGCCGCTACCTAGACGACCCTCCGACCGCCGCCGAGCTCACCGACGTGCTCGCGCGTCTCGGGCTCGAGCCGTGGGACATCACCCGGACGGGTGAGCCGGAGGGGCAGGAGCTGGCCATCACCTCCTGGCCGAAGGACTCCGCGAACCGGCGGCGCTGGATCGATGCTCTCGCCGCCCATCCGAGGCTGATCCAGCGGCCGATCATCACGGCCGCGGACGGTCGTGCGGTGGTCGGGCGGACCGACGAGGCCGTGCGCGCCACGCTGGCGTAGCTGCGCTGGCGTTCCGGGGTCCCTTTACCAGACCCGAGGCAATCGCCGCTGTCGTCCTGACTAGCTTGGATCTATGACTCAACTCAGTGGCAGCGTGGCCATCGCCGGCGGGCGGGTGATCGCCGTCGACGGCGAACCTATCGAGTCCGGCACCGTCCTGGTCGTCGACGGCGTGATCACCGCGATCGGCACGGACGTCGCGATACCCGACGGGGTGACGCGCGTCGACGCATCCGGGCGCTGGGTGTTGCCGGGCTTCGTCGATGCGCACGCCCACGTCGGGATCGACGAGGAGGCGCAGGGCTGGGCCGGCGACGACACGAACGAGATGACCGATCCGAACGGGGCCCGGATGCGCGCGCTGGACGCGATCAACCCGGCCGACACGGGTTTTCGCGACGCGCTCTCCGGCGGTGTCACCGCGGTCGTCGTCAAGCCGGGCAGCGGCAACCCGATCGGCGGGCAGACCGTCGCGATCAAGACGTGGGGCCGCGTCGTCGACGAGATGGTGATCAAGTCACCGGCCAGCGTGAAGAGCGCGCTCGGCGAGAACCCCAAGCGTGTCTACGGCGACAAGAAGCAGCTGCCGTCCACGCGTCAGGGCGTCGCGGCGGTCATCCGGGACGCGCTCACCAAGGCGCAGGACTACCGGGCCAAGCGCGATGCTGCAGCCGCGAAGGGAGATCCGTTCGACCGCGACCCGACTTGCGAGGTGCTGATCCGGGTCCTCGACGGCGAGCTGCCGTGGTGCCAGCACACGCACCGTGCCGACGACATCGCCACCGCGATCCGGCTCGCCGACGAGTTCGGCTACCGGCTGATCGTCAACCACGCCACCGAGGGGTTCCTGCTTGCCGATCTGCTCGCCGAGCGGAACCTGCCCTGCATCGTCGGGCCGCTGTTCACCACGCGCTCGAAGGTCGAGTTGCGCGAGCGGACGCTGGCCAACCCGGGCCTTCTCGCGAACGCCGGCGTGCAGGTTGCGCTCACCACCGACCACCCCGTCGTCCCGATCAACTTCCTTGTGCACCAAGCGACTCTGGCCGTCAAGGAGGGAATGACGCGTGAGGACGCGCTGCGCTCCATCACCGTCAATCCCGCGGCGATGATGGGCCTGTCCGACCGGGTCGGTGCGTTGCGGCCCGGGCTCGACGGTGACGTGGTGATCTGGGACGGCGACCCCCTGGACGTGATGAGCCGTGCCGTGCAGGTGTTCGTCAACGGCGTCGACGTGTACCGGTGGCGCGACGGCGAGGGCGTCACCACGACGCCGTACCGCACGTAGCCAGCAGGGAGAATCATGATCTTCATTACCGCGAAGTTCCGGGTCCGGCCCGAGTCGGTCGAGCGCTGGCAGGAGATCTCGGGCGCGTTCACCCAGGCCACCCGCAGCGAGCCGGGCTGCCTGTGGTTCGAGTGGTCACGCAGCCTGGAGGAACCGGACGAGTACGTGCTGGTCGAGGCGTTCCGGGACGGTGATGCGGGCGCGGCGCACGTGCAGTCCGAGCACTTCACGATCGCGCAGCAGACCCTGCCGCCGCACCTGGCCGAGACGCCGCGCATCGTCAGCGTCTCGGTCCCTCAGGACGACTGGTCCGAGCTCGGCGAGCTGCGGGTGCCGAGCTGACCCACGGGCTCGGCGTGTGGTTCGTCCCGGCTGCGTGCTCGCTCGCGGGTCGCAGCTATCGGATGGCCTGATGTCACCAGCACGCGACGCGCGCAACCTGACCACAGTTATCGGCCCCGCGACGGCGTGCTGTACTTCGGCAGGTCGTTTGCTCGTTCGACCACGCCGGCAAGGACCAAGCGAGTGACGCCGGCCGAGCGGTAGTTCGCCGCAGCTTCGGCAACCGTTGTCTTGCCGACTCCGACGGTCCCAGTGATCAAGAGCGCCGCGAATGACCGATCAGCTGGTTGCAGCACGATCGCACGATAGCCCGGCGAGCGAGGATCAGACGAGCATCGGATCGTGGGGACGGTTGCGGATGGGGGGTTTGGTGGGGTCGCGCCAGAGTGGTGGGATCCAGTGCGGGACGCCGTCGAGCATGAGGCAGCGCCAGCCCATGTTCTGGAACTCGCGGTGGTGCACGCCGCACAACAGGCAGCCGCTCTCGATGGAGGTGGGGCCGGCGCGGGCGTAGTCGATGACGTGGTGCGCTTGGGTCCATTGCTGCGGTGCATCACACCCTCGAACATACGTCGGCTACCATCCCAGCCATCGGACAATCGCAAGGTGTTTGATCATATTCCGCAAGACAATTCGAGAACCGCGAGCCGAAGGCACCAAGCGAACCGAAGCGAGAGGCGACTCGGCAGCGCGACCCGAACCAGTGGACCAACTTCCTCCGTCGCTGCCGTCTTTTCACTGCAAGACCAGCGCAACCCGGCAGCGAAAGCCGAACCCTCCAGAATGTCCGCCGTCGGGCAGCTCAGCGGAACGTCCGGCCGCGACACGATCCGCCGCTAAATCGCCAACTGCCCGCGACGAGCCCTGCAGAGGGCTAACCTCGCGAGCTGTGAGGACCGAAGCGTGGACCGAGGCATGAGGCACGCGCGGCGCTGTACCCGCACCGGCTGTGCCCAGTCCGCGGTAGCCACCCTGACCTACGCGTACTCCGACCTGACGGCAGTAGTCGGGCCGCTGGCCAGCTTCGCGGAGCCGCACTCGTACGACCTGTGCGAGCAGCACGCGCTCCGGCTCACGGTGCCACGCGGCTGGGAGGTCCTGCGGCACGTCGGTGACTTTCCCGCGCCGATACCGCACGCCGACGATCTCGAAGCGCTCGCCGACGCGGTGCGCGAGGCGGCCCGGGTCGAGATCTCGGCTACGTACGCCGGAGAGGTCGACGTGGCGACCGGCCGGCGCGGCCACCTGCGCGTCGTCCCGCCGGCGAACTGAGGCACGTGCCGGCGACGCGACCTGGGTAGGCTGCCGAACGTGGACCTTTCGACGATCATCAAGGCCTATGACGTCCGCGGGACGGTGCCAGAGCAGCTCGACGAGCCGGTGGCGCGCGCGATCGGCGCGGCGTTCATCGACGTCACCGGCGCGAAGCGAATCGTCACCGCACACGACATGCGCGAGTCCGGGCCGCGACTGGCCCGCGCGTTCGCGGAGGGCGCACTGCATCGCGGCGCGTCGGTCGTCGAGGCTGGCCTCGGCTCGACGGACATGCTCTACTTCGCGTCCGGTCATCTGGGCCTGTCCGGTGCGATGTTCACGGCGAGCCACAACCCCGCGCAGTACAACGGCATCAAGATGTGCCGCGCCAACGCCGTCGCGATCGGCCGCGACTCCGGCCTGACGCAGATCCGCGAACGCGCCCAGACCTACCTCGACAACGGCCTGCCTGCTGCGGAGGTCTCCGGGACGGTCGAGCAGATCGACCTGCTCACGCCGTACGCCGAGTACCTGCGCAAGCTGGTCGACCTGTCCGGCATCCGCCCGCTGCGTGTGGTGGTCGATGCGGGCAACGGAATGGGCGGCTACACCGTGCCCGCCGTACTGGGTGATGCGTCCCTTCCCGCGCTGCCCCTGACGATCGTCCCGCTGTACTTCGAGCTGGACGGCTCGTTCCCCAATCACGAGGCCAACCCGCTGGAACCGGCGAACATCGTCGACCTGCAGCGCAAGGTCGTCGAGGAGCGCGCCGACATCGGGCTGGCCTTCGACGGTGACGCCGACCGGTGTTTCGTCGTGGACGCGGCCGGCGCGGCGGTCTCGCCGAGCGCGATCACCGCGCTGGTGGCCGCTCGCGAACTGGCCAAGGCCCCCGGCTCAACGGTGATCCACAACCTGATCACCTCGCACGCCGTCCCTGAGGTGATCGCCGAGAACGGCGGCGTCGCGGTGCGCACCCGCGTCGGTCACTCGTTCATCAAGGGCGAGATGGCCGAGCGCAACGCGGTGTTCGGCGGTGAGCACTCGGCGCACTACTACTTCCGCGACTTCTGGTACGCCGACACCGGGATGCTGGCCGCGATGCACGTGCTGGCCGCGCTGGGTGAGCAGCGCGGCACGCTCGCCGAACTCACCGCCCGCTACAACCGCTACGTCGCCTCGGGCGAGATCAACTCGATCGTCGAGGACCAGGCCGGACGCGAGGCAGCGGTCCGGGCCGCGTTCGCCGACCGGGGCGAGTCGGACGAGCTGGACGGGCTGACCGTCGAGCTTCCGGACGGGAGCTGGTTCAACGTGCGCGCGTCCAATACCGAACCGCTGCTGCGCCTGAACGTCGAGGCGGCCGACAAGGCAACGATGGCCACGCTGCGCGACGACGTGCTCGCCGTCATCCGCGGCTGATCTCGGGGCAAGCATGGGTATCGACGCCGGACTGCTCGAGTTGCTCGCCTGCCCGAGCGACGACCACGCACCGCTGCGCGAGCAGAGCAGGGACGGCAGGGACGTGCTGGTGTGCACGCACTGCGCGACGAGCTTCCCGATCGAGGACGGCATCCCGGTGCTGCTCGTCGACGACGCGACGCCCGGCCCCAACGGCATCGGCAACGCGGCCACGTGATCATGGCGTTCGACGAGGCGCTGCTCGATGACGAGGACGCCCTTGTGCGCCGGGACGGTCAGCGGCTGCTGTGGACGCTCGCCACCGCCGGCGCGCAGGTGCGCCGGGCGATCGACACCTACGAGGACTTCGGCGTCGAGCGGCTGCGGGGCGAGCTGCCCCGCGCGCTGCTGATCGCGACCGACGCGCCGCCGTCGGTGACCGTCCGCGTGGTCACCCGGCTCAGCTGCGAGGCCACGCCGGCCCTCGCCTGGCACGGCGTGGAACTGCCGCGCTGGGCCGGGCCCGCCGACGCGCTGCTCATCGGTGCCGTCGACGGGCGCCACCCGCGACTGGCCGCGCTGGCCGAGCAGGGTGCGCGGCGCGGGCTGGCGATGGCGGTCGTCGCCCCTGCCGACTCGCAGGTCGCGGCCGCGGCCGGCCGCGCGCCGATCCACGAACTCGCCGCCGACCTGAACGTCCGCGCGTTCCGGTGGGCCGTGCTCACGCCCCTGTTGCAGGCACTCGACGCGCTCGGCGTGCACGAGGTCCCACGCTCGCTGCTGACCGAGGTGGCGGACGCGCTGGACCAGAGCGCCGAGATCTGCCGGCCGGGCAGCGAGGCGTTCACCAACCCGGCGAAGGCCCTCGCCGTCGAGTTCGCGGACGCGCAGCCACTCATCGCGGGAGCCGGTGCGCTCGCCGGCGTCGCCGCGCGCGCCACCGCCGACGCGCTGCAGCTGTGCGCCGGTGTCCCTGCGGTCGCGGTCAGCCTGCCCGACGGCGTGGCGCGCGCTGGTGCGGTCCTGCGCGGCGCCGGACCGTCCCCCGCCGGCGGTGACGACTTCTTCCGGGATCGGGTCGACGAGGGCGGCCCGCCCCGAGCCCGGCTCGTCGTGGTCGGCGACGACGGCAACGCGGAGGACCCGGAGCTGGGACCGCGCTCGGGCGCGCAAATCCAGCTCGATGAGGTCGCGGCCCGGCGCGCTGCTGCCGCCCTGCACCGCTTGGCCGGCGAACTCGGACTGCGCTCGTCGAGCGTGGACGTCCCGGCCGGATCCCCCCTCGCCCGCTTCGCATCGGCCGCTGCGTTCGGCGACTTCACCGCCGTGTACCTGGCCCTCGGCCTCGGCCTCGAACCCGGCGCCGCCGCCCCCGGAGAACTCGCCCATTAATATTCTGTGCTCAGGCGCCCCTCGCGACCACCACTCGCTGCCGTTTGTGATCGAGGTGCCGACGAAGGTTGTAGAGGTGACCACGGCGCGATGAGCGCTTGCGCGAAGAGCCCGCTCGCGCGCGAGCGGAGCGAGCTTGCGCGCGGACCGAGCGATCCTCCCCCACCGGCTACGCCTTCATTGGCGGGGGTACCCCCGTTCTGCCCTTTGGGCCGGTCGGGAGGGACGCATGAGCGGAAATAGCAGAGCGGTAGTTGCTGCTCTTGCGGCGAACTTGGGCATCGCGGTGATCAAGTTCGTCGCGTTCGCGATTACGGGATCGTCCTCGATGCTCGCCGAGGGCGTCCACTCGGTGGTGGACTCGGGCAACCAGGGGCTGTTGCTGGTCGGTGGCCGCTCGGCCCGGCGTCGTGCCACCACCGAGCACCCGTTCGGCTACGGCCGCGACCGGTACGTCTACGGCTTTCTCGTCGCGCTGATGCTGTTCTCCGCGGGCGGCCTGTTCGCGCTGTACGAGGGCATCGAGAAGATCCGGCACCCGCATCACCTCGAGTCGGTCGTCGTCGCCATCGTGGTGCTGCTGGTCGCGATCTGCCTCGAGTCGTTCTCGCTGCGAACGGCGATCAGGGAGTCCCGTCCGCTCAAGGGTGCTGAGAGCTGGGTGCAGTTCATCCGGCACGCCAAGGTGCCCGAGCTGCCGGTCGTGCTGCTCGAGGACGTCGCGGCGCTCACCGGACTGGCGCTCGCGCTGCTCGGGGTCGGCATCGCGACGATCACCGGAGAACCGGTCTGGGACGGTATCGGGACGTGCGCGATCGGGGTCCTGCTCATCACCGTCGCGATCGTGCTGGTGATCGAGACCAAGAGCCTGCTGCTCGGCGAGTCCGCCGCACCTGCCCAGGTCGCCGCCATCCAGGCGGCGCTCACCGGGCCCGGCGTGGAGCGCGTCATCCACCTGCGGACGATGCATCTCGGCCCGGAGGAGCTGCTGGTCGGTGCGAAGCTCGCGATGCCGGCCGAGGCCGGCCTGGGCGACGTCGCGGCCGCGATCGACGCCGCCGAGGCCCGCGTCCGCCGAGCTGTGCCGACCGCGCGCGTCATCTACCTCGAACCGGACATCGACCGCGGGAGCGCGTGAAGCCCGCCGTCACACCCGGCACCGGTACGCCGGTCGGCGGCGCGGTACAGCCGATACGCGGCCCGGCCGGCTGCGCGCCGGCGAATAGGATCGCCCCGTGCCTGTGCCAGCCGTCTTCGCTCTCGACGGCATGGTGCGCGACTACGCGTGGGGCTCGACGAGCGCGATCCAGCAGCTGCTCGGCCGCGAGCCCGACGGACGGCCGGCCGCCGAGTTGTGGTTCGGCGCGCACGCGGATGATCCGGCGTCGGTCCCATCGCTGGGCACGACGCTGGACCAGCTGATCGAAGCCGACCCCGAAGGACTGCTCGGCCCGCGCGTAGTCGCGCAGTTCGGTCCGCAGCTGCCGTTCCTGCTCAAGGTCCTCGCCGCGGACAAGGCGCTGTCGATCCAGGTGCATCCCACGATCGAGCAGGCGGAGGCCGGCTTCGCCGCCGAGGACGCGGCCGGTGTGCCGCGCGACGCGCCCACCCGCAACTACCGCGACCGCAACCACAAGCCGGAACTGCTGTGCGCGCTCACCGTGTTCACCGCGCTGTGCGGGTTCCGCCCACCGGCCGAGACGGTGCGGTTGATCGACGAGCTTCCGGCGGTCGTCGGCGAGGCCCTGTCCGACGTCCGGGCCGATCTCGACGCCACCAACGAGTCGGTGGCCCTACGAGCCGCGTTCACCCGCCTGCTGACGCTCCCGACCGACGACCGCGCAGCGCTGGTGGACCGCGTCGTCTCCGGATGTCGCGGCATCCTCACCCGGTATCCACCGCTCGCGGCGTGGGCGGACGGCCCGGTCGGGGCGGCGCGAGTCGTCGACCTGTGCGCCCGTGATTTCCCCGGCGACGTCGGTGCGGTGCTCTCCCTGCTGCTCAACCCCGTCGTGCTCCAGCCGGGGGAGGCGATCTATCTCGGCGCGGGGAACCTCCATGCGTACCTGCGCGGAATGGGCGTGGAAATCATGGCCAGCAGCGACAACGTGCTGCGCTGCGGCCTGACCGCCAAGCACGTCGACGTCGCCGAACTGCTCACGATCACCGACTTCACCCCGCTGCCCGAGCCCCGCTGGCCGGATTCGCGCCGTGCTGGGTTCGGCGTCGACTTCGAGGTGCCCGTTCCGGACTTCCACCTGCACTCGGCGGACTTGGACGCGTATCGCAAACCGGGCTGCGACGCCGGTTCGTGCGCCGCCGGGACCGCGGGTCAGCCGTATCTCGTCCTGTGTGCTTCCGGAGCGGTGAGCGTCGAAGCCGAGGGGACCGTGGTGACCCTGACTCCCGGCCACGCGGCGTTCGTGCCAGCGCGGGAGGTCGCATTCACGCTGCGGGGCACCGGCCAGACGTTCCTCGCCACCGTCGGCTGAGCGCCCGTCGGCTAACTTGACACGACCGTGGTAGCTTTGTCGCCGATGGCGTCGATGACGATTCAGCAGGCTGCGGCGGCCACCGGCTGGTCGCAGCGCATGCTGCGTTACCTGGAGCAGGCCGGGCTCGTCGCCGCCCTGCGCACCCCGGGCGGCCACCGGCACTACGGGCCCCGTCAGATCGAGCGGCTGCAGCGGCTGCGCGAGCTGATCGACGGCCATCGGCTCGGTATCAACGACATCGCCTTCGAGCTGCGGATGCGCACCGATCCGCAGCTCGCCCGGGCCGTCGACGACTGGTTCGGACCGCTGCACCGCTCTGCCGCACCACACCAGGCCGGCATCTACCGCCGGCTCACCGCTGAACAGAGTTCGCAGATTCCCTCATCCCAAGGAGCGCATGTGAGTAGCACCCTCGCCGCAGACAGTGCGGGCTCGGTCCCGGACTTCAAGGTCGCCGACCTGTCCCTGGCCGCGTTCGGCCGCAAGGAGATCGACCTCGCCGAGCACGAGATGCCCGGTCTGATGGCGCTGCGCCGCGAGTTCGGCCCGTCGCAGCCGCTGAAGGGCAAGAAGGTCGCCGGCTCGCTGCACATGACCGTGCAGACCGCGGTCCTGATCGAGACCCTGGCCGCGCTGGGCGCCGACGTCCGCTGGGTCAGCTGCAACATCTTCTCCACCCAGGATCATGCCGCCGCCGCGATCGTCGTGGGCCCGGCCGGCACGGTCGAGTCCCCACAGGGCATCCCGGTGTTCGCGTGGAAGGGCGAGACGCTCGCGGAGTACTGGTGGTGCACCGAGCAGATGCTGACCTGGCCGGACGGTACGGGCCCGGACTCGATCGTCGACGACGGCGGTGATGCGACCCTGCTGATCCACATGGGCACCGAGTTCGAGGCGGCCGGCGCCGTCCCGTCGACCGACGAGGGCGACTCCGAGGAGTACGGCGTCATCCTGGACACGCTGCGCCGATCGCTGCTCGAGGCTCCCGGCAAGTACACGAGGATGGGCGCCGCGATCATCGGGGTCACCGAGGAGACGACGACGGGCGTGCACCGGCTGTACGAGTTCGAGAAGAACGGCACGCTGCTGTTCCCGGCGATCAACGTCAACGACTCGGTCACCAAGAGCAAATTCGACAACAAGTACGGCTGCCGGCACTCGCTGATCGACGGCATCAACCGCGGCACCGACGTGATGATCGCCGGCAAGCTCGCGGTCGTCTGCGGCTACGGCGACGTCGGCAAGGGCTGCGTGGAGTCGCTGCGCGGGCAGGGCGCTCGCGTGGTCGTCACCGAGGTCGACCCGATCTGCGCGCTGCAGGCCGCGATGGAGGGCCTGGATGTTGTCACCCTCGAGGACGTCGTCGGCAAGGCGGACATCTTCGTCACCACGACCGGCAACAAGGACATCATCATGGCCGAGGACATGGCCAAGATGAAGCACCAGGCCATCGTCGGCAACATCGGCCACTTCGACAACGAGATCGACATGGCGGGACTGGCGAAGGCCCCGGGCATCGCCAAGATCGAGGTCAAGCCGCAGGTGCACGAGTGGCGCTTCCCTGATGGCAAGTCGATCATCGTGCTGTCCGAGGGCCGGCTGCTGAACCTGGGCAACGCGACCGGGCACCCGTCCTTCGTGATGAGCGCGTCGTTCTCCAACCAGACGATCGCCCAGATCGAGATCCACAAGAACCCGCAGGCCTACCTCGTCGACGGCAAACCGACGGTGACCACGCTGCCCAAGCACCTGGACGAGAAGGTGGCGCGGCTGCACCTGGAGGCGGTCGGCGCGAAGCTGACCACGCTCAGCAAGGATCAGGCCGCGTACATCGGGGTGGACGTGGCCGGCCCGTACAAGTCAGACCACTACCGATACTGACCGCTCGATCCATCTTTGGCCCCGTAGCAGGGCGACGCGCCGAACAATTGCCTGCTTCGGGGCCAAGACGGGTGTTGGCGTTGTCGGCGGGGCGTGCCAGGGTCTGCGTCATGACTGATGTACTCCTCGCCGTCGGCACGAACAAGGGGCTGTTTCTCGCGCGCAGCTCCGACCGGGCCACCTGGCAGCTGTCCGACCTGCAGTTCCCGATGACCGGCGTGTACGCAGTCGCGATCGACACCCGGACCGATCGGCCGAGGGTCCTGGCCTCGGCCACCAGCGAGCACTGGGGCCCGTCGGTGTTCCACAGCGACGACCTCGGCGCGTCCTGGGCCGAGCCGGACGAGGGCGCGATCGCGTTCCCGGCAGACACCGGCGCCGCGCTCGCCCGCGCCTGGGCGCTGGTGCCGTCGCCGGCCGAACCCGATGTGGTCTGGGCCGGGTCCGAGCCCCAGGGCCTGTTCCGCAGCGAGGACCGCGGCGAGCACTTCACCTTCCACCGCGCCCTGTGGGACCACCCGCACCGGCCGGAGTGGGGCGCGGGCTTCGGCGGCGCCGCGATCCACACCGTCCTGCCGCACCCGAGCGACCCGAAGCGGATGGTCGTCGCCATGTCCACCGGCGGGGTGTACCGCACCGACGACGGCGGCGACAGCTGGGCGGCGTCCAACCGTGGCGTCAGCGCCTACTTCCTGCCCGACCCCCAGCCGGAGTTCGGCCAGTGCGTGCACAAGGTCGCGCGCGACGCCGCGGAGCCGACCCGGATGTTCCTGCAGAACCACCGCGGCGTCTATCGCAGCGATGACGAGGGCCGCTCGTGGACCTCGATCGCCGACGACCTGCCGGCCGACTTCGGGTTCGCGATGGTTGCACACCCCACGAAGGCCGGCGTGGCGTACAACTTCCCGATCGTGAGCGACGGCGACCGCATGCCGCCGGACCGGGCCTGCCGCGTGTTCCGCACTGCCGACTCGGGGGTGACCTGGACGGGACTCACCGATGGTCTGCCGCAGCAGGACTACTACGGCAGCGTGCTGCGCGACGCGATGTGCGCCGACGACGCCGAACCGGCCGGGCTGTACTTCGGCACCCGCAACGGGGAGGTCTACGCCAGCCCCGACGAGGGCGAGCACTGGAACCTGGTCGTCGACCACCTGCCCGACGTCCTCTGCGTCCGGGCCGCGGTCATCGGGTGACGAGATGACCCGTGTCGTGATCCCGGGAGCGCTGCGGCAGTTCACCGACGGAGCCGCGCACGTCGACCTCGCTCTCGCCGACGGCGCGAACCTGGCCGACCTGCTCGACGCGCTGGAAGCGGACCGGCCGAGGCTGGCCCGCCGCATCCGCGACGAGCAGGGCGAGCTGCGGCGCTTCGTGAACGTCTACGTCGACGGCGAGGACGCCCGTACCTGCGGTGAGCTCGGTGCGAGCGTGCCCGCCGGGGCCGAGGTGCTGATCCTGCCCTCGGTCGCCGGCGGATGACGCCGCGTGTGCCTGCCAGGGGTGCCGGTCAGCCGGCCTGCGCGGTGAATGCAGGGAGGTAGCCGCCGGACTGGCCGGCCGCGGTCGGGTGGTACGACTGGACGATATTCGACCAGTCCACCGAGTGCAGCCAGGAGCTGCCGTCGCAGATCTCGTGACCGTTGCCGAAGGACGAGCGGACGTCCCCGAACCGGAAGCCGTGCCGGGACGCTGCCGACGCGATGACGCCGTCGAGCACGTCGGCCGCCTCGTTGATCTTGTTGCGATCGGTCGAGCTGAGCCCGACGCAGTACCAGACGTCGTGATAGAAGCGCGGGTAGTCCATCACCACGACGGTCGCGTTCGGCGCGTGCGAGCGGATCGCGTTGTAGGCGTTGTCGAGCCAGCCGGGCAGGGATGCGCGTGCGGTCGCCTCGGCCGCGTTCAGCTCGCTGACGCAGGTGTCCGTGCTGTAGAGGACGCAGTCCTCCATGATGCTCGCGAAGCCTAGGTCGTTGCCCCCGATCGAGATGCTGACGAGTGTGGTCGAGCCGCTCAAGGCCGAGACCTGGTTGTTGACGACGTCGGTGGTGGTGGCTCCGGAACAGGCGAGCGAAGAGTAGGACGACGGGGCGTGGCTGTTCGCCCACAGCTGCGGGTAGGCGAGGGTGCTGCGCAGGCAGTCGCCGCTCGCGGAGATGTAGCTGCCCGAGCCGACGCCGGACGAGTACGAGTCGCCGAGGGCTACGTAGCGATCGCCTGCCGCGGACGCCGGCGGCGCGAGCGCGAGGGCGGCGATGACGAGCGAGGCGGTGCCGGCGAGCGCGGTGGCGAGGAACGGCAGGCGGGATCTGTGCACGAGTGCCTCCGGGTATGAGGGCGTGACCGGTATGGGCAAGAAGTACCACTCGCCGGATATAGCCGGTGTAATGCCACAGGGGCGGGCGCGGCGGTCAGCTCGGCGGCGTGAACGGCGACTCGGGTCGCGTGCTCGGCGGCCGAGGCGCTCGACCCGGTGCGGGCGGTGCGGGCGGCGGTCCAGGCGGCGGTGCCGGCGGCGGCGAGGGCGGGCCTGCAGGCGGTGCCGGCCGCGTCAGCTGCTGATAGGTCGATGCGGCGAGGTCCGCGCGGCGGCGCCGCTCGGCGAGGACGCTCGTCAGTACCCACGGGGTCGGCGTCCCGAGTGGCGCCGGTGGCCTGGTCACCGCCTCGACCCGGGCACGCAGGCTCTCGCCCAGGGAGACCTGCGCGGCGGGGAGCAGGTCGTTGGCCCGCACCACGAACTGGCGCACGGCGAGCGCGAGCTGATCGTCGAGGCGGGACAGGTCGAGCGTCTGGGCCCACGGCTGGAGGTGGGGCGGCACGGCGAACTGCTGCGGCACGACGGAACGTTGCGGGCCGCCTCGCTCGTTGAGCACGAACGTACCGGCCATCATGTCGCCGATCCGCTTCTCGCGGGCGCTGAAGATCATCGTCATGATTCCCGCGGCCGTCGTGAACGGAAAGGCGATCCCCGGCTTCTCCAGCACCAACCCGGCCAGCCCGCGCACCAGCGCCTGCCGGAAGCCGATCGGGCCGCCGTCGTCGCGCACTGCGCGCAGCCCCATGCACAGCTTGCCGACCGTGCGCCCGCGGTTGAGCCACTCCATCAGGATCGGGTAGCCCGCGACGATCAGGACCAGCTCGGTGACGAGCACCGCGGTGATCGCGGCGGAGTCGGCACCCCCACCGAGCTGCGCGGTGATCGCGACGAGCCCGATCGCGCCGATCGCCTGCAGCAGCAGGTCGATCGCTGCCGCGACGATGCGCGATCCGACGCCCGCATGAGCGAGATCGAGCCCGACTCCCTCGCCGGAGACGATCTCGGGGGGCGCGCTCACCTCACGACCCTAAACGCCTGCACGTCGAGGCGACGCCTGACTCCCGGGCGACCCTAGACTTCCAGGCACTGTGGACGTCGACGCCTTCATCGCCCGGCACTCGCCCGAGTGGGCTCGCCTCGACGCGCTCGCTCGGCGGCGGCGACTCACCGCGGACGAGGCGGACGAGCTGGTCGTGCTCTACCGCCGGGTCGCCACCCACCTCGCGCTCGTCCAGTCCCGCACACCCGATCCGGTGCTGGCCACCAGGCTGTCCGGCCTGCTCGCGCGCGGGCGGGCGGCCACGATCGCGGGCAGCCGGACGAGCGGCTGGAGCGCCCTGGCGCGCGGGGTGACGGTCAGCTTCCCCGTCGCCGTCTACCGGACGTGGCGATGGTGGGTCGCCATGGTCGTCGCGAACGTGGGCATCGCGGCGGCCATGATGCTGTGGCTGCGCGAGCACCCGGAGCGGCTGAACCGGCTCATCTCGAGCGACAGCGTGCGCCAGCTGGTCGACCGCGAATTCAGCGACTACTACTCCGAGCATCCGGCCCGGGCGTTCGCGGCCCAGGTCTGGACGAACAACGCGCTGGTCGCCGCGATCGCCATGTTCCTGGGCGTGACGCTGGTCGGCACGCTGTACGTGATGTGGCAGAACACGCTGAACCTCGGTGTGGTCGGCGGGGCGATGCTCGGCGCCGGCAAGGCGAACGTCTTCTTCGGGCTGATCCTGCCGCACGGGATGCTCGAGCTGACCGCCGTGTTCATCGCCGGCGGGGTCGGACTGCGCACCGGCTGGGCCTGGGTGGCGCCGGGCGTCCTGCCGCGCGGGCGGGCGCTGGCCGAGGCCGGCCGGATCGCCGGCGTGGTCGCGCTCGGACTGGCCGGGGTGCTGCTGGTGTCCGGCGTGATCGAGGCGTTCGTGACGCCGTCCGGCCTGCCGACCGCGGCGCGGATCGGGATCGGCGCGGTGGCTGAGGTGACGTTCCTGGCGTACGTGATCGTCCTCGGACGTCGAGGGGTGCGCGCGGGTGCGACCGGCGACCTCGCAGCCGACGAGCGCGAGGACGTCCTGCCCGTTGCCTGACAGTCGGTGTCAGAGCTTGCCGGCCGCCTTGAGGTCGAGGTAGGCGTCCGCGACGTGCGAGGCGAACACGTCCGCCGGGGCCTCCACCACGTGCACCCCGACCCGGCGCAGCCGCTCCACCGTGCGCCGCCGCGCCGCGTCCGCGAGCTCGGCCGCCGCGGCCATGTACACGTCGGCGGCGTCCTCGCGCGCGGCGGCGAGAACGGCCACCGTCGGGTCGGCGACCGAGGCGACGACGACCTCGTGCCGCGCGGCGAGGGTCTGCGCGGCCGGGACGAGGCCCGTGTCGGCGGCCGTATCCAGCGAGCCGAACAAGATCACGAGCGAGCGCTTGGACACCTGCCGCAGCACCTCGCTCGCCAGCAGCTGCGGATCGGTCTCGACGAGCGCGGGCTCCAGCGGCGTCAGCGCGGTCACCACCTTCGCCAGCGCGGCGCGTCCACCCGTCGGGCCGAGCCGGGCACGCACCGCGATGTCGGCCGCCACGAGCGCGACGCGATCACCGGCGCGCGTCGCCACGGCGGTCACCAGCAGGCACGCGTCCAGGGCCGCGTCCAGCCGGGGCTCGTCACCCAGCCGGGCCGCGGACGCGCGGCCGGTGTCGACGGCCAGCACGATGTGCCGGTCACGTTCAGGGCGCCAGGTCCGCACCGCCACGTCGCGGGACCGGGCGCTCGCCCGCCAGTCGATCGAGCGCACGTCGTCGCCGATCACGTAGGTGCGTAGGGAGTCGAACTCGCTGCCCTGGCCCCGTTGGCGCACGAGCACCGCGCCGTCGATCTGCCGCAGCCGCGAAAGCTTCTCGGGCAGGAACCGGCGCGACCCGAACGCGGGCAGCACCCGGACGGTGCCGGGGACACGGGTGCGGCGCTGGCGGGCGGCGACACCGAGCGGCCCGTAGGAACGGATCGTGACGTCCGCGCTCTCGCGCCGGCCGCGCCGGGTCGGGCGCAGGTCGCTGACTGCGCTCTGCCGCTCGCCGGCGGGCACGATCACCCTATGGACGCGTGGTGTCGCGCCGGTCGACGGCACCCACGCGTCGCGCAGGTAGCCGCGCAGCGGACGGCGCCCCGAGTTGACCAGCCGCAGCGTCGTCGCCGTCCTCTCGCCCAGCCGAACGGCCGGCGTCGGCTCGCGCGTCAGCTGCACGTCGGAGATCGCACCTGCGAGTATTAGGTCGGCGAACACCAGCAGCACCAGGACGGCGGCGAACACCAGCGCCGCGCCCGCGGAGGCCCAGGCGAGCAGCAGCCCCAGCGCGGCCAACGCAACCAGCCGTCCGGTGATCAATTCTGATCTCCGCTCATCGCGTGGCCGGGCTGGTTTGCACCCGGAGTGGTTGCTGGCGGCGAGTGGGGGGCGTGCGCAGTGGGTGCAAACGCGGCGTCGATCGCGGGACGATCTTCATCGCGGGACGACGTTCATCGAGGGACGGGGACGGAGGCGAGCACCGATTCCAGGACCGCGTCGACCGTCCCGCCCTCGAGCTCGGCCTCCGGGTGCAGCGAGATGCGGTGCCGGAACGTCGGCCGGGCCAGCGCCTGCACGTCGTCGGGCGTCACGAACTCGCGGCCCGACAGCCAGGCCCACGCGCGGGAGGTCGCGAGCAGCGCCGTGGCGCCACGCGGTGAGACGCCGAGAGAGACCGACGGGGCCGCCCGCGTCGCCCGCGCGAGCTCGACGATGTAGCCGAGCACAGCCGGATCGACGTGCGTCCGCCGCACCGCCGCGGTCGCCGCAGCGAGATCGGCGGCCGACGCGACCGGGCCGACACCGGCGCCGGCCAGGTCGTGCGGGTCGAAGCCGGCGGCGTGCGCAGCAAGCACCCGCACCTCGGTCTCGCGGTCGGGCAACGGCATCGTCACCTTCACCAGGAACCGGTCGAGCTGCGCCTCGGGCAGCGGGTAGGTGCCCTCGTACTCGACCGGGTTCTGGGTCGCGATCACGCAGAACGGATCAGGCAGCGGGCGCGGGTGACCCTCGACGGTCACCTGCCGCTCCTCCATCGCCTCCAGCAGGGCGGACTGCGTCTTCGGCGGCGTCCGGTTGATCTCGTCGGCCAGCAGCAGGTTGGTGAACACCGGGCCCTCGCGGAACTCGAAGCGGCCGGTCGAGGTGTCGTAGATCAGCGAGCCGGTGACGTCTCCGGGCATCAGATCGGCCGTGAACTGGATGCGAGTCGTCGTCAGGTCGCACGCCGCGGCCAGGGTGCGCACGAGCAGCGTCTTCGCGACTCCGGGCACGCCCTCGATCAAGACGTGCCCGCGGCAGAGCAGCCCGACCAGGACGCCGGTCACCGCCGCATCCTGGCCGACGACGGCCTTGGCCACCTCGGTCCGCAGCCGTTGCAGGCCGGCGCGCGGGTCGCTGCGCGATTCGCTGTCTATCGCTTCGCTCGCTGGCTCGCTCATGTATGGGATCCCTTCGCCAGTGGTTGCCGGACGGGCAGGCCGGCCGCCGCCTCCAGTTCGTCGAGTGCGAGGGCCAGCTCGATCAGCCCCGCGTCGTCCTGGGGTGGTGCGCCGCCGAGCAGTTGCCCGAGCGCGGTCCCCTCGCGTCCGGTGCGCAGTGCGCTCGCGTCGACGACGTCGCCAGGTGGCGCCCCGCGCGGCAGGCCGAGGTGGCGGGTCAGCCGCTGCACCGTGCCCGCGCGCAGGGCGGCCGCCGAACGTTCGCGTGCCCCGGCGCGCAGGTACAGCCGGCCGTGTCCCTCGACCACCTCGGCGGCGCGCACGACGACCGGCAACGGCTCGCTGACCACCGGCCCGAACCGCCGGATCCGCCAGAGGACGAGCAGCACGCCCAACCCACCGAGCCAGATGAATGCGCGCCGCGCACCGTCGGGGAACAGCGCCCACGCGGTCGGTGCCGCGCTCGACCTGGCCGCCGTCCCGGTCAGCAGCCAGGTGAGCTCGCGGATCGAACGGTCATCGGTGATCGCGTTGACGTCCAGTGCCGCCACTCCGGTCCGGGCGACGACATCGTTGCGTACCAGGGACTGCGAGCCGAGGACCACCCAGCCGGAACCGCGCACGACCGCGCCGCGATAGCAGTCCTGCGCGCCGGTATAGCCGTACGTGCCGTCAGGCAGGTCCACCGTCGAGGCCGCGCCCGCGCCGGCCCAGTCGCAGTCCGGCTCGATCGGCCCGGACAGTTCGCCCACCAGCCGGACCGGCAGGGACAGCGACTGCAGCACGCGATCGGACGGCGCCAGCAGCACCAGGTCGGCGCCCGCGTCGAGCTCGCGCAGTTGCCGCGCTGAGTAGGCGTCCGGATCGGTGAGCACCACGCGCCCGCGGGCGGCTGCCAGGTCGGTGGTGGTCCGCACGTGCACGCCGTACCCGCGCAGCACGCTCGCCAGCGCCTTGCTGCCCGAATGCCCCGACGAGGACGGGTCGAGCGCGCGGTCCGAGCCGACGCGCAGCTGCGTGACCAGGACCGCGCCGAGCACCACGATCACCGCCACGACGGCCCACAAGCGGTATCGCCTCACCGCGGGGCCACGAACCCGCCCGCGGTGGCCGGCGCGGCCAGCCGAGCAGCCGCTACGCCGTCGGCCGCGGCGCGGCCGATTGCCACGTCCGCGTCGGTGGCGGCGCGCCCGCCGAACCACACCTCGTCGAACGCGACGGTCGCGGCGCGCAGCTCGTCCGCCGCGGCCGGCAGCACGCGGCCGGCCTCGCGCGCGGTG
>JBOGDQ010000003.1:0-20032 GCA_050742975.1 Jatrophihabitantaceae bacterium
GACGACGTGCCCAAGGCTGCATCGAGGACGTCGACCGGGTCGCCGACGCGCGATCCGCAGCGACCTTGCCGGGTTCGTCGCCGAACTCACCCTGGACGCGTGGACCTCAGGCGCCGACTACGCGAAAACCGGGTGCGGCCGGTTGGGTTTCGATCTTGGTGCGGTGCAGCTGGGTTGGCGGGCCGAGCAGAACAGGAAATGCTGTCTCGGCACACGTTCGCGACGAAGGGCCGACGCACGCAAGATCGTTCTCGACTGGTCCCATGGCTTCTACAACACCCGCAGGCACCCCAGATGGCGTCCAACTGCCCAGATACTCAACCAACAGGCCGCCGCCTACCCCAGCCATGAAGCCGCTCACCACGAACGCCTTGAGTTGCACCGCGAAGACATTGCGTCCGAAGCATGCAGCGACTGTCTCGTCCTCGCGTATGGATCGTAGCGTGCGACTCAAGGGCGACCGACTCACCCTTCGAAGAAACACGTAGGCGATTGCGGCCGCAATAGCTGCGATACCGACAAATATGGCTTCGTACTGAACCGGGGACACAGTAAATAGGTCGGAAAGGGGCTGAGGTACGCCGGCTGTAACTGGTCAGCGGGTATTTCAGGCTGCGGGCATCCAGGCGTGACCCTCGGCGAGTGAGGTGAGGGCGTGGAAGAAGCCGATGTCGTGTTTGCTGGCGGTGGCGAGATAGCTGCGGATCGCGCAGAACTGTTCGGCGCCGGTGATGGTTCGCAGGCAGCCGGAGACTTTCTGCCGGACTTTGATCATCCGGATCTCTCGCTCGGCCGCGTTGTTGTCGAAGCTGACCTGCGGGTCGATGGTGAACCGTAGGTAGTCGCCCTCGCGGGTGATCAGGCGCTTGGCGAGGGCGTGGTGTTTGGCCTGCACCTTGGTTGCCCGTTCGGTGGTGGCGGACGCGCCGATCTGGACGGCTGAGCGGTAGCGGTGCAGCGCATCGGCGAGGGCGGCCTGGTCGATGTCGGTCAGGCTGGTCGGGGTCGCGGCCAGCGTGGTGTCGACGAGATTTTTCATGTCGCACAAGGCGTCGGCGCTCTGTTCGGCCCAGCACCATTGCCCGGCCGGGCTCTGGTCTTTGACGGCCTGTAGTTCACGCAACACGTGCGCGTTGCACAAGGCATGCCTGGCCGAGCGGTAGGTGTCATACGGCGCCCACGCGTCGTGCACCGCGACACCGGTGAAGGTGGGCAGCACGCCGGCGGCGTCCATCGCGGCGGTGCCGCGTTTGTCGTGCACGATGATCAGCGAGTACTTGCCGGTCGATGCGGAGTGCACCCAGCGCAGCTTGCCGTCCACCCGCAGCCCGGTCTCATCGAAGTGCGCCACCGGCGCGGCAGCGATCCGGCCGCACACCAGTTCCAGGAAGCTCGTCAGGCCGTCGGCGGCCCGGGCGGTGATCGCGGCGACCGTGCCGTGCGAGATCGGGGTGCCGAACAGTTCGGCCAATGCTTGGGCGGTGCGCTTCTTGGACAGGAACTGCCCGACGTACAGATACACGATGATCGCCGCGATCCGCGGCCCGTACTGCACCGGGCCATCAACACCGGCCGGCGCGTCGGCACGGGTCCGTGCCCCGCATGCGCATTCACGTTCGACCAGCCGGTGCTCGCTGACCTTCACCGTGACCGGCGGGATGTCGAACAACTGACGTCGAGTGATGCCGGTGACCGGGCGGCCGTCCAGACCGACCCCGCAGCATCGGCACGCGTGCGGTTCGTGGACGATCACCTCCTCCGGATCAGCAACCTGACGCAGCGTCGTGCCCGGATGCCCGGGCTGCCCACCCGGCTTACGCCCCGAATGGCGACGCAGCGACTTCGGCGCCGGCTTCTCGAACGGCGAATCCGTAGACGGCGGCTTGCTGGAGTTCGCGGAGTTCATACCCAGCCGGCGCCGCAGCTCCGCGTTCTCCGCCTGCAGCTGCGCGACAAGGCCCTCCAACACGGCCAGCCGCTTCAGCAGCGCACCGACTCCGGGCTCCTCAACCACCACACCAGCATCACCAGTAACAGGCGAAGATCAAGTCACCACGCCGACACGACCTGACCAGTTACCGCCGGCTAAACCGTTGTATCCGTTGAACACGCTCTGGGTGTTTCCGATCAGAAGCCACGCCACCTGCGCTACGACGAGCGTGACTATCGCCTGATACTGATGCTTTATGCGCCACAGGAAGATGACCCCCAGCACCGCCGAGGTTACAGAACCGGCAATTCCCCCTGCCAAAAGTGGCAAAGGCCAGCGCAGACTCGTGCCAAGGATATAGGTCTGGCTCAGATCGGATACTGGTCCCAGTGTCACTACCGCCGAAGTGTAAGCGCCAAATGCAACAAATATGTAATTAGCGACATTATGAATACCAGCGAGACCGTACTGAAGATTGTATCCGAGGCCTAAAATGCAATAGACGAAGAAATATGTTGCAAGCGTCAAGATATAGTAGGCATAATGGTTGATCACGCCGCCAACACCCACTTGCCTCGGCCGCTCACAACACCCTGCGGTCTAACCAGCACCATGATGACTAGTAGCAGTAGTGCGACCGCTTCCTTGTCCGAACCAGGTATCCAGACTGTGCTTATCTCCATTGTCATGCTAACAATAACGGCTCCCACCATCGCGCCGTAAGGCTCGCCTGCGCCGCCAAGTATTGCAGCCGCCACAACGACCAAGAGGAAGTTTGCGCCGAGTATCTCGTCAAAGCTCCCAGCGTTGATTGCCAGTGCCGCTCCGGACAGACCGGCCAATGCGCCGCTCATGAGCCACACACCGTCGGTTAGGCGGCCAACATTGACCCCGCAAGCGCGGGCAAGCTCTTTATCATCGGCCATCGCGCGCAGCGAGCGGCCAAAACGAGTGTAGCGAACAAGGATGTGGAATGAGACAAGAAGAACGATCGCGGCCAGGGTGATGATCACCTGCACGTTTGTCAGTTCGAAAGAACCCCAATGTATTGTAGATCTGCTAGATATGGATACCCCTCGATAGGAATAGAACGTTTCGCCCCACTTCGCGACAATCATATATTCAAGGATGATGCCAATTGCAAATGTGACCACAAGCATTTGAAAGTCTTTTGTGCCTCGCCGGATGAAAGGCCCGAGAACACCTCGATTAATTGCGGCGGATATCACCGCCACTGCCACGGAAGCAAAAATGACTGCGGGCCAAAGTGATAAGTGGAATATTGTCTGGCCGGCATATGCGGCAAAAGCGCCAACTGTCATGGTGCTGCCATACGCGAGATTGACCACGTTCGTCATGCCAGCCTGAAGGGTGAAGCCAAGCGCGGCTAACGCCAAGATCGCGGCGGTGACCACCCCAAATGCAAGAGCCGCGACGAAGATTGACACCCACAACTCCTTACGGGACCCCACAGCGCGACCTGCGGTCCGGTAGGCGGACCGGGTGGTCCGATCTACGATGCCTGCTCCTCGCACGTGGCTGTGTCAAGCACTCTTGCGACGAGTTCGGGCCCGTCGACTGATCGGGGCTCAGTGCAGCTTGTCGTCGTCGGTCGCGGATCCGTGTAATCCGCAGAGGGCTTCTGTTCGCCGCGGAGCTTGTCGTTCCTGAATGAAGTGGCGGGGTCGATCAAGTCTCAACTCAGGTGCTGTTGAACCTTCGTTCGATGTCCTCCGCGGGTGTTTCGGGCCCGCGGGTGAGGCGCCGGAGTCCAGGATCGGTCGGAGGCCGACTGCGTAGCCGCCGTCGGCCGTGGACGCCGACGTCGTACGGCGCATGCTCGTTCAGGCGGATTTACGGTTCGTCGGGTTCCTTCACCCGGGTGGTGTGTGTCTGCTCCATGGCTGGTTCCCCGGCTTCGGGACGGGTTGTGGTCACCGGTCGGTTGCTCGTTCACTGCGCAGGACGTGCGGTGGCGGCATGGCGTTGGTGCGACGGCTGCGGCCGGGCGGGGTCAATCAAGCGCGGGCGAGCACGCCGATCAGGCTGGGGGTCAGGCAAATTCCGACCGCGCCCGACCGTGGCTGGGGTTCCTACGCCGAGGCGGACAGGATGCGGCGCACGATGCCGTCGCGCAGCGCGTAGTAGACCAGGTCAATCAGCTCTCGGGCGGCGGCAACTTTGCCGATGTTGGGGCCGCGGCGCTCGGCGACTCGGTCGCGGTAGGCGCCGATGCGGGTGTACTTGCCGCTACCCCGGACCCGCCCGGTGAGGACTTCAAGGTCCCGGGCTCGCTGTACCCTGTAGGCCAACGGTTCAGTGACGAATGCGGTGGCCAGCTCAGGGCGATCGTGCTGCGTGAATTGTTACTTCGACCGTCGTCCGCGTCGGTTGGAGTGCGCCGCTGCATACCGGGCTCACCCTCGCGCTTTGCCCGTGTCCGGATGGCGTTCTCGACGAAGATCAACCTTATGCTCTCGCCTGCGGTGGGCGCATCGGATATCCGGTGGCGTCGGCAAGTTCCGGCGCTACCGGTCCAGGCAGCACGGACGTCCGGTCGGTGGCGCGCTCGTGCCAGCCGAGCGCGGTGACCGACGCCACGACGATCGCCATGCCGAGCCACTGCGACGTGCGCAGGTGCGAGCCGAGGAATGCGACCCCGATGAACGCGGCCGTGGCCGGGAATGCGAGCTCGGCGAACGTCGCCCGTGAGGCCGGCGTGGCCCGCAACCCGTAGTAGTACAGGCTCAGCGCGGCCAGCCCAGGGATCAGGGCGAGCAGCACGATCGCAAACATGTTGTGCCAACCGGGCGTGAGCGCTGAGTCGGTCTGCTCCGCGACGACGAACGCGGCCGGCAGTCCCCACACGTGACGCAGCACCGTCAGCTCCAGCGGCGTGACGGAGGTGCTGACCATCCGCCCCAGCACCGTCCCGGCTCCCCACAGCGCTGCCGCACCCAGCGCGAGCAGCGCGACCTTCACGACGGCTATCCGCACCTCGAGCGGGTTCGCGAAGCTCAGCAGCCAGACGCCGGCCAGGGCAGGCAGCGCGTAGCAGGCAAAACGCGGACGCAGCCGCTCGCGCAGCACCAGCACCGCGAGCGCCACCGCGAACAGCGGCTGCAACTTCTGCAGCACCAGCGGCGTCACGAAATCACCGCTGCGCGCCGAGATCTCGAACGCCTCGGTGAACAACGCGGTGGCCACCGCCGAGGCCCCGATCCCGATCAGCGCGATCGCCACCTGGTGCGTCGGCGGGCAGCGCAGGTACGCGCGGACCGCTCCCGGTATCCATGCCGCGACCACCGCGACCACGATGACGTGCTCCCACAACACGATCGTCGCCGGCTGCAGGTTCGTCGCGAGCGGCTTGCGTAACAAGGCATCCAGGCCCCACAGCGCCGCGGACACAGCCACGATCCAGGTCCGGTCACGCGGCAGGTAGGCAACACGGAATGTGCGGGGTGCGGTCGTCACAGATCGGACAGCGCCTGTAGCCGGGGAAGTATTTCCTGCCCGTACAGGCGCAGGAACTTCTCCTGGTCCGGGCCGGGCGCGTGGAAGACCAGGTGCGTGAAGCCCAGGTCCAGGTACTGCTTGATCGCGGCCACGTGCTCGTCCGGGTCGGTGGACACGATGAATCGTTTCGCGGTCTGCTCCACCGACAGCGCATCGGCCAGCCGCTGCATCTCGACGGGGTCCTCCACCCCGGACTTCTGCTCCGCCGACAGCCCCAGCGCGCCCCAGAACCGGGTCGCGTCCATCGCGGCCGCACGCTCGTGATCGAAGGACACCTTCACCTCGATCATCAGGTCCAGCTCCGCGATCGAGCGAGCGGCCTTCTCGGCGCCCTCACGCACCGCCGGCAGCAGCGTGTCCGCATACAACGACTCGCCCTTGCCGGAGGTGGTGATGTATCCGTCCCCGACCCGGCCCGCGTACCGGGTCGCCGCCGGCCCCGACCCGGCCAGATACAACGGCACCGGCTGATCGGGCCGGTCATAGATCGTCGCCCGGTCCGTCCGATAGAACTCGCCCTCGAAACTCACCCGCTCCTGCGACCACAGCTCTTTGATCAACGCCACGGCCTCACGGAACCGGGCGAACCGCTCCTTACCGTCCGGCCACACCAGCCCCAACGGGACCTCGTTCATCGACTCCCCGGTGCCCAACCCCAGCACCACCCGACCCGGGAACAGACACCCCAACGTCGCGAACGCCTGCGCCACGACGGCCGGGTGATACCGGAACGTCGGCGTCAACACGCTCGTGCCCACCATCACCCGCGACGTCGACGCCCCCAACGCCCCCAACCACGACAGGGCGAACGGCGCATGCCCCCCGTCATGACGCCACGCCTGCAAATGATCCGAGACGAACACCGAGTCAAACCCACACTCCTCGGCCAACACCCAGTACCGCAGCAACTCGACCGGCCCGAACTGCTCGGCCGACGCCTTGTAGCCGAATCGAATCATCAGGCGGCAGCCTGGTCCACCTTGTTGATGACTTCCGTGCCGAGAAGTTCGATCTGCTCAAACCATCGATCGAACTTGAACCGAAAGTCGAATACCAGGTGTTCGACACCGGCGGCGGCGAACCGGTCGATCTCCGCGAGGGCGTCCTCGGGCGTCCCGACGATCAGCTGGCCGCTGAGATCATTGACCGTCTCGAAGGTGCCCGATGCTGGTTTCACCGAGAATCGCGCCTTGTTCGCCCAGGCGAGAAGACCGGGAATGTTGACGTGCTTGAGCGCCTCTTCGCGGGTGCGTTCGATTGAGGTGGGTGGGATAACCGCGACGGTTGGGGTCGCTCGCCCAGCTGTGGCCGATAGTTGCCGCATGGTCTGTACGCGTTGTTCTAGCGTGGCCATCGCGATCCGGCCCGGCATCCAGCCGTCGCAGAATTCGACGGCAAGACGTGCTGAGCGGGGGGTGGCGCCGCAGTACCAGAACGGCACGCGGCCGCCGATCGGCTTCGGCTCGATGGTGACGTCCGTAAACGTGAAGTTCGCGTCCGTGTAGTCGACGGAGTTCTCGGTGGACACGCGCTTGAGGATCTCCGCGTTCGAGCGAACCAACTCGACCCGGTCGCGGTCACCCCACTCGATGGCCTCGAACTCGTGGTCGAACGTGCCTGAGCCGAAACCGAGGATAAGTCGTGGGCCCACCAGCTGGGTGATGGTGCCGGCCATAAGCGCCGTTACCAGCGGGTGGCGGAAAGGGATCAGGGATCCGGTGCCGAGTTCGATGCGCTCGGTCACTGCTCCGATCGCGGTGAGGGTGGTGAGCGCGTCGTAGAAGGTGCGGTTGGGCTTTTCCATCTCGCCGTGTGGTTCGAAGACGAGGTGGTCGCGGACCCACACCGAATCGAAGCCGACCTTTTCGGCGAGTATCGAACCATCGAGGACGTTCCTCTTCGAGGCGTGTTCGCCGAAGTGGGGAAGCAGTAGTCCGAATTTCATGACAGGGATACCTGTTCTTTCGTTGCCAGCTTGCCGTGGCCGGGGGTTCCGGTGACTTTGCCGTGTGCGAACACTTCGGTGCCGCGCACATAGGTGGCCTGGATCGATGCGCTCACGGTTCGGCCGTCATAGCAGGTCCAGCCGATCTTGGACAGCACATCGTCGTTGCTGATCGTCCAGGGTGCGTTCATGTCGGCGATGACGAAGTCGGCGTCGTGGCCGGGGGTCAGGGCGCCCTTCTTGCCGGCGAGCCCGAACTTGCGTGAGGGCGCCCATGCCATCAGGTCGATGACTCGATCGAGTGTGAGCAGGCCTTGGTTCACTGCGTCCAGGGCCAGCGGATAGAAGTATTGGATGCCTGGGGTGCCGGTGTGGGCGCTCCACATCTTGGTCCAGCCGACTTCCTTCTCTTCGCGTGTGTGCGGGGCATGATCGGAGGAGAACATGTCGATGGTGCCGTCGCGTAAGCCTTCCCAGACCGCCTCGCGCCCTTCGTCCGGCACCCAGTAGGACAGTGCGTATGGACCTAGCCGTTCCACGTCTTCCCAGGTCGATAGAAATGGCAGCCAGTGGTTTACCTCGCAGGTGACGTCGACGCCGTTGGCCTTTGCCCGACGTACGGCGTCGACCGAGCGCTTTGTCTGCATGTGCGCGAGGTGCACCGGGCATCCGGAGGCCTCGGCTAGTCGCAGGACGACGTCGATCGCGGTGTCCCATACGACTCCGTCCCGGGCGGCGTACGCCGACGCGTATCCCTGGGGGGTGTTCTCGCCGCGGGCCAGGTACTCGCCTTCGATGTAGTCCATCAGCGACTGGTCATGCGGGTGGATGATGAATCGCTTGCCGGTCGTCTTGATGATGTCCATCATCTTTAGCAGGTCACCGTGGCCGTGCATGCCGGTGCCGGCAGGGTGTGGGTAGGTTCGACCGGTGTCGACGACCATGTAGATCTTGAACGCGTTGATTCCCATGTTCGCCATTGGGACCAACTGGTCGCCCTGGGTTGCGGCAGGGTTGTGGTTGTAGTCGACAATCGACTTCTGCGCGTAGAGATCGAAAACCTCGTGCAGCGTCTGGACTGAGTTGGTCGGCGGGATCAGGTTCGGCATCCCGAAGATCGTCGTGACGCCGCCGGCGGCGGCCTGCTGGGTCGTGGTCAGGATGTCCTCCTTGTGTGTCACTCCCGGTTCGCGGGTATGCACGTGGACGTCGACCATGCCGGGCAGTACGAGCTTGCCGGTGGCCTCGAGCACCGTGCCGACGTCCTCGATCGAGGTGCCGCTGTCGACCAGGCCGACGACCTTCTCGCGGTCCACAAGCAGATCTGCCCGCACGCTTCCACCGGGAAGCAGGATGGTGCCGCCGGTTACTCGCAGTTCCACGCTCACTCTGAGGCCTCCACAGGTTGATCGGTTTCGTTGGTGTTCGCGGCGCGGACGAGGACGTCGGCGGCGCGGAGGTAGGTGTCGAACCACGCCACTATGCGTGGCGTGACGAGGCTCCAGTATTGGTCGTAGGACGCGTAGTGGCTGGTGTGCCGCTGCAGGACTAGTTGCTTGGGTCCCCGGGCCGCCTCGTACAGCGCGACAGCATGATCGGTCGGTGTCGTGGCGTCGTTCTCGACGCCGATCACAAGCAGCGGCGTCGCGAGGGTCGAGGCCGCATCGATGGGTCGGTAGGCGATGATCTCCGCGGCACACGAGAGTCGGACCTTGGTCGGCACGCGGCCGTCTACGTCTGATTTCACTGAGGTGATCCGGCGCTCGGCGCTCGGCACCATGATTTCCTCGCGTGGGTTAACCAGGCGCCCGCAACCTCCACTCAGCACCCGCTCGCGCCGATCAGCGTCGAGCGCATCCAGAAACTCGAGCCACTCGGACTCGCTGCGCATTCGGTGCAGCCAATCTGCGCCGTCGGCCACCGGAACCTGACTGACCGCGGCACGCACACGCGGGTCGATCGCCGCCAGCATCACCGCGTTTCCCCCACCTGTGCCGCCGCTTCCGAATACGCCGATCGAGTCTGGGACGACATCCTCGCGCGATCTGAGGTAGGTGACGGCGCTCTGTAGGTCTTCGAGTTGCCGGCGGGGCGAAAGCAACGACCGGTCGCCCTCGGAGTCACCGAAGCCGCGGTAGTCGAAGATCAATACCGCGAACCCGGCATCGGTCAGCGCCTCGTGATAGCGGACATACAGCTTGGCGTCCTTCAGACCCATCCAGCCCGGACCTTGCACGATCCCCCGATACCGCGCCGGATCATTCTCGGGCAGCCGGAGCAGCCCGTTGATCTGCTCTCCGTCGCTGAACCAAGCGACCTTCTCAGTTCTCACGTATCAACCTCATCGTTGAGTGGGTATACGTACCGAATTGCGCGCCGCAGGTTGGGCCGAAGCCTTGCCGCCGTGCTTGCTCACGTGGGAGTGGTCGACATCACTGAACAAGATCCCGTCCACGCCGGCGCTGACCTCTTTCAGGTGCTTGCGCAGCCACTGTTCGGCGCTGTCGACATCCCCGCTCGCGACATGTCTGATCAGCTCGCCGTGGTGGCCGTGGCCATTTCCAGCTTCTGATACGCGCCAGCCGAGCAGGTAGCGCCCGACGCTGCTGCGTAGCCCTTCGATGAGTTCGACGAGCCGGGGTGCGTTCGGCGCGTCGTAGAGTTCGCGATAGAACTGGACTCGCAGGTCAACGAACGAATCGCCCTCGGCCTCGGAATCCAGGCGCTCTGCCAGCGATCTCAATGTGGCGGTCCGTGCTGGCGTCATCCGGGCCATCGACTTACGCAGCGCGTGCGTTTCGAGCAGGTCGCGCAGTTCGTAGATCTCAGTGATCTCATCATGGGTCAGGGTCCGCACCACGGCGCCTCGACGGGGATGGAATTCGACAAGTCCCTCCGCGTCGAGCTTGAGCAGTGCTGCCCGGACGGGCAGCCGAGAGACACCGATCGCGGTCGCCAGCGCCTCCTGACGCAGCCACTCGCCGGGGGAAAAGGCGCCACTGAGAATCGTCTCGCGCAGCACGTCGTAGACCATGTCGCCAACGGACCGGTAGCCGCTGGCCAGACGTGCGACTACGGCGTTCAGGCCGTCGTGTGCCACGTACGGAGAGTCAGACATAGCCGTCTGGGCTGCATCGTCGGCAGCGGGACTGAGGGCGGACGGGTCTTTGGCTGTCATCTGGCGACGCTCCGGATCTGAAAGCGGACTTGGTTCGGGAAGGTAACCGTCATTGGTCAGGCGGCAAGTTTGCCTCCGTCGATGACGAGGCTCAGGCCGTTGACCGCCGCCGCTCGGTCGCTGACGAGGAACGCGACCGCGTCAGCGACGTCTGGAGCCGTCGCGAACCGGCCAGTCGGAATGCGGGCCAACGCGGCATCGCGGAATGCGGAATCGGCAAGACAGTTCCTATTGAGATCGGTCTCGACCATCCCTGGAGCAACCGCATTGGTCCGGATTCCCAGTGGGCCCAACTCGAGCGCCATCTGCCGAGTGAGCATCCGCACGCCGCCTTTGGAAGCCGCATAAGCCGTGCAGTTGGCGCTGGCCACCTGTTCGTTGACGGACGACACATTCACGATCGCACCGGATCGCTGGCCAGCCATCACGCGTGCCGCGGCCTGCGAGACGACGAAATATCCGGTGAGGTTGGTCCGTACGACCGCGTCCCAGTCCTGGACGGCGATGTCAAGAAATGGGGCGCGCAGTATCACTCCCGCGTTGTTCACGAGGATGTCGAGCCGCTCGTAGCGGTTGGCGATTTCGGCGACCATGCGCTGGACCTGCGCCGGGTTTGTGACATCGAGGCAGACTGCTTCGGCAGTTCCGCCTCGGCTGCGCACCGTCTGGACCGCTTCGGACGCACGTGTCACGTCGCGGCGATATCCGTGCACGACCGTTGCGCCTTCATCGGCGAGCCGTTGCGCGATGGCACGACCGATGCCCCGACCGGCTCCGGTGACGAGCGCGACCCGACCTGGCAGTTCCCGGCCGGATTCACGGTCTCCTACCGCTCCCGAGGAGATCGATGTTCGATCGCTCATGTCCTCGATCTCCTCGGGTCGGTGGATTGGTTGTACCGCTATGAGCCGTACGTGAGTCAGGACGACAGGTGCATGGCCGCTGTCGCGGTGGTCCACGGGGTGACGTCCAGCCACTTTGACGCCGGTGGCGTGGAGGTGATCGCCCCGACCTTGGCTGCTAGCGTTTCCTGCGCCAGTGCAGATTGCTCGCTGAACGCGGTCGCGCTGACGGGGAAGGTGTTTGCAGTCTTGAGCGCTTGGTAGGCGCTCGTGGCATCGGCTTGGGTGCCGCCTGCGTAGGTGACGGCGGCCTTGACCCAAGCGGCCTGGTCATCGTTGAAGGTCTGAGCTGCCTTGATCCACGCTTCGTCGACTGCTGCTGCCAGAGCTGGGTGCGCGCCGACCCACGACGGTGAGCCGCCGACAAACGAGTCGGCAAGGTCCGGGGCCGTGGTCGACATCGTCGCCAGGTCGGTGAAGCCGGCCTTGATCAGTGGGCCGATGTCGGACTGGTGGATGAAGGTGGCGTCGATGTGGTGTGCCAGCATGGCGCCAACCCGGACGGAAGCCCCGCCGGCCAACGTGACCTTGACCTTGGAGGCCGGGATGTTGTTCTTCTCGAGCAGGTCGGCAAACATCAGCGCCTCAAGTCCGTGCACGTTCGAGGTTCCGTAGATGTGTCCGGGGAGGTCGCTGATCGACTTCAGTGATGGCGCACCCATGAAGTGGTAGTCCAGGCGGGGCTGACTCGGGCCGAAGATCTTCAGCCCGGAGTTGATCGCCGATGACACAGCGATCGAACCGATGTCGGCATCGCCGGCGAGGATGACGCGGATCGCCGCTGGGTCACCGGTCTGATTGATGATCTTGGTGTTGGCGCCCCAGCTGTGCAGCACCTGCATCATCAGTTCGACTTTGGTGTCCTCCACGGCGGGTGTGGCACCGACGGCGATGCGGATCGTGACGCCCTTGAGGTTTGGTGTGCCGTTGGCGGACGTCGGTAGTGCCGATCCCGCCCCGGTGTTGCCGCTGGAGCTACAGGCGGCCACTAGCGGTACCACGACGCCGATTGCCAGGGCAGTGACAAGCTGTGCCCTTCGGCCGGCTCTGGGTAGTTTGCTCATCGCGTGTTCTCGCCTTTCGCTGGGTGGATGGTGGATTCGGTGATCACTGCAGATCGAGGACGAGGCTGAGGACCCGGTCGCGGATCTTCGCGGCGTCTGCGCTGCCGACCAGGTCGGCATGCCGGCGTGGTCGGGGTAGGGAGACAGGGACGATCTCGCGCACGCACCCAGGCGAGGTGCCCATCACGACGATCCGGTCGGAGAAGAAGACCGCTTCGTCCACGTCATGCGTCACCAGCACGGTGGTTGCGCCAATGTGCCCGATGATCGCTGCGATCTCCTCCTGCAGCCTGCGGCGTGTGAATGCATCGAGGGCAGAGAGCGGTTCGTCCATCAGCAGCACGTCGGGGGCGCCGACAAGAGCTCGCGCGAGTCCTGCCCGTTGTTGCATGCCACCTGAGAGTGCTTGCGGATAGTAGGTGGCGAACTCCTCGAGATTGGTCAGTTTCAGCTTGTCATCGATAGCGGACTTGATCTCGTCCTTGGTGAGCCCTTTGCCCTGCAGCGCGAACGCGAGGTTGTCTCGAACCGTTCGCCAGGGCAGCAGCGCCGGTTCCTGGAAGACGAAACCCACCTGATCCGGGACGCCGTTTACAGTCCGGTCGTTGATGACGATCTCGCCTTCGGAGGCAGGGATCAGGCCCGAGATCATTCGTAGCAAGGTGGTCTTGCCGCAGCCCGAAGCGCCGATGAGTGAGACGAACTCGCCGTCCTCGATCTCGAGGCTGACGCCGGTCAGGGCGGTGAACTTCTCGGCGCGACGTCCAGGTCGCAGGTAGGTCTTGCAGACGTTCTCGAGCCTGATCGATGTCGATGGCGCGGTCATCGTTCCTCTCCTTCTGACCAAGCACGAGCGAGGGGGGCCATTCGGGTGCTCACACTCGGGCGTGCGCATTGGATGCCGTTGCCCAGGGGGCGATCTTGCGGCGGAGGATTTCGAGGATCACCGTGCCGAGGACGCCGACGAGGGACGAGCTGATGATCGCTGCCAGCAGGGGCGCGGTCTGGAATGCGTCTCCGGAGTCCTGGATCAGCCCGCCAAGCCCCTTGAGGCTGATGTCCATCTCGCCGATGATGACGCCGATGAGTGCTTTGGCGATTGCGATCCGCAATCCGGCGAAGATGTAAGGAATGGCATGGGGCAGCGCCACGTTCCGGACGACGCTCAGCTCGCTCGCGTGATAGACCCGCGCCATGTCGAGCAAGGTGCCCGGTGTGTTGCGTACGCCCTCTTCGGTGTTGATGATGACCGACCACACCGCGAGCAGGAACGTGATGACGATTTCGGACTCGAATCCGATGCCGGTCCAGATGACGACCAGGGGCGTCAGCGCGATCAGCGGTGTGGCCTGGAAGAAGCTCACGTAAGGGTTGAGGACGCTGTGGGCGATCTCGCTTCGCCCCATCGTGATCCCGACGATGATCCCGACGACCGCGGCGATGCCGAAGCCGGCGCCGAGTACCTCCATCGCCCGCAGAAACGCCGGGCCCAGCGTGCCGCTTTTGATCAGATCGACGAACGCGTTCCACACCCGACCTGGCGTTGCCAACAGGATCGGGTTGATGTTCGAGCCGACGATCTGCCAGATTCCGAGGAAGATGGCGACCGAGGCAAGCTGCATGCCGATGCGATTCGCTCGCCTGCGGCCGGCGGACCTGCCCGATCCTTGGTCTGACTTTCTCGCACGCCGCCAGGTCGTGGTCTTCGGTTCCGATCTTGCTGTCCTGGCCGACCGTATCGACTTGTCTGCTGCCAGTGACATGAGCTACCTCCAAGAATGATGCGCGTGCGGTTGCTGACGTTCGTGCGGTTGACGTCAAGATGCGGGATTGACGGACGCCTCAGAGCGCGCCGACGGCTCGAGCCATGAATACGTAGTGCTCCCAGAGTTTGTGGGCGCGGTGCCCGCCGCGTGCATAGCTGGCTCGTAGCTCGTCGATCTCGCCGGGGGTCAGCGGCTTCAACGGGCCCAGTCGAGCAGCGTCGATCAGCGTCCGCGCGTTCTCCTCGATGTCGACGCAGTCCATCAGCAGGTTCTGCAGGGTGTCACCGACGACGACGGTTCCGTGCGAGCGCAACAGGCAGGCGCCCGCCTGCCCGAGAGTTTTAGCAACGGCGTCACCCTGCTCGCGATTACGGATATGGGTGGGATCTGGATGGACGGAAAGACCGGCCGGGAACTTGAACGCGAAGTGCCGCATAGGGCGAAGCGGCGTGTCGACCATCGAAAACGTCGTGGAGTCGTGGGGGTGGCCATGACAGATGACCCGCACATCCGGCCGGGCTCGATAGACGCCGGTGTGGATGGCTGTCTCGGCCGGCGGGGGGCCCTCGCCGTGAACAACATTGCCCTCCAGATCGACGACCAGTAGATCACCAGACTCCAGCGCTGCGCGACTGAGATCGCGCGGCTGGATAAGCAACCGATCTGCGCCGAGTCGGGCACTGAGATGTCCGCTGTAGCCCAGGACATGCTCCTGTACGAGCAGGCGGGAGCAGGTGACCAGGTCCGCGCGCAGGTCCGCCTCATCGATGTCGACCACCGCCACCCCAGATCGTATTTTGGAGATTGGATCCATACTGTAATGCCGCTCACCCTGTTATGGGAAGAGCAGGTCGTGTCTTCGTGAACCGCAGCCTGCACGGGTTGCTGTGCCCGGGCGCCGCCCACGCCTGGACTACGAATCGCACACCATCGGTCTGGACCGCAATGAAGTCGGCTCGCTGCGGACACGCCATTCAAACCTCCAGCCCACGCGAGAGCCGTCGATTGGCGCGTGCGCCGCTACTGTCAGGGAGAACGGTGCAATTGGCCCGACACGCCGTGCTGTGCGCCGCGCTGACAGCGCCTCGCACAGATGAATCGCTATCGACCCTTGGAAGACGGTGTGGATGCCCGGGTTGCAGGGTGCTCACTCGAGTCGATCAAGAATCTGGTGACCCTCAGATCAGTGAGCTATGAAATGGTTGACGCGCGTTCCTCAGTTGACCGGTGGGCGGCGAGCTGACATCTCTGACCCGCTGCTAACGGTCGTCCGTAGGAGACGGTCTGTACCGGACTCGTGACCGCCGTGTCGGCAGGTCGCCCGACACTGCTACCGGGCTCACGCTGATCTACGAGGACGGAATTACCGATCGCTGTCCCGAGTCCTTACGGACGAACGCCGATGATTGTTTTCCCGTTGCGTCGCTCGGTCGGGTTGAGGGCCGCGATGGCGTCGTCGAGGTTCGCGATGTTGCCGATGTTCGTCCGCAGTCGTCCGTCTCGGACCCGCTGGACGATCTCACCCAGTTGGCCACGATCGGACTCGACAACGAAGTCGATCGCCAGGCCGTCCGCGGGCCGCGCCTCGGGCGGCCCGACGACAGACACCAGCGTTCCTGCAGCCCGGATCAGGGCGGCGGACCGCCTCTGGATGTCGCCGCCGATGACATCGAAGACCAGATCGACTCCGCCCACGTCGTCCAGGGCGTCGTCATCGAGGTCGAGGAACTCCTGCGCGCCGAACTCGAGCGCCTTCTGGCGGTCGCCAGCCCGACCGGTGCCGATGACGTACGCGCCGAACTCGCGTGCGAGTTGGGCCACCATGGTCCCGACTGCGCCGGCCGCGCCGCGCACGAGCACGCTCTGCCCCGCCCGCAGGCGGCCGTGTTCGAACAGTCCCTGCCATGCCGTCAGTCCCGAGATCGGCAGGCTCGCACCCACGGTGAACTCGACATCGCCCGGCAGCGGCGCGAGATTTCGCGCCTCGATCGCCACATACTCTGCCAGGGTGCCGTCGCGATGCCAGTCCGCAAGGCCGAACACCCGCTGTCCCACCGACACTCCCGTCGTGCCATAGCCGAGGGCGGTGACCACTCCGGCCAGCTCGTGCCCGGGGATCGACGGTGTCCGGTCACGCTCGGCGCGATCGGTCCAGGTCGAAGGCCATTGCATCTCGGTAGGGACGAATGCCGAGGCATGAACCTGAACGATGACGTCGTTTATCGCGGCCGGCGGCTCGGGCCGCTCCGCGAGCGTCATCCCAGCCGTTCCCGCAGCCTGGTCCGTCACCACGATCGCTCTCATGTGGGACACCTCTCTGCATCAGTCCTCGCCTGCTGCCCTCTTCCCAATCCCCGATGGCGGTACCGTTACGAGCACTGTATGTAACAGTAGCAGTAACGGCGAGCCGCTGTAACGGAACCGGATAGGGTGGCCCGCACACACCGTCTGCGAGGTGGAACATGGCCCAGGCGCGCGCAGTAACGAACGAGCATGCCGACACCGCCGGTTCGCGTGCCGGCGGCCGACCGCGCGACCCCGCACTCGACGCAGCGATCATCCTGGCCACCCGTGCCCGCCTCGTCCAGGACGGCTATTCGCGCATGACGATTGGCGACATAGCAGCCGACGCGGGTGTCAGTCGCCCCACGCTCTACAGGCGGTGGAGCAACAAATTCGAGCTCGTCACCGACGCGCTGGACTACGGCTTCCGTAAGCAGCGCGAGATGTACGGCCTGGATCTAAGCCGCTTAGAGCCACGGGAAGCACTCGTTGAGGCTGTCCGCCGCCTGGATCCCGCCTACTTCAACCCGGACGCCATGGTGCTGATGGGCAACTTCGCCGGCGAGTCGGTCCGCACCCCAGAACTACTCCAGATCCTTCGCAAGCACGCAGTCGAACCACGCCTCACTCTCGTGGAAAACGTGCTGTCGCAGCTCCAGGAACGCGGGGCAGTGTCCGACGACATCGACAAGCACACTATCGCCACCATGTGCTTCGGAAGCTACTTCGCCGCCTTCTACCGAGGCAACAGCAAGAAGAAGATCCCCGAGACGGTCGTCGCCGTGCTGTGGCCGGCGATCGTGACCAGACGGCGGACCCGCGGGCAAGCACGGTACGCGCCGTAATTCCGCGCCACCATGCATTCAGGAAGCGTGACCGACGTGCATCTGTTCGCGGCTAGTACGGACCTCACGCATAGCCGTGGTGGACGCTAACCCGTAACGGCGGAACATGGTCACACCAGCATCGAGGCGCCGCACGGTCACACCGCCGTCACCGTGCGCTCTGGACCGTTAGCCGCAGCCGCGAGAGCTTTGCTCGTGGCGCATATCGATCCTGTCAGTGGCAGCCGAGATCAGGGCGCGAGGGTTCCGGCTGGCCGATTGAAGGGCTGGGTGAACCGTGCGTCGCCAGTTCAAGCAGCCGCAGCGATATAGGCGCGCGCCGGAGGGAAGGCTTGTCCCATGACGTCTGATGAGCGATGTGGCGAGGTCCTGAACGACGTGCAGTGCCAGCTTCGAGCAGGCCACTTCCCTGAGGCGCACGTCGCGGGCCGCCGCGACGGCGCGGGACGACGTTCCTGGTTGTTCGGGCGTGACTACGACACGGACGTCACCGACTCGGAGCTGGCTTGGGCGGACGGGTTCCCACAGCCGTAGTCCGCTGCTTCTCGACCGCGCCACCGATCGGCACCAACCGCCGTGGACGACCTGACTCGGCGCAGGAGCGAAAGAACCCACCCAGGCATTCCGCGTCGTCAGGCGCTCTGAGTGTCGGGCTCGGGTTGTCGCGCTCCGCGTGCGGGCCGTAGATATCGGACGCCGGGTGCTCACAGGCCAGCCGCTCGGATGAAGCGTTAGCGGCGTTCCGTTGGTTGGCGGCGTCTGTCGGGCGGGCGTGTGTCAGCTGTGTGCTGGGAGATTCAAACTCGGCCAGCACCCGGTCGAAAGTCCCGTCGCTCGACCACGACTGGAACCGGCGATGCACGGTCTGCCACGCCCGAAATCGGCGGGCAGATCCCGCCACGGCACCCCCGTGCGAGCCCGGTAGATCATCCCCTCCACCACCGGCCGGTGCGGCCGCGACGGACGACCCATCGCCTTGTTCACCGGCGGCAACAACGGTTCGATTCGAGCCCACGCCTCATCCGACAACACCGCAGCACGAGTCACCGTCCGACCATCCCAGCCTCACCGGCCAGAACATTCGAGACACGCCCTAGAAGTCACGGCCGAACTCGTCCACTCGCACCGTGTCACGGTCGGACACAACACGGTCAGTTTGCTGATGCGCCGTGCCGGATCGCTTGCTTGCCGTTACGCAGGAAAGTCGGGCGCGTCGCACAGTCAGTGACCGTCACCGATCTGGTCAAGCGCGACTTTCGCGACGGTCCGAACCAGCTCTGGGTCACCGGCATCCCAGCTGACAACACGAGTCGCATTCCCTAGCGAGTCTTTACGCGGCGCCTTAACGAGGCGGTAGCGCCTGGCCCCAACGAGGCGGTAATGGCCTGCTTTGCGGACTCTTGCGGACCGCGCGCCTCGGACCGAGGATTGGTCTACACCAACGAATGCCTTGAACTCCCCGAAATTCGGGGGGTTCATCGGTGTAGCCCCAACGGGATTCGAACCCGTGCTACCGCCTTGAGAGGGCGAACTAGGCGATGTTGATCACCGCTGATTGTCGTTGAAATCCCCGTATTTGCTGGGCTGCATGCGTTTGCTGCAACCGGCTGATGCTGACCGTTTACGGACCTGGTGTGTACCCGATGTGTACCCGACCATGATCACGAGTCTGGGTGACCAGACAGTGACTCCGGCCCACTCGTCGATCGAGGCCGTGCGCTCCCCCGGTCGGCCTCGACTGCCACGGTGTCACCGAAGTCCGGTTGGGCGTCCCGGAAGTCTTGGAACTGATCAAGATCAAGTCTGAGCCAAGCGCGACCCAGGTGAAGTTCGAAGTCCTTGCAGTCCATATTGCACTGATGCCATAATGGCTGGGTGCGGATTGAGTGGAGCGATGAGTTCGACCACTGGTTCGGCCGGCTGGAAGCAAAGGTTGATGCCGGAGGCGGCATCGCGCTGAAGACTTACAACTACATCGCCGCCGCGTTCGACCTGTTACGCCGACTGCCGAGTGCGCCGGACCCTGAGCACGGCACCGCGCAACTCAAGCCGGTGCGGCAGAGCCGCAAGCATCAGGTATGGCGAACAGCGCACCCGTTCGACCCGGACGTTGCGGTGCGGCTGATCGTCTGGTTCCCACCTGGCGAGGACAGCGTGGTCGTCACGCTGTTCGCTGGCGACAAGAAGACGATCGGCGACATCTGGTACAGCAGCGTCGGGACCCGCGCGGACGCGGCGATCCGGCGCTGGCTGATGGAACAGGAAGGTGATGACGATGGCTCGGCGTAAGAGTTTCATCGATGCGACCGATCGAGTCGATCGGATGCTCGCCGATCCGAAGACCGCCGCTCGCGTTGCGGAGATCCGGGTGGCGGGCGAGGAGATGGATCGGACCTACGCGATGAGTCTGGCCATGATCCGTAAGGCCGGCGAGTTGACTCAGGACGAGGTCGCCACCCGACTCGGGATCGGCCAAGGCGACGTATCCAAGCTGGAACGGCGTGAGGATCTGCTCTTGTCGACGCTGCGAAAGTACCTCGCCGCCGCCGGGGCCGAGGAGGCACGGATCGTCGTCACCGTGCACGGCCGCGAGGTTGAAC
>JBOGDQ010000004.1:0-5568 GCA_050742975.1 Jatrophihabitantaceae bacterium
CCCGCGGCCCGCATCACTGCGCCGCCAGCTCAGTGAACGGCTTCAGTAGCGGCCCTCGCGCAGGACAATTCTCCCACCAGCGCCGTGGCATCGATCATCGCTGCGGTTACAGCTCCGTGCTCGTTGCTGGAGACTCTGACGCAACGCCGGCCACCTGGCGGGCCGCGACACCTTCGCGCATGCGGGCCAGCAGTTCGGCGCGGACCTGCTCCTCATACACCGGACGGCGCTCGCGCTCGAGCAGCTCACGTAACGCGGGATCCCACGGTGTGTCCGGCACCGGGCCGCTGATCGTCTGCGCGCCGCCTGCGCATGCAGCGTAATCGGCCGCGCCCATCCGCCACGGGATCGTGCCGGCCTGCCGCGCCAGCCACTGCGTAATGGACAGTCCGGCGGGATCGAAGTCGGCGTGCTGGAGCGCGCGGGCCCCGGAGCCGGTGAGCTGACGCAGCAGTGTCACCGTGGCGACGGTGGGCCGGCCAGAACTACAGACGATAGGTGGACCGTCCCACGACCCGGCCGCGGCCTCGACGACGAGCGAGGGGTTCTCTACGACATAGAGGCGTGCGTCTGGTGGTAGCGGCGGAAGCGACCAACGCCGCAGGTTGGCGAGCGTGATCACGACGGGTTCCGCGGTCGCTGAGGCGGCGGCCAGCCAGCGCAACAACGGTGTCCGCTCGCCACCGGGCAGGCCGAGCGTGAGCACGGTCGACGACAGCGGATCGGGTACGACGCCGACCGCCTCCCATAGCGCGCGCGCCGCCTCGGCATCGGTAGCACGCTCCTGCCCCAGGGCGAGCGCCACGGCGTCGAGCACCAACGCGGGCAACGCGAAACCGCGATCGAGGGCGTGCGGGCCATCGGCGTGATCGCTCGCGAACGACGCGAGTGACGCGCCGTCAGCGGGCAGTGCGCGCAGGACGCGCAGCGCGGACTCCAGACGCGCACGGTGAGCGCCGACCCCACCGCGGACGCCCGTCGGCCGCAGCGCCCTCCCCCAGCCAGCCAGTCGGCCGGATCCGGTACCGAGATCGAGGACCGATGCCTGCTCGTCCAGCCAGCTCCACAGCGCTTCCCGGCAGGCACGGTCCTCGGCCAGTTCGGCGCGACGATCGGGTAGCGGTCCGCGCAACTGCTCCACGAGTGAGCGCAGCTGCGCTACCGAGGCCAGCCCGAGCACGCCGAGCAGGCGGTCCACCCGCAAGCGGACGTCCGTGCCTGGCAGCCGGTCCTGGCCGAGCAGGTCCGCGAGGGCGCGCTGTGTCTGAGCGGGCAGACCGCGCAGCGTGAGGCGGGCCGGATCGACCCCCTCCGCGAAGCGGCGCGCGAGTTCGTCAACAATCAGCGCAAGCGCCGGCCGGCCCAGCCGCGCCATTGGTTCGGTCATCGGCCCGTCGCCGCACGAACGCGCGGCGCTCTTATGGAGCGGGAGCGTTTCCTCGCGGTTCTGCTCATGCGACCGCGGGATCGATCAGGCGCCGCCTGCCGTCCCAGGTGAACCGCGTGGACGTGACCGGCTCGTTGTCGGTCGGTGGGTGCAGGTAGTGGATCGCGATGCCGTCGAGGTCGGCATACTGGCACCACTCATGGTCGCTGGTGAACACGGCGTCCAGCTGCCAGGTCGTGAAGGCCCCGAACAGCTGCGCGCGGTTGGCGGTGTCGACGCCGGCGAACAGCTCGTCGAGCAGAATCAGGCGGGGGCATGCGGCGGGTTCGCCATCGTCGCCCGCGTAGTGCGCCGCGACCGAGGCGATCATCGGCAGATGCAGCGCGATCGAACGCTCGCCGGTCGAGAGCTTCTGCAGCCGCCGGGACGTCGCGGGCTGGTAGCCGTCCCAGTCGCGGTGCGCGACCTGCAGTGTGAAGCGGTGCCAGGCACGGTAATCGAGCGATTCGCGCAACCGGGCCTCCCACGGAGCGTTGGCCTCCAGCTCGGCGCGGGCCTGGTCGACCCGGGCCCGCACGAACTCCTGCAAGGCCTCCCGCTCCTGCTCGGACAGGTCGGCGGGATCGCGCAGCAGGAGCGCACGGGCCGCCCTGACCGCGGGCGGCTGGTCCGGGTCGACGTCCCAGCGCAGCTGTACCGCGACCCCGGCCGCTGCTGTGCGGACCGCGCCCAGCTGTGCGTTGATGCCGTCGACCAGCGCGTTCGCCTGCCGGATCCGGTCGGCCAGAGCTCGCCGGACGCTACCGGCCAGCGTCTGCTCGAACAGCCGCTCCTCCTCGGCCGCGAGTTCGGCCCGGCCCTCCGCGAGCTGGGTCGCCAACGCGTCGGACAGCTCGCCGATCCGGCGGCGCAGGCCGCCCGAGGTGGTGCGCAACACCCACCAGCCCTCGTCGGCGAGTTCCCGGTCGAAGTCGACACGCGCACCGAGCGCGGCCTGGGCGACGTGGACCCGTTCGCGCACCTGTTCCGAGCGTCGTTCGATCGCGTGTGGTGTGGTGTCCACGGCCTCGTGCTCGGCACCGACGGTGCGGGCTGCGGCCAGCACGGCCGTCCCGGTGTCGAGCGGGCCGGCGGGACTCACGCCCGCGTCGGCGCCCAGCGCGCCGAGCCCGGCGAGGAAGTGTTGATGTGCCCGCTCCCGGTCCGCTTCGGCCTCGGCCCGCTTCACCTCGGCCGTCTGGACGTCCTTGCCGAGTTCGCCCACTCGCCGTTGCAGGGCCTCCGCCTCGAGCGCCAGTTCGCGTACTCGCTTGCGGCAGGCACTCCGCTCGGAGCCGAGTGCGGCGAGACGGTCCAGGAGCTGCTGGTAGTCGGCGCCTATCGAGGACTCCAGCGTCTGGACGCGGTGTTCCAGATCGCCGGCCTCCCGCTCGGTATCGACCTGGTTTGCCGTCGCCTGCGCCACCTCGCTCGCGGCCCGCTGCGCCAGCCTGGCCGCGTCGTCGTTCCGACGCGCGCCAGCGCGCAGCTCGCGGCGGCGTCGCCCCCAGGTCGTGGCCGAGGCGGCTAGCTGGCGCAGGGCGGTCTCGACACCGTCCAGCGCGGCCGGCTCGGCCGGCAACCCGTGCCGGGTGGCCAGGGTCGTCAGCTCGCGCAGCGCGGAACGCACCGTGTCCTCGGCGACGCGGCGGGCCGCGCGACTGGCCTCGAGCGCGTCTTGTGCCGCGTCGAGCTGGGCGACGGCCTCGGTGAGGCGCCGGACAGCGACGGCCACTGCGTCGCCCGGCGGCTGGGCCGCAAGCTCCGCGTCGATTGCAACGCGGCGCTGCTCCAGCGCAGCGGACTGACGCTCCAGCGCCGCCAGCCGCCGCTCGATCTCGCCGAACGCGGCGTCGATCTCGGCCAGCCGTTCGAGTCGGTGCCGCTCGCGAGCGACGGCGCCGAGCAGCATGGCGGGTCGGACCGGCCCGCGGCCGACCGCACTCGCCAACCGGTAGCTGCCGTCGGTCGCGATAGCAATGTCGGGAGCACTGTCGGCAGCACTGTCGGCAGCACTGTCGGCAGCACTGTCGGCAGCGTTGTCGCAATCTCTGTCCGTCGCGGTCAGGACGGTGCCGAGCACCGGGATCGAGGACAGCACGGCCGCGATCGTTGACTCGCGAACATCGGTGCCCGCCGCGACCGGCTCGAGGAACTCGCGCAGCGTGCGACCTGCGGCCGGACGGGCGGTGAGCTGGATGTCGGCCTGATCCGGCCCGAGGTCGACCTGCCCGTCCGGCGTCACCCAGGCGTCCAGCAGCCCGGCCGCGGTCAGCGCGGCCTCCAGCCCGTCCACGTGCGACTCGGAAAGGCCGTCGTTGACGTCGACCAGTTGCCACAAGGGTGCGCCGGCCCGCTCGGTGCGGTCCGAGCGCCACGCGGGACCGTCCGGGTCGACGAGCTTGCTGAACTCCCACCGCGCGCGCTCGGCCGTCAGCACAGCCTGCTCCTGCTGCACGCCGGCGCGCTCGCGCTCCAGCTTCTCGCGGGAGGTCGCCTCCTCGCCCGCAACCGCTCGGCGGATCTCGGCGATGGCGGCGTCGACCTCGCTCGGATCGCGCGCCGGAGTGGGTAGGACGGCACGCAGTCGTTCCACCCTCGCGGTGACGCAGCCCTCGGCCCACGCGTCGACGGCCGCTGCGTAGTCGTCGCGGCTGCCCGCCTCGGACAGCTCGGCAGCGGTGACGCTGCCGGTGCGCTCGGAGGCGGTGCGCTCGTCCGCGCTGACCTGCTCGTCGCGCACATCGCGCTGGGTCACGGCCCGCTCGTGTGCGGCGAGAGCGGCGCGGACCTCCCTCACCCGGTCGCGCTGGGCGCGTCCCCAGGCGGTCAGCAGCCGCTCGGCGTCGTCGGGATCATCGAGACCTGACGCCTCGGTCGCGACCTGCTCGGCGCCCACCAGCTCGGCGGCCGCGCGGAGTTCGGTGTCGGCGAGCCGAGCGTTGTCCTGTGCGAGCTGGTGTTCCTGCGCTGCGTCGTCGGACTCGCGGGCGGCGTCCACGCGCTGCCGCTCGCGCTCCGTCGCGGCCATGGCTGCGCGGGTGGCGATCTCGCGCAGCCGGGTGGCCTGCGCCCGCAGGTCGGCGAGGCTGGCGCCGGCGCGGTAGGCATCGCTGTCTTTGAGCGCGTCGGTCTCGACGCCGATCTCGTCGTCCCGTCCGGTCAGCTCGTCCCGCTCGTCGCGCACCGCGGCGTTACGCAGCTCGGCGGCCGCGAGCTCGTCGCGGGCGATCCGTTCGCCCCGGGTGACGGTGTCACGGGTGGACTCGGCCGAGCGAACCTGCGCGGCGGCCGCGACGACGACCGCCTGGGCATAGCTCTGTTGGCGACGCGTGAGGTGCCGGGCCTCGGCAACATCGTGCTCGAGCGCGGCCAGCTCCGAACGGCGCCGGTCCAGGCGCTCGAACCCTTCGGCGACGGCCGCGATGTCGTGCTCGTCCAGCGGCGGGAGTGCCTCGGAAAGCACGTCGGACAGCTTGTCCGGGTCGAGCTTCTCGGACAGCTTCTCCTTGCGCAGCGCGAGTAACGCGCCGATGACCGATGCATAGCGTTCGGCACTGAAGCCGGGGAACAGAGTCTCGCGAACTGCTGCGCGGTGCTCGTCGGCGGTGGCGTGCACCCGGCCGGTGTCGCCGATCGCTTCGGTGAGCGCCCTGCGGGACAGCGGCGTGCGGGTGGTGTCGAGCAGGTGCAGGTCGCGGCCGACGGCGAGGGTAGTGGTGAACAGGTCGACGTCCGTCTTGCCTGTTGCCCGCGAGCCGCGGATGCGCGCGCCGACCGTGAACACGTCCGCGCCCCGGGTGAACTCGACCCACGCGAACCCGGTGCGTGACGGCTCGTCGCTGCCGGTCATCAGCCTGTCGAACAGTCGCCCGCGCGGCTTGCCGGATGAGGTCAACCGAGACGGTGAACTGTCCCCGTCGAGCAGGAACGGCAGCAGCAGCTCGAGGGCCATGGACTTGCCCGACCCGTTCGGCCCGCGCAGCAGCACGCGACCGTTGTGGAAGGTGAACGTCTCGTCCCAGTAGCGCCACAGCGCGATCAGCCCGGCGCGGTTCGGGCGCCAGCGATCGGCCGGCGACCCGCCGGACGGCAGGGACACGACCTCGCTCAGGTGTGGTGCACTCATTGGCCGACCTTGC
>JBOGDQ010000005.1:0-16779 GCA_050742975.1 Jatrophihabitantaceae bacterium
CACCCACTACGTGCCCCGGGGCTGGCCGGACCTGTCCGAGGCAGTGGCGCCGGGAATGCATTGGCCGTGGCTGCGGGTGGATTCGGAGCGGGAGGCGATGATCATGGTCGGCGCCCGGGAGTTCCGCCGAATCGGTGCGAACTGTTGGGACGCGCAGGAGCGCTTGGCCGACATGGACGCCGACGGGATCGACGTGCAGGTGGTCTCGCCCACGCCGGTGTTCTTCTCCTACGCGCACGGGGCCGAGCAGGCGGCGCACATCGCCCGGGTGATGAACGAGCTGGCGCTGCAGTTGTGCGCGCCCTCCGGCGGCCGGTTGCTGCCGATGTGCCAGGTGCCGCTGCAGGACCCGGACGCGGCGTGCCGCGAACTCGAGCGCAGCATGGTCGAGGGCCACGTCGGCGTCGAGATCGGCAATCACGTCGGCGACCGCGACCTGGACGACGCGGGGATCGTCACGTTCCTGCAGCACGCGGCCTCGCTCGGCGCACCGGTCTTCGTGCACCCGTGGGACATGCCGACCTCGCCCCGGCTGGACCGGTGGATGGCCCGCTGGCTCACCGGCATGCCGGCCGAGACGCACCTGTCGATCCTTGCCATGATCCTCGGCGGCGTCTTCGACCGGGTCGGCGAGGACCTGCGCATCTGTTTCGCGCACGGCGGCGGCTCGTTCGCCTTCTGGATCGGCCGGATGGACAACGCCTGGCGCGGACGGCACGACGTGATCGGCGCCTCCGAGCACGAACCCTCGCACTACCTCGGCCGGTTCTACGTCGACTCGGTTGTCTTCGACGAGCGTGCGCTGCGCCTGCTCGTCGACACGATCGGGGCCGAGCGGGTCGTCGTCGGTAGCGACTACCCGTATCCGCTGGGCGAGCGGCCGGCTGCGGGACTGGTGCGTCATGCTGGGTTCCTGGACGAAGCGGCGCGGCGGCAGATCCTGCATGGCAACGCCGAGACCTTCCTCGGGCTCGACGTGCTCTTAGGGAGGGGGCAGACATGGACGTGATCCGCCTTGGCCGCCCAGCAGGGCGACGCGCCGACGGATCCCCTGCTCAGGGGCCAAGCCAGACAGGGGTGGTGGGCATGACCGAGGTCGAGGCGCTCGAGCTGGATCGCAGCGACCCGCTGCCCACGCTGCGCGCGCAGTTCCACATCCCGCCCGACCCGTCCGGTAGGTACACCGAGTCGGCCTACTTCGCCGGCAACTCGCTGGGGCTGCAGCCGGTGGCGTTGCGGGACCGGCTGACCGGCGAGCTCGATGACTGGGCCCGGCTCGGCGTCGAGGGGCACGGTGAGGCCGAGCGCCCGTGGGTGTCCTACCACGAGCTGCTGCGCGAGCCGGCCGCCCGGCTGGTCGGCGCGCTGCCCCGCGAGGTCGTGGTGATGAACTCGCTGACGGTGAACCTGCACCTGATGATGGTCAGCTTCTACCGGCCGACCCCCGAGCGGCACGCGATCGTGATCGAGGACAGCGCGTTCCCGTCGGACAGCTACGCCGTCCGCAGCCAGGCGGCCTGGCACGGCTACGACCCGGACGAGGCGATCATCCGGGTGAAGGCCCGCGACGGGGAGTCCGCGCTGCGCAGCGAGGACGTGGTCGAACTGCTTGCCGGACAAGGCGATCGCGTCGCGCTCGTCCTGCTCGGCGCGGTCAACTACTACAGCGGCGAGTACCTCGACATCCCCGCCGTCACCGCCGCCGGTCATGCGGCGGGGGCGATCGTCGGCTGGGACCTCGCCCACGCCGCGGGCAACCTGCCGCTGCAACTGCACGCCTGGGACGTCGACTGGGCGGCCTGGTGCTCGTACAAGTACCTGAACAGCGGGCCGGGCGCGCTGGCCGGCGCGTTCGTGCACGAGCGGCATCTCGCCGACCGCTCGCTGCCGAAGTTCGCCGGGTGGTGGTCGACCGATCCCGCGACCCGGTTCCGGATGGAGCCGGTCGTCACGCCCGTCGACAGCGCCGACTCGTGGCAGCTGTCCAACCCGCCGATCCTGGCGATGGCGCCGGTGCTGGCCTCGCTGGAGCTGTTCGACGACGTCGGCCTGGATCGCCTGCGTGCCAAGAGCATCCGCCTGACCGCCTACCTCGAGTCGCTGTTGGACGAGGTGGCCGAGGGGCGTCAGCTCGAGCTGATCACGCCGCGCGATCGCGAGCGGCGAGGCGCGCAGCTGTCCGTCCGCATCGGCGGCGTCGAAGCGGGCAAGGTCAGCGAGATCCTGCGCCGCGACTTCGGCGTGTTCGCCGACGCCCGCAACCCGGACGTCCTGCGGCTGGCGCCCGTCCCGATGTACTGCACGTTCCACGACTGCTGGCGTGCCGCGACCTCCCTCGCCGCCGCGATGGACGCCGATGGCTGAGCAATCGGCGTCCCCCCGCGGTCCGCGGGAGAGGGTTGCGATCGTCGGGGCCGGGCTGGCCGGCTGCCTGCTGGCGACGCTGCTCGGCCGGCGGGGTATCGAGGTAGCGGTGTACGAGCGGCGCGAGGACCCGCGCGTCACCGGCGCCGAGCGCGGCCGCTCGATCAACCTGGCGATCTCGGCGCGCGGTCTGGACGCGCTCGAGCACGTCGGGCTGCGCGAACAGGCACTCGGCCACGCGTTGCCCATGCACGGCCGGATGGTTCACCCTGTTGCCGGCGGGCAGAGCTTCCGCCCGTACAGCGCGGACAGAATGCGCGCGATCAACTCGATCAGCCGCGGCGAGCTCAACCACGCGCTGCTGGACACGGCCGAGAAGACGCCCGGCGTCACGCTGCACTTCGGCTACCGGCTGCGCGACCTCGATCTGGAGACCGGGCAGCTGTCGTTCGAGACCCTGGCCGGCCGCCGTCGCCCGCGCGCCGACATCGTGCTGGCCAGCGACGGCTCGTACAGCGCGGCCCGGCGGGCGGTCACGTTCCGGCCCGGCTTCGACTTCAGCCAGGACTACCTCGAACACGGTTACAAGGAGCTCACCATCGCCGCCCGTGACGGCGACTTCGCGCTGGACCCGGACGCGCTGCACATCTGGCCGCGCGGGTCGTCGATGATGATCGCGCTGCCGAACCTGGACCGCTCGTTCACCTGCACGCTGTTCTGGCCGAAGGACGAGATCGCCGCACTGGCCACCGACGAGGAGATCACCGGCTACTTCCGCGCGCACTACCCCGACGCGGCCAAGTTGATGCCCTCGCTGGTCGAGGACTTCCGGCTGAACCCGGTCGGCTCGCTCGTGACGATCCGCAGCTGGCCGTGGGTGCACAGCGGCCAACGGTGCACGCTGGCGTTGATCGGCGACGCCGCGCACGCGATCGTCCCGTTCTTCGGGCAGGGCGCCAACTGCGCGTTCGAGGACTGCGTCGAGATCGACCGCTGCCTGGCCGAGACCGGCGGTGACTGGGCCCGCGCGCTCGCGCAGTACGAGCAGCGGCGCAAGGCGAATTGCGACGCGATCGCCGACATGGCGCTGGAGAACTTCGTCGAGATGCGCGATCGCGTCAACTCGAAGCTGTTCCGGGCGAAGACAGGCCTGCAGCATGCGCTCGAACGGCGCCTGCCCGGGCACTACGTCTCGCGGTACGAGCTCGTCTCGTTCTCGACGATCCCCTACGCCGAGATCCCGGGACGGATGCGGCGGCAGAACCGGGCCACCGCCGCGATCGGGGCTGGCGCGCTGGCGGGGCTTGCCTTCTGGGGCCGCGGCCGGTCGCGGCGCCGCTGATTGAAGGGCCGCAGCCGGTCCGGCGCCGCTGATTGAAGGGCCGCGGACGGCCCGCTAGCCTCGTCGGACAATGAAGCTCGCCGACCCGCCGCTGCTGTCACCGCGTTGGCGGCTCGGCGCTTTTGCGTTGGTGCTGGTGTGTGCGGCGGTCGGCAGTGTGCTGGGTATCCGGTACGCACATCACACCCGGCCCGGCACGTTCGATCGCGCCGTCGACGGCTGGTTCCTCGCGAACGTCAACCACCGGACGGCGCTCTGGTTCGCCGATCTCGGAAACGCGCCCGTCGTCTTGGTCCTGTCGGTCGTGGTGCTCGGGTGCTGCGTCTGGCTGCGGTATCCGCGCGGCGTGATGCTGGCGGTGCTGGCGCCTGCCTGCGCGACGAGCCTGACCGAGTACGTCCTTCAGCCGCTCGTCCACCGCACCAAGGACGGCTACCTCGCCTACCCGAGCGGTCACATGACCGGCTGGTGCACGTTGACCGTCGTCGTCGTCCTGATTGCAAGCGGTCCGCTGGTGCCGCGTCGCGCGGCCGCCTGGGTCGCGGCGGTGGCAGCCGTGGTGGCCGTCGGGTGCGGCCTCGGCCTGATCGCGTCCGACTACCACTACGCGACGGACGTGATCGGCGGCCTGGCCGTCGCGGTCGGGACCACCCTCGCCCTAGCCCTGCTGATCGACGCGTTGGCTCCGCTTGTTTCCCCGCGGATGACCGATCCGGGGGCGCGCAGTGGTCGGCAGCGGGGAAGGGTCGGCTGATTTCCCCGCGGATGACCGATCTGCCAGTCCAGATCGAGCATCAGCGGGGAAATCCGAGCTTCAGACCAGCGAGCGGATCTCCCACAGGTCCGGGAAGGCGGGCCGGAACAGCGTCGAGCGCAGGTACTCGGCGCCGGCCGAGCCGCCGGTCCCGATCTTGGCGCCGATGATGCGCTGGACCATCATCACGTGCCGGTAGCGCCACTCCTGGACGCCCTCGTCGATGTCCACCAGAGCCTCGCACACCTCGGCGGGCGGCGCGGTCTCGTCGCGGTAGACCTCGGTCAGCATGACCTGGATCGTCGGGTCGGACTTCCATGCCGTGGACGGGTCGCGCTCCAGCGCCTCGGCCGGGACGTCCCACCCCTGGGTAGCGAGGTAGCGCAGCAGCGAGTCGAACAACGCCCGCCGCTGCACGGCCGAGTCCAGCCGCGGATCACCACTCGGGACGGTGACGTCGCGTCGGCCCAGGACGGCTTCGATCTGACGGAACTGGTTGGACTGGAACCCGCTGGAGGAGCCGAGCTCGGGACGGAACGAGGAGAACTGCTTGGGCGTCATCGTCTCCAGCACGTCCAGCTGGCCGACGATCGTCTTGAGGATCTTGGCGATTCGCCGCGCGGTGTGCAGCGCGCCGGGGGTGTTGCCGGCTTCCAGGCGCTCCTGCAGCAGCGCCGCCTCGTGCAGGATCTGCTTGAACCACAGCTCGTAGACCTGGTGGATCACCACGAACAGCAGCTCGTCGTGCTGATCGGTGGTGGGCGATTGGCAGCTCAGCAGGTCGTCCAGGCGAAGGTAGCTGCCGTAGGTGATCGGTTCCGACGTCGTTGTCATGGGACCATCATCGTTGATGACTGATTCAGATGGCAGGCCCCGCGTGCGGATGACCGGTCGAGCGCGCCGTGAACAGCTTCTCGATGTCGGACGTGCCCTTTTCGCCGAGAAGGGCTTCGAGGCCACGTCGATCGAGGAGATCGCGTCGCGCGCCGGCGTGAGCAAGCCGGTCGTGTACGAGCACTTCGGTGGCAAGGAGGGGCTGTACGCCGTCGTCGTCGACCGCGAGATGAGCGACCTGCTCGAGCGGCTGACCTCCGCGCTGTCCGCCGGACATCCGCGCAAGCTGGTCGAGCAGGCCGCGCTCGCGCTGCTCACCTACATCGAGGAGGAGACCGACGGGTTCCGGATCCTGTCGCGTGACTCGCCGGTGGTGGGCTCGTCCGGCACGTTCTCCTCGCTGCTCAACGACATCGCCAGCCAGGTCGAGCACATCCTGAGCCGCGAGTTCGAGCTGCGGAAGATCTCGACCAAGCTGGCCTCGATGTACGCGCAGATGCTGGTCGGCATGGTCGCGTTGACCGGTCAGTGGTGGCTGGAGGAGCGCAAGCCCAAGCGCGAGGTGGTCGCCGCGCACCTGGTGAACCTCGGCTGGAACGGGCTGGCGCACCTGGAGCCCGAACCCAGGCTGATCACCCGTCGCGACCCCAAGAGCTGACCCGAGTGGTCACTTGCGTCGCGAGTGGTCAGTTGTCGGTGTCCATTCGGGGGCGTAAGTGACCACTCGCAGGCACACGCGTCACCCGTCGTCGGACAGCTCCAGCCAGGACTCCTCCGCCGCCTCGCGCTCGGCGAGCACAGCGCGCAGCTCGGCGTCCAGCTCGGCCACGCGGGCGAAGTCAATGGGGGTGCCCCCGCCATCGGGGGCGTAGCCGGCGGGGGAAGCGTGCTCCGCGAGCGCCGAGTGGAGCGCCGCCTCCCGCTTCTCCAGCGCGGCGATCCGGCGCTCCAGCCGGGTCAGCTCCTTGCGGGCCTCCCGCGAGTCGCGGACCACCGACGAGTCGCCGCGCCTCTCGCGCCGCCCGCCCGCCGGCATGACCGCGACCGACGAAGCGCGCCGGGCCAGGTACTCGTCCACTCCGCCGGGCAGCGCCGCGACGGTGGCGCCGGACCCGGACGGCACGAGCGCGACGATCGTGTCGCACACCCGCTCCAGCAGGTACCGGTCGTGGCTGACGACGACGAGCGTCCCCGCCCAGGAGTCGAGCAGGTCCTCCAGCGCCGCCAGCGTGTCGGTGTCCAGGTCGTTCGTCGGCTCGTCAAGCAGCAGCACGTTCGGCTGAGCCAGCAGCAGCCGGAGCAGCTGCAGCCGGCGCCGCTCACCGCCGGACAGGTCCGCGACCGGCGTCCACTGGCGGTCGTTGTCGAAGCCGAACCGCTCAGCCAGCTGGGTCGCCGAGAGCTCCACGCCCCCGAGCTCGGCCACCGTGCGAACCTCGCGCACCGCCTCGATCGCCCGCAACCCCTCGGGCAGCTCGGTGACCTCCTGGGACAGGTGCGCGGAGTGCACGGTCTGCCCGATGCGCACCTGCCCGGACGACGGCGCGATCTCCCCGGCGAGCAGCCGCAGCAGGTGGGTCTTGCCTGAGCCGTTGACGCCGATGAGCCCCACCCGATCGCCGGGGCCGACGTGCCAGGTGAGGTGATCGAGCAGGACGCGCTCACCCACCCGCATCGTCACGTCCTCGACGTCGAAGACGCGCCGGCCCAACCGCTTCTGCGCCAGCGAGCGCAGCTCGACCGACGACCGGGGCGGTGGCACGTCGGCGATCAGTGCCTCGGCGGCGTCGATCCGGAACCTCGGCTTGGACGTCCGTGCCGGCGGCCCGCGACGCAGCCAGGCCAGCTCCTTGCGCAGCAGGTTCTGCCGCCGCGCCTCGGCCGCATCCGCCTGCCGCGCGCGCTCGGCCCGGGCGAGGACGTACGCCGCGTAGCCGCCGTCGAACTGCCGTACGCCCGTATCGACCACCTCCCAGGTCCGCGAGCACACCGCATCCAGGAACCAGCGATCGTGCGTGACCACGATCAGCGCGCCACGCCGCGCCGCCAGGTAGGACGCGAGCCAGGTGATGCCCTCGACGTCCAGGTGGTTGGTCGGCTCGTCGAGAACCAGCAGGTCGGCCTGCTGCACCAGGGCAGCGGCGAGCGCCACCCGCCGCCGCTCGCCACCGGACAGCCGGTCCACGTCGGCGTCCAGGTAGTCCGTGCCCACCGCCACCAGGCCCAGCCCGGCGAGCACCTCGCGCACCGCGGCGTCACCGGCCCATTCGTGCTCGGCCGCATCCCCGACGACGGCCGATCGCACGCTCGCGCCGGAGGCGAACCGGCCGCGCTGCCCGACCGCCGCGACGCTCACCCCGCCCGTGCGGGTGACCCGGCCGGTGTCCGGGGTCTCGACGCCCAGGATCAGGTGCAGCAGCGTGGACTTGCCGCCGCCGTTGCGGCCGACGACGCCGATCCGGTCGTCGTCGGCGATGCCCAGCGACACCGCGTCGAGGACGGTCGTGGTGCCGAAGGACTTGCCGACGTTCTCGAGGTTGACCAGGTTCGCCATCAGGAGATCACGGTCGCGCCGGAGGTCGGGCCGGACGCGGTGCGGGTGCGCACGCCCTCGGCCGCGAGCGTGTCGGCGAGCCGGGCGGCCGAGCCGGCGTCGGCGCACAGGAACGCGCAGGTCGGCCCCGAGCCCGAGACGATCGCGGCGAGCGCGCCGAGCCGGGTGCCGGCGTCGAGCGTGTCCTGCAGGATCGGTGCGAGGCGGACGGCGACCGGCTGCAGGTCGTTGACCAGGAGGGCAGCCACCCGGTCCGCATCCCCCGCGCGCAACGCGTCCAGCAGCGTGTCCGGTGATCCCGCAGGGGCCGGAGCCAGGCCCGCCGCGCGCAGGCGATCCAGCTCGAGGTACGCCGCCCGGGTCGAGAGGCCGAAGTCGGCGACGGCGAACACCCAGTGCAGGGCCGCGCCCGTCGGGACGGGTTCGAGCTGCTCGCCGCGACCGGTGCCGAGCGCGGTGCCGCCGGCGAGCCCGAACGCGACGTCGCTGCCCAGCCGGGTGGCTAGCTGCGGCAGGCCGTCCTCGGCCAGCCCCCAGAGCCGCGCGCACGCGAGCAGGGTGGCCGCCGCGTCCGCCGACCCGCCGGCCATCCCGCCCGCGACCGGGATGGCTTTCTCGATCACGATCGCGACGCCGGCCGGCACCCCGGCCTGCGTGGCGAGCAGCCGCGCCGCCTGCCAGGCCAGGTTGCCCGCGTCCGTCGGCAGCTCGCCGGCACCCTCGCCGACCACCTGGACCGAGAGAGCCTCGGCCGGGCGGACGGTCACGACGTCGCAGAGATCGACCGCGTGGAACACCGTGATCAGCTCGTGGTACCCGTCCGGCCGAAGGGGGCCGACGCCCAGGTGCAGGTTCACCTTCGCCGGTACCCGGACCGCGACCAGGTTCGTCGGCGCGGCGGACACGCGCCGACCCTACCTGCCCGCAGCGGGTCGCCTGCTTTGACCCGAATGGGCGTTGACAGCGCTTATGGGCAGGGCCTTGGATGAGACCTGGCACATATGTTCGTGCAGGGAACATATGACCATAGGAGGCGTCCGATGCCCGGTAAGCGCAGGTTCCTCGCAGTCCTCGGCGTCGCGGCGACGGTGACGGCCCTGGCGGCCGCGCAGCCCGCGACGTCCGCGACGTCCGCGCCCGCCCCGAAGAGCGCCGCGGCTCCAGATGGGCCCGGCACGCTGAGCCACTTCGACCTGGCCCGCAAGGACTGCCTCGGGACCGCGAGGAACACGACGTCGAAGATCTGGTACACCGTCGCGGACGGCGTGCTCTCGGACGTCTATGCGCCGACGATCGACACCACCAACGTCGAGACGATGCAGTACCTGGTCACCGACGGCTCGACGTTCACCGACCTGCAGTCGCGCGACACGACGTACACCGTGTCCGCCGACCCGACCGGCATGCTCTGCACCGTCACCTCCACCGCCCGCTCCGGCGCCTACCGCCTGACGACGACCTACCTCACCGATCCGGCGCGCGACAGCGTCGTGATGCACACCAGCTACCGGCCGCTGACCAGCGCCGCCGCGCACTACCGCCTCTACGTCCGCCTCGACGCGACCGCCGGCGGCAACGGTGGTGGGGGCAGTGGGAATGGCGGTGCGGACTCGGCCACGGTCGACACCACGACCGGCGCGCCCGTCCCCGTCACCTTCGACACCAACACCAAGACGAACGCGGCCAACCGCGACTACGCCGTGCCGACGTATCTCGCGCTGCGCGCCGACCGCCCGTTCGTCGCCGCGAGTTCAGGCTTCGTCGGCACCGCGAGCGACGGCCTCACCGAACTGGACGCCAGCCACGCCCTGACACCCGCGTACAGCGACGCCGCCGCGGGCAACGTCGAGCAGACCGCGCAGGTCCAGCTCGACCGGCACGGGCAGACGACGCTCGCGCTCGGATTCGGCACGACCCAGGCCGCAGCTGTGGCCACCGCGGGCCGTACCGTCGCGACCCCGCTCGGCAAGCTTGCCGGGCAGTACCAGGCCGGCTGGCGTGCGTACGACGCGCACCTGCGCCGACCGTCTCGCCACCTGCCCGGCCTCACTCGCGCCCAGCAGGACGCTGCTACGAAGGAGTACTACGTCTCGGCCAACGTCCTGAAGTCCAGCGAGGACAAGACGTTCCCGGGCGCGATCGTGGCCTCGCTCGCCTCGCCCTGGGGCCAGGCGGTCAGCGCGGGGGATCCGAACAACACCTACTTCGGCTCGTACCGCGAGGTGTTCTCGCGCGACCTGTACGAGGCGTTCAGCGGTCTGCTCACCGACGGCGACCTGTCGACGGCCCGCGCCGCCACCCGGTTCCTGCTGCTCGACCAGCAGCAACCTGACGGCTCGATGCCGCGCAACTCGCTCGTCAACGGCAAGACCGCACCCGACTCGTTCAACACCCAGCTGGACGAGGCGGCTTACCCGATCCTGATGGTGCTGCAGTCGGGCCTGGCGCGCGACGACCAGCTGTGGCCGCATGTCCGGGCTGCCGCCGACTTCCTGATCAGCCACGGACCCGCGTCCGGGGTCGAGCGGTGGGAGGAGCAGAGCGGCTACTCGCCGTCGACCATCGCTGCCGAGATCGCCGGCCTGACCGCGGCCGGCGCGATCGCCGACCAGCACCACGACCGGGCGTCCGCGCGGGTGTTCCGGGCTACCGCCGACGAGTACCAGCGCAGCATCAAGGGCTGGGCGCTCACCTCGAACGGCCCGCTGTCGAGTAAGCCGTACTTCATCCGGCTGTCCAAGACCGGCGATCCGAACGCGGCGATCAGCTACAACCTGAACAACGGTGGCCCGACGCTCGACCAGCGGCAGGTCGTCGACGCCGGGTTCCTGGAGCTGGTGCGCCTGGGCGAGCTGCCGGCGAACGACGTCGACGTGCAGAACTCGCTCAAGGTCGTCGACGCCACCATCGCGAGGCAGACACCCAGCGGGGTCGGCTACCTGCGCTACAACGGGGACGGCTACGGCGACTGCCACGTCGGCGCCGGGACGTCGTGCACGACCGAGGGTGCGCCGTGGGCCCCGTCCGGTGTCGGCACCGGTCACGTCTGGCCGGTGCTGGCGGGCGAGCACGGTGAGCAGGACCTGGCTGCCGGCAACGGGGCAGCGGCCGGCGCGGCGCTCGCCTCGATCGACGCGATGTCCTCCGGTGTCGGGCTGGTGCCCGAGCAGGCCTGGGACGCACCGGACGTCGCCGCCTCGCCCTTCGGCACCGACCCGACGACCGCCTCGATCGGATTCCAGGACGGCCCGCCCGCGGGCTCGGCAGCGCCGCTCACCTGGGGCGCCGCAGCGCAGGTCCGGCTCGTCGCCGACCTCTCGGCCGGGCGCACCCTCGAGCGTCCGGACGTCACGACCGACCGGTACGTGCGGCACTCCCAGGGCGGCACCTCGCTGACGGTGACCTCGCCGACGGACGACTCGGCCGTCACCGGCGCGAGCATCACCGTCGCCGGCACGGCCGCGCCCGGTGCCACCGTGGACATCGCTGACGTGGCGACCGACGGCAGCGACGCGACGACGCTCGCGACGCTGACCGCCGGCGGGGACGGCGCGTTCACGACGACGGTCCCGCCCGCGACCGGCACGAACGTCCTGGTGATCACGTCGACCGCGCGCAATGGGGACACGGCGCAGCAGGTGCGCACGGTCGTCAACGACGTCGTTACCGGCACCCTGCTGTACAACGCGAGTGACCCCACCGGCGACGACAACGGCCCGGGCAACTACGCCTACCCGACCGCCAGCGACTTCCACCCCGGCGCGTACGACCTGACCGACTTCCAGGTGTACGACACCGGTAGCACGGTCACGTTCCGGGTGCAGACGGCCGATCTCACCCCGACGTTCGGCAGCGGCCTCGGGGCCCAGCTCGTCGACGTCTACGTCCACGAGCCCGGAGCCACGCCGACGTCGACCGCCGCGTCCTACCCGCAGCGCAACTACCAGATCGCGGCGACCGACGCGTGGAGCCGGCTGATCGAGGTGCAGGGGTTCGGCCAGCGGTTCATCGACGCCTCGGGGGCGACGGTGGGCACGGTGTCGATCAAGGCCAACGCGATCTCGCGGTACATCACGTTCTCGGTCGACAAGTCCGCGTTGGGCGGGACGCCGGCATCCGGCTGGGGGTTCACCGTCACCCTGCACGGGCAGGACGGCTACAGCCCCGACCAGGCGCGCGCGTTCACGGCCACACCCGGCGGGTACTCGTTCGGCGTGTGCGCGACGGCGAGCAGCGACCCGATGTGCACCGTCGATCCGAGCACCGTCCCGAAGGTGATGGACACCCTCACCCCGAGCGGTGTCACGCAGTCCGACGAGCTGAACTACGTGGCCCACCAGCCGGTCGTCCTGCACGCGGTGGTGATGTAACCGCGAAATCGGTTCGTCCGTTGTCGCCGTCGGCTCCTAGGGTGGACCGGGTCCGTGGCCGACGACCGAGGTAGGGCTGATGACCGACGTGATCCGGGCGACCGGGATCGTCAAGACGTACGGCAAGCTGCGGGCCCTGGACGGCCTGGATCTGGCCGTGCCGGAGGGGACCGTGCTCGGGCTGCTGGGCCCGAACGGAGCCGGCAAGACCACCGCGGTGCGCATCCTGACCACGCTGCTGGACGCCGACGGGGGCAGTGCCGCGGTCGCGGGCTTCGACGTCGCCAAGCACCCGGGCGAGGTGCGTGCCCGGATCGGGCTGTCCGGCCAGTACGCGGCCGTCGACGAGTACCTGACCGGCTACGAGAACCTGGACATGGTCGGGCGCCTGTACGGGCTGGGCGCCAAGCGGTCGCGCGTGCGGGCGCGGGCTCTGCTGGAGCGCTTCGACCTGGCCGACGCCGGCGATCGGCCGGTGAAGACCTACTCCGGCGGCATGCGGCGGCGGCTGGACCTGGCCGGTGCCCTCGTCGCCGAGCCGAAGGTGCTGTTCCTGGACGAGCCGACGACGGGGCTCGATCCGCGCAGCCGGGCGGACATGTGGGATGTCATCGTCGAGCTCGTCGGGGGCGGCGCCACGCTGCTGCTCACCACGCAGTACCTGGAGGAGGCCGACCGGCTGGCCGACAAGATCATGGTGATCGACCACGGGCGGGCGATCGCGCAGGGCACCGCCGACGAGCTGAAGGCCCAGGTCGGTGGCGAGCGGGTCGAGGTCGTCGTGGGCCGTCCGGACGAGCTGGCCCCGGCGGAGGCGATCCTGACCGAGCTGGCCAACGGCGCCCTCAAGATCGACACCCACACCCGGCACATCACGGCTCCGGTCAGGGGCGGCGCGGGCGTGCTCACCGAGGCGCTGCGCCGGCTGGACGCGGCGAACGTGGTCGTCCTCGACGTCGCGCTGCGCCGCCCCACCCTCGACGACGTGTTCCTGACCCTCACCGGCCACGCCGCCGAAGCGAATGGCGAACAGGACGACGAATCCGAAAGTGTGGAGCTAGCCAAATGACCGCCACCAAAGCCCTTATGGACGGGGCGATCGTCGCCAAGCGGAACCTGATCAAGATCAAGCGGGTGCCGGACCTGCTGGTCTTCACGACGATGTCGCCGATCATGTTCATCCTGCTGTTCGCGTACGTGTTCGGCGGCGCGATCCACCCGCCCGGCGTCAGCTACCGGGAGTTCCTGATCCCGGGCATCTTCGCGCAGACCGTCATCTTCGGCGCGACGATCACCGGCGCCGGGCTCGCTGACGACATGCAGAAGGGCATCATCGACCGGTTCCGCTCGCTGCCGATCTCGCGGTCGGCCGTGCTGGTCGGGCGCACCGGCAGCGACGTCGCGAACAACGTGCTAGTCATGGTGATCATGTCCGTCACCGGCGTGATCGTCGGCTGGCGCATCCGCACGTCCGTCCCGGAGGCGATTGCCGGATACCTGCTGCTGCTCCTGTTCGCCTACGCGATCTCGTGGATCATGGCCTGGGTCGGACTGCTGGTGCCCAGTCCTGAAGTCGTCAACAACGCCTCCTTCATGGTCATCTTCCCGATGACGTTCATTGCGAACACGTTCGTGCCACGGAACACCATGCCACCGGTGATCAAGGCGATCGCGGACTGGAACCCGGTGTCGTCCGTGACCCAGGCGGCGCGTGATCTGTTCGGCAACAACGGTGACAAGCCGCCGGCCCCAGGGGCCTGGTCGCTGGCGCACCCCGAGCTGTACACGCTCGGCTGGGTCGTGCTCATCCTCGCCGTGTTCATTCCGCTGTCGGTTCGCCAGTACAAGCGCGCCGCGAGCCGCTGAGGCACGCGCTGCGCTGAGGGCCGTGTTCGAACCGGCTGCCCGCAGCAGGTAGGCTCGGCTGGTTGCCCGGCGAGGGATCGGCTCGGACTCGAGCATCCGTGATCGACGCGGTGTCGCTCGTCGACGCGCCCCGCGTCCGATCGCTCACCGCGGCACACGACCGAAACGTTTTCAGCCCAGAGGAGTTCTGCCGTGTCCGAGGTCCGTCTGCCCGCCGAGCCGCGCTCCGAGTTCGGCAAGGGCGGTGCCCGCCGCACCCGCCGCGCCGGCAAGATCCCGGCCGTCATTTACGGCCACGGTGCCGACCCGCGGCACGTCTCGCTTCCCGCGCGCGAGTTCACCAACGCGATCCGCCACGGCGGAGCCAACGTGCTGCTCACGCTCGACTTCGAGGGCGAGGAGCAGCTGGCGATCCCGAAGGCGATCCAGCGCCACGCGATCAAGGGCACGTACGACCACGTCGACCTGCTGGCCGTGCGCCTCGGCGAGAAGGTCACCATCGACGTCCCGCTGACGATCGTCGGCACGCTCGTCGCGGGTGGCCTGCTGGCGCAGGAGCACACCGCGGTGTCCGTCGAGGCCGAGGCGACCCACCTGCCGACCGAGATCGAGGTCAGCCTCGACGGTCTCGGGTTCGGCACGCAGATCACGGCCGGCGACCTGAAGCTGCCGCAGGGCTCGACCCTGGCCGGTGACCCCGAGCAGGTCCTGCTGATCGTCAACGAGGCGCCGACCGAGGCCGAGCTCGAAGCAGCCGGCGAGGGCGAGCCCACCGAGGTTGCCGAGGTCGAGGCGGCCGAGACCGCGGAGGCCGGCGACGCAGCCGAAGGCGCAACGGCCGAGCCGCCCGCCGAGGGCACGCCCGCGGAGTAGCCGCCACGGCCTCCGCCCCGACCTTGTTGCCGTCGACCTAGCCGCCGCGATCTTGTTGCCGATGACGGACTGGCGCCGATCTTGTTGCGTTCGGGTGGCTCTGACAGCAGGCGGGCAACAAGATCTGCGAGGGCGTGTCGATGAGTGATCGGTTCCTGGTCGTCGGACTGGGAAATCCGGGACCCCGCTACGCCGCCACCCGGCACAACGCGGGGGCCCTCGTCGTCGATCTGCTCGCGGAACGGATCGGCGGCCGGTTCAAGGCGCACAAGAGCCGTTGCGACGTGGTCGAGGGCCGGCTGGCCGCTCACCCCGTCGTCCTGGCCGAGCCGAGGTCCTTCATGAACGAGTCGGGCGGGCCTGTGGTCGCGATCGCCCGCTTCTACAAGGTGCCGCTCGAGCGGATCACGATCGTGCACGACGACCTCGATCTGCCGTTCGGGGCCCTTCGCCTCAAGCGCGGCGGCGGCGACGGCGGACACAACGGGCTGCGCTCGGCCAGCTCCGCGCTCGGCAGCACGGAGTACGCGCGCGTCCGGGTCGGAATCGGCCGCCCGCCCGGGCGCCAGGACCCGGCCGACTACGTGCTGCGCGAGTTCGCTGCGGCCGAGCGCAAGGAGTTGCCGTACCTGCTCGACCGAGCCGCGGACGCGGTCGAATCGCTGATCGAACGCGGCCTGGAGGCGGCCCAGAACGAGTTCAACGACTGACCGCTTTGCACCTTTCAGTGGCGTAAAACAGGCCGAATCGCGCGGCTGAAAGGTGCAAAGCGGGGTCAAGCGACCGGGTCAGCCGGCCGCGAACAGGCCGGAGTGCGACGCCTCGAGTGAGAGCAGGAACTGCTTGGCGGGCAGCCCGCCGCCGTACCCGGTGAGCGAACCATCGGCACCGATCACCCGGTGACACGGCACGATGATCGAGATCGGATTCTGCCCGTTCGCCAGTCCCACCGCCCGCGCCGCGTCGGGCGAGCCCAGCTGCGCGGCGATCCGGCCGTAGCTCGTCGTCTCGCCGTACGGGATCTCCAACAGGGCGCCCCATACCCGCTTCTGGAACGCCGAGCCCCGTGCGTTCAGCGGCAGGTCGAACTCACGGCGCTCGCCGGTGAAGTACTCGTCCATCTGCCGGTGGACGTCAGCGAACGCCAGGTCGTCGCGCACCCAGTCGCAGCCGACGCGCACCGGGTAGCGCGTCGTGTTCAGGTACAGGCCGGTGAGTCCACCGTCGTCCCCGAGGAACAGCAGGTCGCCGAGCGGTGAGCCGGCGTAGGTGTAGCGCATACAAGCATCCTTCGTGAGTAGGTCAGTGCGGCGCAGCCCACAGGTGGTGGGTCGCGTACGAGCGCCACGGTGCCCAGCCGGGACGCCCGTCAGTCAGGTCGACGCCGAGCGCGGCAGCCGACTTGCGGACGCCGAGGTCGGTGTTCAGCAGGACGTCCGGATCGCGCATCGTCCGCAGCTGGACGTAGTCCGCCGTCCACGGGCCCACGCCGGGCAGGGCGAGCAGCGTGGCCCGTTCCCGCTCCCGGTCGGCGCCCGGATCCAGGCTGAGCACGCCGTCCGCGCACGCCTCGGCCAGCGCCAGCAGCGTCCGCGCACGAGCCCGCGGCATCGGCAGCGTCTCGGGGTCGATCCCGGCGAACTCCTCGGCGCTCGGGAACAGCCGGAAGCGATCGAACACCGCCAGCCCGTGCTCCGCGGTGATCCGGCCGAGCAGGGTACGGGCGCCGCTCACTGAGATCTGCTGGCCGACGACGGCGCGGACGGCCAGCTCGAAGCCGTCCACGGCGCCCGGGGAGCGCAGCCCCGGCCGCTTGGCGACC
>JBOGDQ010000006.1:0-32938 GCA_050742975.1 Jatrophihabitantaceae bacterium
GCACCGAATCGAGCACCGACGTCAGCGAGCGCCACGAGAAGCTGACCGAGGATGTGGATGCGATCCTCGACGAAATAGACGACGTCCTCGAGACCAACGCCGAAGACTTTGTTCGTGCGTTCGTCCAAAAAGGAGGTGAATGAGGCAGCAGTGTCACAACGCGCGGACAAGGGCATCCGTCGCGAAGAACGGCGGGTCTCGCAATTATCGCCTGCCGCGCCGGTACGGAATTACGGCCGAACACGTCGATCGCATGCTCGCCCAGCAGAACGGCCTGTGCGCGATCTGTCACGAGGCGCCGGCCGAACATGTCGATCATGACCACGACACGCTTCGAGTGCGTGGCCTGCTGTGCTTCAACTGCAATGGCGCGTCGGGCCAGTTCAGGGATCGCACGGACCTGATGCTGCGCGCAGTCGCCTACCTGCGGCAGGGCGCCTGGGGCGAACTGATCGACCACCCTGGCGCACACGTCGGATTCCATGTGTTCGGTGGGGAACCAACCATGCCTGACGACTCCGACGAACGACGCACCGCCTGACGTCGAGCCCGGCTCCGGCTTGTGGGTAGGTTGGCAGTGCACGCCAACGGCACACCGAATCAGGAGCGGACTTGAGCATCGAACGAGGCGGCGGACTGGGATCCGTCCACGGGATCCTGCGCTTCGCGACCTCGCCCGGCTCGTCCTCCTTCACCGAGTTCCTGTCCGCCGCCTCGCCTGACCTGATGCCCTCGGCCGCCCATCCGGGAACCTCCGTCCCGCACGGAACGACCATCGTGGCGGCGACGTTCGACGGCGGGGTCGTGATGGCCGGCGATCGCCGCGCGACCGCGGGCAACCTGATCGCGCAGCGCGACATCGAGAAGGTCTTCGCGGCCGACGACTACTCGCTGGTGGGTATCGCCGGTGCTGCCGGGCTCGCCGTCGAGGTCGTCCGGCTGTACCAGGTCGAGCTCGAGCACTACGAGAAGATCGAGGGCACCCAGCTCACGCTGGACGGCAAGGCCAACCGGCTCGCCACGATGATCCGCGGCAACCTCGGCATGGCGATGCAGGGGCTGGCCGTCGTGCCGATGTTCGCCGGCATCGACCTCGACGCCGAGAGCGCATCGACGGCCGGGCAGATCTACAGCTTCGACGTCACCGGCGGTCGCTATCCGGAGCGCTACTACTACTCGGTCGGGTCCGGCTCGCTGTTCGCGAAGGGCGCGTTGAAGAAGCTGTGGCGCGAGGGCATGGATCGCGAGCAGATCATCCGCGTCGTCGTCGAATCGCTGTACGACGCGGCTGACGACGACTCGGCGACGGGCGGCCCCGACATCACGCGGGGCATCTACCCGGTCGTCATGATCGCCACGCCGGAGGGCACGGCCCGCGTGGGCGACGGCGAGCTGGACACCGTCGTCCGCGCCCTGCTTGCCGACCGCGAAGCCCGACCCGGTTCATAGCGCGCAGACAGGAGCAGCCGACATGTCCATGCCGTTCTACGCGTCCGCCGAGCAGATCATGCGGGACCGTTCGGAGTACGCGCGCAAGGGAATCGCGCGCGGCCGCAGCGTGATCGTCCTGAACTACGTCGACGGCGTGCTGTTCGTGGCCGAGAACGCCAGCTCGGCCCTGCACAAAGTGAGCGAGATCTACGACCGGATCGGGTTCGCGGCCGTCGGCAAGTACAACGAGTACGAGAACCTGCGCGTCGCGGGCATCCGGCTCGCCGACCTGCGCGGCTACTCCTACGACCGCCGCGACGTCACGGCGCGCGCCCTCGCGAACGCGTACGCCCAGACGCTCGGCACCATCTTCACCGAGCAGCAGAAGCCGTACGAGGTCGAGCTGTGCGTCGCCGAGGTCGGCCAGAGCAGCGAGGAGGATCAGCTCTACCGCCTGTCCTACGACGGCACGATCGTCGACGAGCCGGACTTCCTGGTGATGGGTGGCGGGCAGACCGACGCGCTGAGCTCGGAGATGCGCCGGACCTACAGCGCGGGGCAGTCCCTCGGCGAGGCGCTGGCCACGGCGGTAGCGGCGCTGGGAAGCGTCGGCGGAGCGGACGGTGGCCATCGCTCGCTGCCGGCGAACCAGCTCGAGGTGGCCGTCCTGGACCGTACCCGCGGCAAGCGCAAGTTCCGTCGCATCGAGGGCCTGGCCCTGACTGCCCTGCTTCCGGCCGATCACGGCGAGCCGGCCGGCGAGCCCGCGCCCACCGACACCCCGCCGCACGACCGGGACGAGCAGCCCGGTGGCGCGAGCGAGTCCTGAACCGATTTCGCGTCGACTGCGTATAGGCAGGTATGCACGCGACCGTCACACTGGCACTCGACCAGCCGAATCGGTCCCGCGCGAGCGGAGGCGGCAGGAGAGGCACGGACGCGGTGGTGGCGACCAGGGAGGCCGAGCTGCTACGGGCGCTGCACGACGAGCACGCGCACGTGCTGTGGGCCTACGTCGTGCGGCTTACCGGCGGCGATCGCGCGCGTGCCCAGGACGTGGTGCAGGAGACCTTGCTGCGGGCGTGGCGCAATCCGGCGGTGCTCGACCAGTCCGACGGATCGGCCCGCGGCTGGCTGTTCACCGTGGCGCGGCGCATCGTCATCGACGAGTGGCGGACAGCGCGCAGCCGTTCCGAGCTCGTCACCGAGCGGGTTCCGGAGCGGTCGGTACCGGACCTGAGCGAGCAGGCCGTCGATCGCCAGCTGGTCGCCGCAGCCCTTCGCACGCTCTCACCCGAGCACCGCGACGTGGTGATCGAATGCTACTTCCGCGGCGCGTCGGTCGCCGAGGCCGCGACCACGCTGGGCATTCCACCAGGCACCGTGAAGTCCCGGACGCACTACGCGCTACGCGCACTGCGACTGGCACTGGACGAGATGGGAGGTGCGCGATGACAACCGAGGACCGCTTCGTCCACGACGACGCCGCGTACGTCCTGGGCGCGCTGTCGGCCGAGGAGCGCGCCGCGTTCGAGGCGCATCTGCAGACCTGCCAGGAGTGCACCGCCCGGGTGCGCGAACTCGCCGACCTGCCGGAACTGCTGGGCAGCATCCCTTTCGCCGAGGTCACCGAGGCCGTGCCTGACACCCTGCTGCCAGGGCTGCTGAGGCGGGCTCGGCGCGAGCAAGGGCGCCGTCGGTGGCTGACCGGGGCGCTCGCCGGTCTGGCTGCGGCCGCTCTGGTGGCGCTCGCCGTCGCCGTGTGGCCGGCGGGTTCGGCTCCCGGACCGCATCCCCAGGCGATGGTGGCGGTCGCGGCCAGCCCGGTGCACGCGACGGCCGTTGTTGCCGATCGTTCGTGGGGCACGCAGATCTCGCTGGATTGCCGGTACGACGGCTACGCGCAGACCGATGCGGCCTACGGGCTGACGGTCGTCGCCAAGGACGGCTCGGCCGAACCGCTCGGCACTTGGACGCTGGTCGCCGGCAGGGACATCAAGTTCGCCAGCGGCACGGCACTGCACCGCGACCAGATCAAGAGCATCGACATCACGGCGCCGGACGGTTCGCCGATCCTGCAACTGACCCCCTGACCCGACTAGGCTCGGGGCGTGCACAAGCGCATCTTCGGCATCGAGAACGAGTACGGAGTCACGTGCACCTTTCACGGTCAACGGCGGCTCTCACCCGACGAGGTCGCGCGGTACCTGTTCCGGCGGGTTGTGTCGTGGGGGCGCTCGTCCAACGTGTTCCTCAAGAACGGCGCGCGGCTGTACCTGGACGTCGGCAGCCACCCGGAGTACGCGACACCCGAATGCGATTCGATCACCGATCTGGTCGCGCACGACAAGGCCGGTGAGCGCATTCTCGAGGGCCTGGTCGTCGACGCCGAGAAGCGCCTGCACGACGAGGGCATCGCCGGCGACATCTACCTGTTCAAGAACAACACCGATTCGGCCGGCAACTCCTACGGCTGCCACGAGAACTTCCTCGTCGGCCGGCACGGCGAGTTCAGCCGGCTCGCCGACGTGCTCATCCCGTTCCTGGTCACCCGCCAGCTCATCTGCGGCGCGGGCAAGGTCCTGCAGACACCGCGTGGCGCCGTCTACTGCGTGAGCCAGCGCGCCGAGCACATCTGGGAGGGCGTCTCGTCGGCAACCACTCGCAGCCGTCCGATCATCAACACGCGGGACGAACCGCACGCCGACGCCGAGCGGTACCGTCGCCTGCACGTGATCGTCGGCGACTCGAACATGAACGAGTGCACCACGATGCTCAAGGTCGGCTCGGCCGATCTGGTGCTGCGGATGATCGAGCACGGCGTGACGTTCCGCGACCTGACCCTGGAGAACCCGATCCGTGCGATCCGCGAGATCAGCCACGACATGACCGGCACCCGCCCCGTCCGGCTGGCCGCCGGCCGCAGCGCGACCGCGTTGGAGATCCAGCGCGAGTACTACTCGCGGGCCGTCGACTTCGTCGCCCGCAACGGTGACGAGCCGGTGCCGGCCACGACCTCGTCCGCGGGTGGCGCGTCGTCCGCTAAGCGGGTCCTGGAGTTGTGGGGCCGCACGCTGGACGCCGTCGAGCAGAAGGACATCTCGAAGATCGACCGGGAGATCGACTGGGCGACCAAGTTCCAGCTGATCGAGCGCTATCGAGCCAAGCACGACCTGCCGCTGTCCTCGCCGCGGGTCGCGCAGCTCGATCTCGCCTATCACGACATCTCCCGGACCCGTGGCCTGTACTACCTGCTGCAGCGGCGCGGGGCCGTCGACCGGGTTGCCGCGGACGTGTCCGTGTTCGAGGCCAAGAGCATCCCGCCGCAGACCACGCGCGCCAAGCTGCGCGGGGACTTCATCAAGCGGGCCCAGGAGAAGCGCCGCGACTTCACCGTCGACTGGGTACATCTCAAGCTCAACGACCAGGCGCAGCGCACCGTCCTGTGCAAGGACCCGTACCGCAGCGTCGACGAGCGGGTCGAGAAACTCATCGCCTCGATGTAGGCCGGCCCGGCCGAGGCGTACCTTTCGTGCCATCTCGCTCGCCCGATCGGGGACAATGACCTCATGACGAGTACGCGTGCCGTCACGCAGCGCAGGCGCACTGGCATTAGTTTCGAGGACATGGCAGCCCGGCGCGCGGAGCGATTGGTCAATCTCGTCATCTGCCTGCTGTCCACGCGCCAGTTCCTGACCGCCGAACGGATCCGCGACGCGGTCCCGGGCTACGAGGCCGCGGACGGCAGCCGGACCACCGACGAGGCGTTCAAGCGCATGTTCGAGCGGGACAAGGCCGAGCTGCGTGACCTCGGGATCCCGCTGGAGACCGGGCACAACAGCCACTTCGACCCCGAGGACGGCTACCGGATCGAACGGCGCGACTACGAGCTGCCGCCGATCGGCTTCGACGCGGCCGAGGCAGCCGCCGTGGGACTGGCCGCTCGGCTGTGGCAGTCGGCGACCCTGGGCGAGGCGGCGCGGTCGGCGTTGCTCAAGCTGCGTGCAGCCGGGACGGACATCCAGACCAGCGGCACCCCGGGCGCCGTGCCGCACGTCGACGCCAGCGATCCCAGCCTTCCGGTCCTGCTCGACTCGGCCCGCCAGGCCCGGGCCGTGCGCTTCGACTACCACAAGCCCGGAGCCGAAACCGCACAGCAACGCACGATCGAACCGTGGGGCGTGCTGTCCTGGCGCAGGCGCTGGTACGTCGTCGGATTCGACCGGGACCGCGGCGAGGCCCGCAGCTTCCGACTGTCGCGCATCACCGGTCGGGTCGACGTGATCGGCCGGACAGGTGAGTACGAGCGCCCGCAGGGCGTGGACCTGCTGGCGCTCGTCAACGGCGGTATCCCCGACGACTCGCGCGTCGCACATGTCCGCGTCGGCGGAAGCGGTGCGGGGCAGCTGCGCCGGATCGCGGACGCGGAGCTCGACTCGGTCCTGAGGATCACGTTCACCGACGTCGGCTGGCTGGCCCGGATGGTCACGAGCGCGGGTACCGGCGCTCAGGTGCTGGACCCGCCGGAGCTTGTCGACGCCGTGGTCTCCCGGCTGTCCGCGGCGGCCGGGGTGTCAGTGGCGGCCGGAGCTCCGGCGTGAGTGCCGTCGAGCAGCGGCTGCCGCGCCTGCTGGCGATGGTGCCGTACTTCCTGGCCCGTCCCGGCATCGCGACGGCCGACGCGGCTGCGGACTTCGGGATCACCGAGAGGCAGCTGATCAAGGATCTGGAGCTGCTCTGGGTGTGCGGGCTGCCGGGGCAGGGTCCGGGTGATCTGATCGACCTGTCCTACGAGGGCGACAGTGTGTCGATCATCTTCGACGCCGGCATGTCCCGCCCGCTGCGGCTGACCGCCGAGGAGGCGCTCGCCCTGGTCGTCGCGCTGCGCACCCTCGCCGAGACGCCGGGCCTGACCGACACCGACGCCGTCCAGCGCGCCCTGGCCAAGGTCGAGACAGCCGCGGGTGGCGCGGTCGACGATGCGACGGTCGCAATCGAGCTCGACCATACGCAGCGCCTGGTGCCGATCCTGCAGAAGTCACTGGACGAGCGGCGCGCGCTCGGGCTGCGCTACTACACGGCTGCGCGCGACGAGACCACCGAACGTGTCGTCGACCCGCTGCGCCTGTTCGAGGCCGACGGCTACCAGTACCTGGAGGCGTGGTGCCGACGGGCCGAGGGGGTGCGGGTGTTCCGCGCCGACCGGATCGAGGACGTGCAACTCCTGGACGAGCCGGCAAACCCGCCCGCCGACGTCGAGCTGCGCGATCTCAGCGACGGGGTGTACCAGCCGGCGTCCGAGCACCTGCTCGTCGTCCTGCGGCTGGCTCCGGGGTACGCCTGGGTGGCGGACTACTACTCGGTCGAGGACGCGGCGGAGGTCGATGCCGGACTGCAGATCAGCCTGCGGGTGTCCGAGCCCGCCTGGGTGCGTGCCCTGGTGCTCGGATCGGGAGGCCAGGTCGAGGTGCTCTCCCCGGGCTGGCTGGCGGAGGCGATCCGCACGGACGCCGCGAACGCGCTGGCCGCGTATTCGGCGACGTAGGCTGTCCCCGTGCTCGAGATCGCTGTCATCGCGTGGATCGCTGCGCTGGTGCTGGCCGTCGTCGTCCTCGCCTTCTGCGCCTACGAGATCGTCTGGAAGGCCCGCCGTCTGAAGGCCGACCTGACCCGGCTGCAGGTGGTGACGGATCGGCTGCACGGACTGCAGGCCGACCTCGCCGCCGTGCAGAGGCGGCTGCCCGGTACCGACGCCGGTCGATGACGTGGTGAGGGCTCCGGTGTTCCGCAAGCGAGCGAGCAACCCCGAAGGGCGGATGTCCGTCCTGGACCATCTGCGTGAACTGCGGCGACGGCTGATCATCGTCGTGATCATCGTGGCCGTCGGGGCCGTCGTCGGCTGGGAGCTGTACAGCCCGATCCTGGAGTTCCTCAAGCACCCGTACTGCTCCGTCCCGACGAAGTACCGCTTCGAACCGCAGGGAACCAACAGGTGCGTGCTGACCTATCAGGGCGTGCTGGACGGGTTCACCTCCCGGCTGCAGATCTCGCTGATCGCGGGCGTGGTGCTCACCGGCCCGTTGTGGCTGTACCAGATCTGGGCGTTCATCACCCCGGGCCTGCGCAGGAACGAGCGCAAGTACACGCTGTGGTTCATCGCGGCGTCGACGATCCTGTTCGCGGGCGGCATGGCGCTGGCGTACGTGGTCCTGTCCAAGGGGCTGAACATCCTGCTGCGGCTGGGCACCGACCAGACCCAGGCGATCCTGACGATCAACAAGTACCTCGGCTTCGTGACGCTCATGCTGGTGGTGTTCGGCGCCGCGTTCGAGCTGCCGCTGCTGGTCGTGATGGCCAACCTGGCCGGGGTGCTGCCCGGCAGGCTGCTCAAGAAGTCGCAGCGGCTCGGCGTCTTCCTGATCTTCGTCTTTGCAGCGGTAGCGACCCCGACCACCGACCCGTTCACCATGTGCGCGATGGCGCTGCCGATGGTCATCCTGTTCGAGGGCGCTGTCCTGTTCGCGGTCATGCACGACAAGCGCAAGGCCAGGCGCAGGGCTGACGAACTGGCCGAGGCCAGCCTGGATGACGACGTGCCGTCGAGGATCGACCCACTTCCCCAGGCCCTCACCGGGTCAGAGGCGGACGGCTGGTCCGACTCCACCTGAGCCGCCCGCCCGGTCTCTAAGCTGGACTCATGACGTCGCCGAGCGAGCGGTACGCGGCGGCGCGTGAGCGATCCGGGCGCCCGGCCTACACCGAGTTCCGGGCGCAGTACCCGTTCGCGCTGGACCCGTTCCAGGACGAGTCGTGCCGAGCCGTCGAGGACGGGCACTCCGTCCTGGTCTGCGCGCCGACCGGTGCCGGCAAGACCGTGGTCGGCGAGTTCGCGGCCCATCTCGCCCTGTGGTCGGGCCAGAAGTGCTTCTACACGACGCCGATCAAGGCGCTGTCGAACCAGAAGTACAACGACTTCGTCGAGCGGTACGGAGCCGAGCGCGTCGGGTTGCTGACGGGCGACAACTCCGTGAACAGCGAGGCTCCGATCGTCGTCATGACGACCGAGGTGCTGCGCAACATGCTGTACGTCGGCAGCACGTCCCTCGCCGACCTCGGCTACGTCGTGATGGACGAGGTGCACTACCTCGGTGACCGGTTCCGCGGGGCGGTCTGGGAGGAGGTGATCATCCACCTGCCCGCGTCCGTGCGCCTCGTGTCGCTGTCGGCCACCGTGTCCAACGCCGAGGAGTTCGGTGCGTGGCTGGTCAGCGTCCGGGGCGAGACGAAGGTGATCGTCCACGAGGAGCGACCGGTTCCGCTGTGGCAGCACGTCCTGGTCGGGACGCGGATGTTCGACCTGTTCGCATTGGACGCGCGCACAGTCGATCCGGCTCTGACCCGCTACCTGAATGAGCGGATGCGCTACCTCGATCCCGGCGCACTGCGGCGGGGTGGTCGTGGGCGCCAGCTTCGTGGCTGGCGTCCACCGCACCGTCCGGACGTCGTGAGCCGGCTGGACAGCGACGGCCTCCTGCCCGCGATCACGTTCGTGTTCAGCCGGGCCGGGTGCGAGGCTGCCGTCCGTCAGTGCGTGCAGGCGGGTCTGTGGCTCACCGACGAGGACGAGCGCGCGCAGATCCAAGCCATCATCGACGAGCGGACCGCGACGCTCGACGGAGCGGACCTGGAGGTGCTCGGCTACTGGGAGTGGCGCGACGGGCTGCGTCGCGGCGTGGCCGCACACCACGCCGGAATGATCCCGGTGTTCAAGGAGACGGTCGAGGACCTGTTCGTACGCGGCCTGGTGCGCGCTGTGTACGCGACCGAGACGCTGGCGCTGGGCATCAACATGCCGGCGCGCACGGTAGTTCTGGAGCGGTTGGGCAAGTTCAACGGCGAGGCGCACGTCGACGTGACACCGGGCGAGTACACGCAGCTGACCGGCCGGGCCGGCCGCCGCGGCATCGATGTCGAGGGGCACGCCGTGGTGCTGTGGTCGCCGGAGGTCGACGTCGGTCGCGTCGCGGGCCTGGCCTCGACGCGCACCTACCCGCTCAGGTCCTCGTTCCGCCCGTCCTACAACATGGCGGTCAACCTGGTCGGGCAGCTGGGCCGGGCCGCGTCGCGCGAGCTGCTCGAGTCCTCGTTCGCGCAGTTCCAGGCTGACCGCGGGGTGACCGGGCTGGCCAAGCAGATCCGCCGGAACGAGCAGACGCAGCGCGAGCAGGACAAGCAGTTGCGCTGCCACCTGGGCGAGTTCGCCGAGTACGCGCAGCTGCGGCGCGAGCTGTCCGAACGGGAGGCGACGCTGTCCCGCGACGGTGCCCGCACCCGCCGGGCGGCCGTGGTCAAGTCGCTCGAACAGCTACGGCCGGGCGACGTGATCCGGGTGCCGGCCGGCCGCCGCTCCGGGCTGGCTGTCGTCCTCGACGCCGGGCTGCACCCGCGCGAGGATCCGCGGCCGCTGGTGGTCACCGAGGCGCGGTGGGGTGGCCGGCTCTCGCTGGTCGACTTCTCGGTCGCGGTCGACGTGCTGGCGCGTACCCGGGTGCCCAGGCACGTCAACCACCGCTCGCCGCAGGACCGGCGCGATCTCGCGTCCAGCATCCGGGCCCTCGACCTGCCGCCGGCGGGACGGCCCACCCGCCGCGGTTCCGCAGCCGGTGACGACGCCGAGGTTCTGCGGCTGCGAGCGGCCCTGCGCGCGCACCCCTGCCACGGCTGCCCGGAGCGCGAGCAGCACGCCCGATGGGCCGAGCGGCACGAGCGGCTGCGCAGGGAGAACGACGACCTGCGCCGCCGGATCGAGGGCCGATCCGGCTCGCTGGGCCGTACGTTCGACCGGATCTGCGGGCTGCTCGACTCGCGCGGCTACCTCGTCGGGGAGGAGACGACCGCGCCCGGGCGGGTGCTGGCCCGCATCTGGTCAGAGGCCGACCTGCTGGTCGCCGAATGTCTGCGCGCGGGTGCCTGGGACGGCCTTCAGCCGGCCGAGCTGGCCGCGGTCGTGTCCACGGTCGTGTACGAGGCACGACGCGGCGAGCGCATGCTGGAGCGCATGCCCTCGGATGCGGTTCGCGAATCGCTCTCGATGACCGAGCGGGTATGGGCCGATCTGGCCGAGCAGGAGCGCGACCTCGGCCTGCCGGTCAGCCGCGAGCCGGAGACCGGCTTTGTCTGGGCCATTCACCGCTGGGCGCAGGGGGAGTCCCTCGGTCAGGCCCTCGAGGCGAGCACGCAGACCGGTGCCGAGCTGTCGGCCGGCGACTTCATCCGCTGGTGCAAGCAACTGCTCGACCTGCTCGACCAGATCGCCGCGGCGCCATCGCCGGTCGGTGACGTGCCTCCGCTGCGCGCGTGCGCCCGGGCCGCGATCAAGGCGGTTCGCCGCGGCGTGGTGGCCCAGAGCATGCAACCGTGATCGACGGGGCAAGCTGGGGATCGGCCTGGTAAGCCCGGGTCGCGCTGCCGTGGCGCGAGGATTCGCAGTAGCGTGTGCCGCGTGAGCGATCAGGACAGTCAGGACGAGCAAGGGCAGCCGCCCGCGGCCGAGGCGCCGCCGGCAGAGCAGGCGCCGCCCACAGAGCCGCAGTGGCAGGCTCCCGACGAGGAGCAGACCTCGCAACTGCCACCGGTCACGGCCGGTCCGCAGCAGGACGACACCCAGCACACGGTCGTCTTCCCGCCGATCAGTGCGGGCTCGTCCGGTTACCAGCCGCCCAGCTACGACCAGGGTGGCCATCAGTCGCCGTACCAGCCCACCGAGAGCACGCCGACCTACCAGCAGCCCGGCTACGGCGCCGATCCGTATCAGCAGCAGGGTTACCAGCCCGGTGGGTACCAGCAGCAGGGTTACCAGCCCGGTGGGTACCAGCAGCCGGGCCCGGACACTGATCCCTATCAACAGCAGGCCTATCAGTCGGGATATCCGGCGGGCGGCTACCAGCAGGGCTACGGTGCTTACGAGCAGCCCCCTGATCAGCAAGCGGCTTACCCTTCCGGTGGCGACCCCCAGCAGGGCTATCAACAGCAGGGCTACCAGCCGCCCTACCAGCAGCACAGCTATGCGCCGCAGGGCTACGCGCAGGCGAGCCCGGCGAGGAAGGGCAAGGGGCTGCTCTGGTCGCTCGTCGGCGTCGGCGTCGTGATCATCGCCGTCCTGGCCGTGGTGCTGTTCATCAAACCGGGCGTGCTCGTGACGAAGAAGCTCAGCCACACGGCGGTCGAGAGCTACATCGAGAACAGCTCGCAGCTGGGCAAGGCGAGCAACGTCGTGTGCAACGGTGGCAAGAACATCACGATCAAGAAGGGCAAGACGTTCACCTGCACCGGCGCCGACAACGCCAAGTTCACCGTCACGATGAACGACGACAGCGGCGGCTACACGCCCCAGACCGCGAACGGATAGTCAGCCGATAGCCGCGGCGACCGCGGCCCGCAGGCGGCCCACCGAGGATCCGATGCCCAGCGCGTCGGCCAGCTCGGCCAATGCGTCGGGGTCGGACGGCTCGGTCGGGAGGGCGTCATCGAGTTCGCCGATCGGCGCGTCGAGTCGGATCCGGACGGCACCCGGCGCCACGGCAAGATAGTCGCGCGCCGCCAGGATCTTCGCCGTGGCGCCTGCGGGGAAGCCGTCCGCGCGTGCCTCGGCCGCAGCGACGATCGTCTCGACCGCGCCGAAGCGGGCGACCAGCGCAGCGGCCGTCTTCTCGCCCACACCGGCCACGCCGGGCAGGCCGTCGCTGGGATCGCCCCGCAGGATGGCGAAGTCGGCGTAGTTCTCGGCGCTGATGCCGTACTTGGCCCGGACCTCCTCCGGTCCCAGGTCCTCCATCTTGGCCAGACCCTTGCCGGTGTAGAGCACCCGCACCCGGTCGGATGCGAGCGCGATCATGTCGCGGTCACCGCTAACGATCTCGACCGGCTCGCCGTCGCGGGTGGCGAGCGTGGCCATCACGTCGTCGGCCTCGAATCCGTCGGCTCCGACCGCCGCCAGGCCGAGAGCGGCGAGCACATCGAGCAACAACGGCACCTGCACGGACAGCGCGGCGGGGATCGCCTCGGTGCCGTCGGCCGCGACGCGATGTGCCTTGTAGGTGGGCACAAGCTCGACGCGGAACGCGGGGCGCCACGACGTGTCCAGGCACGCAACCCATCTCGTCGGCCGGCGCTTGTCGATGAGCGACGCGGACATATCCAGGAAACCGCGGATCGCGTTCACCGGGCGCCCGTCCGGCGCGGTCACCGAGTCAGGGACCGCGTAGAACGCGCGGAAGTACAGGTTCGCCGCATCGATCAGCATCAGAGTCATCGCGTGAGAAGTCAGTTCAGGGACTTGGCGGGGTCGGTGCTTCCGCGGACGATCAACTCGGTCGGCAGCACCACCTCGTCGGCGTCGACGTTGCCGCCGGCTGCAATCGCGGTCAGCAGCCGGGTCGTGATGTCCAGCGCCTGCTCGGCGACCGGCTGCACGATCGTGGACAGATCCATCAGCTCGGCGTTGACGTGGTTGTCGAAGCCGATCACGGCCACGTCCTCGGGAACCCTCAGCCCGGCGCGGCGGATGGTCCGCAGCGCCCCGTACGCCATCTCGTCGCTCTCCGCGAACAATGCGGTCGGCCGCTCGGGGACTGCGAGCAGCCGCTCGGCGGCCTCCCCGCCACCGTCGATGGTGAAGTAGCCGAGCGCCTCGAGCGCGGGGTCCGGCTCGACGCCCGCCTCGCGCAGCGCGTCCCGGTAGCCGTCGGCCCGGTGCAGCGGCGGGGTGAAACGCATCGGGTCGTCCGTGTCGCCACCGATCAGGCCGATCCGGCGGTGACCGAGTTCGACCAGATGCCCCACGGCGGTGCGCGCGCTCTTGACGTCGTCGATCCGCGTCGAGATGAAGCCCGGACGGGCCAGCCCGAGCAGGCCGACCGGGCAGCTGAGCGCCGCGAGCGCGTCGAACTCGGCATCGTCGAGCACAAGGCTGGCGATCAGGACGGCGTCCACGCGCTTACGCATCGGCATCACGTCGAAGAACCGGGCCCGACCCTCGGCGTCACCGAGGTTGTAGAGCAGCAGGTCGAAGCCCGCCTTCCGCAGGGCGGACTCGACGCCGTCGATCACCTCGGCGAAGAACCAGCGGTTGACGAAGGGCACCACGACGCCGACGGTTGCGGTTCGCCCGCTGGCAAGGCGCGCGGCGAACGGCGACGCGACGTAGTCCAGCTCCGCGGCGGCAAGCAGCACCCGGTCGCGGGTGGCGGCGGCGACGTCGGGCAGGCCGCGCAGTGCGCGGGACACCGTCGCGATGGAAACCCCGGCGAGCCGGGCGACGTCCTCGATACTCGCTGCCATCGCTCTCCAATGATCGGCGGTGCCGTAAACGCTACCGCCCCGTTCGCTGGCACACTCTGCAGCGTGCGCACCCTCTACCGCAACGCTCGCGTCCACAGCGCGGCCGTGCCCGACGCGACAGCGCTGCTGGTCGACGGCGAGGTCATCAGCTGGATCGGTGACGACGCGAGCACCGGCACGGACGCCGAGGTGCGGACGGTGGATCTGCACGGCGCGTTCGTGACCCCGGCATTCGTCGACGCGCACGTGCACGCAACCGCCACCGGCCTGGCCCTGACCGGCCTGGACCTGTCCGGTGCCGCCGGCCTGGCCGAGGCGCTTTCCCGGGTCGAGCGCGCTGCACGGTCCGGTCGCGGCCGGCCGATCCTCGGCACGGGTTGGGACGAGAGCGCCTGGCCCGAAGGGCGGCCACCGTCGCGAGCCGAGCTGGATCGCGCCTCCTACGGCGGCTCTGTGTACCTGTCCCGGGTGGACGCGCATTCGGCCGCGATCTCGTCGTCCCTGGCGGTGGCCGTCGACGGGCTGGCCGGCCTGCCCGGGTACGCCGCCGACGGCCCGCTGACCGGCGCGGCCCACGACGCGGTGCGCACCGCCGCGTTCGGTGCCCTGGGCGCCGGCCAGATCCGCGATGCTCAGCGTGCGGCGCTCGAGCACGCGGCCTCACTGGGTATCGCGTGCGTTCACGAGATGGCCGGCCCCGCGATCTCCAGCGCCGACGACCTGGCCGGGCTGCTCGCACTGGCGGCCGAGGAGCCGGTGGCCGAGGTGATCGGCTACTGGGGCGAGCTGTTCGGGGTCGACACCGCACTCGAGCTCGGTGCCATTGGCGCCGGCGGCGATCTGTTCTGCGACGGCTCGCTCGGCTCGCACACCGCCGCGCTGCACGAGCCGTACGCCGATCGGCCGGGAACGTCGGGCGCACTGCGGTTCTCGACCGACGACGTCGCCGAGCACATCCTGCGCTGCATCCGATCGGGGTTGCAGGCCGGCTTCCACGCGATCGGTGACGCCGCCGTCGACCAGATTCTGGACGCCGTGGACCTGGTGACCGCGCGGATCGGACGGGCCGGGGGCGCGGGCCATCGGATCGAACACGCCGAGCTGGTACGCGATCCCCGCCGGCTGGCCGCATCCGGACTGCTCGCGTCGGTCCAGCCCGGCTTCGACGCGGCGTGGGGCGGAGCGGACGGGATGTACGCCCGGCGGCTGGGCCCGGCGCGCGCGGGGCAGCTCAATCGATTCGGCGAGCTCGCCGCCGTGGGCGTCCCGCTGGCCTTCGGCTCGGATGCACCGGTGACGCCGCTCGGGCCGTGGGCGGCAGTTCGGGCGGCCGCCCACCCGAGCGACCCGGACGCCGCGATCAGTGTCCGCTCGGCCTTCGCCGCGCACACCCGCGCGGGTTGGCGGGCTGCCGGGCGCGACGGGGGAGTCCTGGCTCCGGGTGCGGTGGCCACGTTCGCGATCTGGCGGGCGGGTGAGCTGGGCGTCGACGCACCGGACGAGCGGGTGGCCCGCTGGAGCACCGACCCGCGGGCGGCCGTGCCGAGTCTGCCCGACCTCGCGCCGGGCCCGGAACTGCCGACCTGCGTCGCGACCATCCTGCGCGGCGAGCCGATCTTCGGCACCGGCCTCGACACACGCTGAGAATCGCGCTCGGACCGCACCCGCCGCCGGGATACTGGTCAGATGCTGCCGAGCCGTGCCGTTCCGGCGTTCCGCGCCAGGTGGGCGGCGCTGCTGTCGGTGGTGGCAGGGATCCTCGGCGCGCTGGCCTTTCCGTCGGCCGGTCTCTGGCCGCTGGCGATCGTCTCGGTTGCCGGCCTGTCGATCGCGGTGGACCGGCGCCGCCTTCGCACCGGCGCGTGGCTCGGCTTCCTGTACGGGCTGGCCTTCTTCGGGCCGTTGCTGCACTGGACCGGCGTCTACGTCGGTGCCGTTCCGTGGCTGGTTCTCGCCATCGCCGAGGCGGTGTTCCTCGCGGCACTCGGCGCGGCCCTGGCGCTGGTGCAGCGACTGCCCGGCTCGCCGGTCTGGATCGCGTCGGCCTGGGTGCTACAGGAGTTCCTGCGCGACCGTCTGCCGTTCGGCGGCTTCCCGTGGGGGCGGCTGGCGTTCAGCCAGGCCTTGTCCCCGCTGCGCTGGTTCGCGGCCCTCGGCGGCGCGCCGCTGGTGAGCTTCGCGGTCGCACTCGGCGGGGCGGCACTCGCGGTGGCGCTGCGCCACGTCCGGCCGCTCGGCCCGCGTCCGCTCGCAGCCGCGGTGGCGACGGTCATCGCGATCCCGCTGCTGGGTGGCTTGCTGTCCTGGCCGCTCGGGCCGGCTCCGGACGGGCACGGCAGGACGGCCACCGTCGCGCTGATCCAGGGCAGCGTGCCGGACCGCGGGCTGGCCTTCGAGGATCGCGCCGGCCAGGTGCTGGACAACCACGTCGCGCAGACGGTGCGGCTCGCGAACGAGATCAAGGCGGGCACGGTGCCGCGGCCCGACCTGGTCGTCTGGCCGGAGGACGCGTCCGACGTCGACCCGTTCCACGACGCGACCGCATACGCAGAGATCGACAAGGTCGTGAAGCTGATCGGCGTGCCGGTCCTCGTCGGCGCGATCCTGGACGGGCCCGGGGCTAACCATCGCCGCAACGCCGGGATCCTCTGGTCGCCGACGACCGGACCCGGTGCGCAGTACATCAAGCGTCACCCGGTCCCGTTCGGCGAGTACATGCCGCTGCGCAGCCTGGCCGAGTGGGTCAGCTCGGACGCCAAGCTCGTCGATCGCGACATGGTGGGCGGGACGGGCAACGGGCTGCTCCGCGGCGGGCCGTTCCCGATCGGTGACGTGATCTGCTTCGAAGTCGCCTACGACTCCCTGGTGCGCTCGTCCGTGGCCGCCGGCGCGCAGCTGCTCGTCGTCCAGACCAACAACGCGACGTTCGGCCACACCGACGAGACGTACCAGCAGCTGGCCATGAGCCGGCTGCGTGCCGTGGAGACCGGGCGGACCGTGCTGCAGGTCGCGACGACCGGGGTAACGGCGGTGATCGGTCCGGACGGCGGGATCCGGCAACGCTCCGGGGCCTTGTTCACCCCGGACGTGCTCGTCGCGAGCGTCCCGCTACGAACGGGAACCACGCCCGCGGTCTGGCTGGGCGCCGTCCCGGAATACCTGCTCGCTGCCCTCGCGGTGGCAGCGATGGGCTGGGCGGTCCTGCCGTCGCGCCGCAAGGCAGCGAGCACGACATCCGATGCCGACAGTGTCGATGAGTCAGATGACAACGAGGAAGTGGTGACGACATGAGCCCCGACCCGCCCCCCGCGGATAAGCGGCGCGTGCTGGTGATCATCCCGACGTACAACGAGCTGGAGAACCTCGAACGGATCGTCGAGCGCGTGCATCAGAGCGTTGCCCACGCGCACGTGCTCGTCGTCGACGACGGCAGCCCCGACGGCACCGGCAAGGTCGCTGACGCGATGGCCGACTCCGACCCTCGGGTCCACGTTATGCACCGGAGCTCGAAGCAGGGCCTGGGCGCCGCGTACATAGCCGGTTTCGACTGGGGTCTGGACGCCGGCTACCACGTGCTGGTGGAGATGGACGCCGACGGCTCGCACGCACCCGAGCAGCTGCCACGGCTGCTCGCAGCCCTGGATCACGCCGATCTGGTCATCGGGTCACGGTGGATCCCCGGCGGCGCGGTGATCAACTGGCCGCTGCGCCGAGAGGTGCTCTCGCGCGGGGCGAACCTGTACGCGCGGATGGCGCTCAACGTGCCGGTTCGCGACGCGACCGGCGGGTACCGCGCGTACCGGCGAGAGGTGCTGGAGGCGATCGACTACGGCGCGGTGGCGTCGGAGGGGTACTGCTTCCAGATCGACCTGGTCTGGCGGGCGTTGCGCGGCAGCTTCCGCGTGCTCGAGGTGCCGATCACGTTCGCCGAGCGGGAGCGCGGGGAGTCCAAGATGAGCGGCTCGATCGTGCGGGAGGCGTTCTGGCGCGTCACCGGATGGGGCGCGGCGCATCGGTCGGCGCAGCTGCGATCAGCCCTTCATCGCCGCCGGCGATGAAGGGCTGATTCGGTAGAGCTGGTGGCTCAGGCGCTCTTGGCTCCGCGACGGGCGCGAAGCACGTCGAGTCGCTCGGCCAGGACTTCCTCCAGATCGGCGATCGTCCGCCGCTCCATTAGCATGTCCCAGTGCGTGCGCGGGGGCTTGCTCTTCTTCGCCTCCGGCGCGGGCCCGTCTATGAGAACGGCACTGGTGCCGTCGAGCCGGCACTCCCAAGTAGTGGGAACCTCGGCCTCTTCCGAGAACGGAACGCGGAACTCGTGACCGCGCGGGCAGCGATACGCCGCGATGTTGCGCGGGGCCGGCTCAGCGCCGTACTCGGTCTCGTAGCTGACTGCGCCCAGCCGACTGCCCCGCAGTGTCCTGTCTGCCATGGTGGGCACCTCCTGGACTAGCTTGCACTCGTATGAACGATCGGGGTTGAGTGATGATTCCCTGATGGTCCTCTGTAATAACCGTGTTGCCTGCGTGCGGCTCAGGACCGTGCCAGCCCGCCCGAGAGGCAGATCGCCTGTGCCGCACCGACCCGGTCGATCTCCGGCCGTTACCCCTATTCACGTTGCGGAGCGTGATTCGGTTCCATCGTTGCGGAGATTGCTCGCCCGGCACGCACTCGCGCGATCGATCGGCCTGGGCCGGCTCGTGTTCGGCACCGCACTTCTGCTCGCGCCGGTGGCCTCCACCCGCGTGCTGGGCCTGGACACGGCGACGGCCAAGCGGGTCAGCTTCCTGGCCCGGATGACGGCGGCCCGGGACATCGCGATCGGTGCCGGTACCGCGGCCGCAGCGGGACGCCGTCCGGTCGGCTGGCTGCTGGCCGGCGCGGCAGCCGACGCCTGCGATGCGGTCGTCATCGCCCAGGCGCTGAGGTCGGGCCGGCTCCGTGGGCCGATCGCGACGGGTGTCGTCGGTGGCGCGGCGGCCGTGTCCGCGCTTGCGGTGGTCGGGGCTGCCAGCTCGTGCCGACGGCCGGGCTGACTCTGGCATCGCGCTACCGGCCGTGCCACTGCCCGCGGGAGACGAGCACGTCCCGCAACACGTCCGCCTGGTCGGTCATGATGCCGTCGACGCCCAGATCCAGCAGCCGCTGCATCTCGGCCCGCTCGTTCACTGTCCAGGCGTGGACCTGCAGGCCCTGCCGGTGCGCGGCCTCGACGAACCGCGCGTCCACGAACACGAACCGGCCGATCCGCGCCGGCACCTGCGCGCAGAGCGCCGCCGTGGTGTGCCAACGGCGAGGCGTGACGCGCAGGGTCAGCGCCTGCTTCGGCCCGAGCGAGGTACACAGCCGCGGGCCGATCATCTGGCGCATCGTCTCGATGCGAGCACCGGCGAACGAGCCCAGGCACACCCGGTCGGCGGCGCCCGTCCGCCTGATCGCATCGGCGGTCGGTCCGACGGCGGCGTCGGCCTTGACGTCGAGGTTCACTCGCGCGTCCGGCCAGGCGCCGAGCACATCGGTCAGCAGCGGGATCGGGTGCCGCCCGGCAATGCGCGCATGCCGCACCTGGCTCCACGGCAGGTCGACGACCCGGCCGCGCAGGTCGGTGACCCGATCCAGGCCGGCGTCGTGGAACGCGAGCGCGACCCCGTCCGCCGTCACCCGGACGTCGGTCTCCAGGTATCGGTAGCCAAGGTCGACGGCTCGCTGGAACGCGGCCATCGAGTTCTCCGCGCCGTCGGGGGCGAAGCCGCGGTGCGTGAACGCCAGCGGTGTCGGAGCGTCGAGAAAGGCCACGCTCCCGTGGGTAGCAGCTGCGGCCGATCTTCGCTACCGGCGGACGAGGTGTACGGGCAGGCCGTCCTTGGGCCGCGGCAGCGATGTCCAGTCGATCGGCAGCTCGTAGCCGCGCGGGACGGACCATTCGAAGTTCTGCAGGACCTGGTGCATGGCGGCCTTCACCTGCATCGTCCCGAAGTGCATGCCGATGCACTTGTGCACGCCGCCACCGAACGGGATCCACGCGCTGCGGTGGATCTTGTCCTCGCGTCGTTCGTCGGAGAACCGTTCCGGGTCGAAACGGCCGGGGTCCGGCCAGTACTCGGCGAGCTGGTGGCCGAAGTGGACGTTGACCGTCACCTGCGTGTCTCGAGGGACGAAGTAGCCGGCGACCGAGGTGTCCTTCACGCTCCTTCGCACGACCCCCGGCACCGCCGTGACCATCCGCATCGACTCGCGCATCACCAGATCCAGCGACACGAGCCGATCCAGATCCCGGTAGTCGACCGTCGGCGAGCCGAGCGCCTCGGACTCGGCGCGGCAGCGCTCCTGCCACTGCGGGTACTTCGCGAGGTAGTACGCCATCGTCGACATGGTGATCGTTGTCGTGTCGTGCGCCGCCATGAGCAGGAAGATCATGTGGTTGACGACGTCCGCGTCGCTGAACTGCTCACCGTCCTCGCTGCGCGCGTGGCACAGCGCGCTGAACAGGTCGTTCTGCTCGCTCGCGCGCTTGGCCGGAAGCTGCGGGTAGAGGAACGCCTCCAGTCTCCTGCGCCCGGTCAGGCCACGCGACCAGCGCAGGCCCGGCACGTTGACCCGGACGATCGCGGTGCCGGCGCGCACGCAGTCGACGAACGAGCGGTTCAGCCGGTCGGCCTCGGCACCGAGTTGCGCGCCCATGAACGTCCGGGTTGCGATGTCCAGTGTCAGCTGCTTGACGGCGGGGTAGAAGCGGAACCGGTCGCCGTCGCGCCACGAGGCAAGACCGCTCTGCAGCGTGTCGTTCATCGGCTCCAGATAGGCCGCGAGCCGGTCAGCGGTGAACGCCTGCTGCATGATCCGGCGATGTACGTGGTGCTCCTCGAAGTCCAGCAGCATCAGGCCGCGCTTGAAGAACGGTCCGATGAGGGAGGACCATCCGGGCCCGCTCGCGAAGGCGTGGTCGCGGTTCTGCAGCACCTCGCCCGCGGCATCGGGGCCCTGGACCATGATCCCTTTGATGCCGAAGGCCCGGTTCCACGTCACAGGCCCGAGCTGGTCGTAGCGATCACGGTTGGTGTAGATCTCGCCGGACAGGACCTGAAGCGTCGTCCCGATCAGCGGCAGGCCGGTTCTCGACGGGGCGGCGCGCAGTTCGTCCCGGCCGACGGGCGCGCCGGCCTGGGCCTCGATCGACATCGGTTGCCTCGCAAACTGGTTGTCCGGTACCACGCCCGACCCTAGACTGACAACGACCGTTGTCAACATTGTGAAGCGGACGTGACAGGCCGACGAGGGAGGCCGAGTGGCTGAGCCGCGTTCGTACCGCGGGGTTGCGCACGGCCAGCGCGTGCAGGCGCGCAGGACCGCGCTGCTGGAGAGCGGGCTGGACTGCCTGTACGAGGACGGACTGTCCGGCATCAGCGTGCGCTCGATCTGTGCCCGGTCCGGGCTGACCACGCGCTACTTCTACGAGAGCTTCGCCGATCTGGACGAGTTGCTCGTGGCTGTCGTGGACGCGGTCACCGCCGAGATCGCCGAGCGGTCGATCGCAGCGCTCGCCGGCGCTCCGGACGAGCTCGGCGCGCAGGTACGCGCTGCCATCGGCGCCGGCTACCGGGTGGTCGCCGACGACCGCCGCAAGGCCAACGCGCTGCTTGTTGCCGCAGCCGGACACGGGCCGTTGCGCGATCGCCGGCACGTGGACATCATGCGGTTCGCGGACGTGGTGTTGGCCAGCCTGCCGCGGCTGAGGCTCGCGCCGATCCCGGACCGGCGCACCGCCCGGGCGACCGCGCTGTTCCTTATGGGCGGGTCGGCCGAAGTGATCGAAGCGGCGCTGTCGGGGAGCCTGCGACTGTCCCGCGCGCGCGTGGTCGACCAACTGACGGCGCTGTGGATGTCCGTTCTCGTCCCCACCGGGTCGGCCGCCATGTAGACCAAGCAATGAATCGGTGATTCACTGCTTGATATGGCGTACCGGCGTACTCCGCAGATCCAGGCCCGGCTGGACGGCCAGCGCGCCGCCATCACCCAGGCAGCGACCGAGCTGGTCGGCGAGTCGGGGTACAGCGGATGTTCGATCGTCCGCGTCGCGGCGCGTGCGGGCGTCGCCTCGGGGACGGTCTACAACCACTTCGCCGGTAAGGACGACCTGCTCGCGGAGGTGTTCCGCGCGGTCGTCAGTCGTGAGGTCGAGGCGGTGCGAGCCGCTGCGGCACCGCCGGGTAGCGCGGCCGACCGGCTGACCGCGGTGATCGAGACGTTCGCCGGGCGCGCGATGAAGTCCCCGCGGCTGGCCTACGCGCTGCTCGCCGAACCGGTCGCGCCGCAGGTCGACGTGCTGCGCCTGACATTCCGGCAGGCGTTCACGGATGTCGTCGCCGCCGCAGTCGCCGACGGCATCGCGAGCGCCGAGCTGCCGCCGCAGAACCCAGGAGTCGCCGCGTCGGCACTGATCGGCGCGATCGGCGAGGTGCTCGTCGATCCGCTGGACAGGGGAGTGGCCGAGCCGGACACGGTCCCCACGCTGATCACCTTCGCACTATGCGGAATCGGAGTTGCGACGCGGAATGGGAGTTCCTGATGCCTCATACGCATGACGTCACCAACCAGGTCCCGCCCCATACCGGCCTGGACATCTCGACCCACCCGGCGCTGTGGGAGGCGTTGCATCGCGAGGGTGCCGGCTGGGCCGAGGACGAGGTCCGCGAACTCGCGCTGCTCGCGAACAGCGAAACCGTGCAGGGGTGGGGCCGGCTGGCCGACACGCACCCGCCGGTGCTGCGCACGCATGACCGCTACGGCAACCGCATCGACGAGGTCGACTACCTGCCCCAGTACCACGAGTTGATGCGCACGGCGGTCGAGCACGGGCTGCATGGTGCCCCGTGGGACGACGCCCGGCAGGGCGCCCACGTCGCCCGAGCGGCGAAGGTTCTGGCCTGGGGCCCGTCCGACGCGGGGCACATGTGCCCGATCTCGATGACGTACGCGGTCGTGCCCGCGCTGCGTGGCACGCCGAGCCTCGCCGCGGCGTACGAGCCGCTGCTGACCAACCGGGTGTACGACTTCGGGCTGCGGGCGCCGCTGACCAAGCGCGGGTTGATCGCCGGGATGTCGATGACCGAGAAGCAGGGCGGCTCGGACGTCCGGGCCAACACCACCCGCGCGGTCGAGCAGGCCGACGGCAGTTACCTGCTGACCGGCCACAAGTGGTTCACCTCGGCGCCGATGTCCGACCTGTTCCTCACGCTCGCCCAGACCGGCGGTGGCCTGTCCTGCTTCCTCGTCCCGCGGGTGCTGCCCGACGGCACACGGAACGCGTTCTTCCTGCAGCGGTTGAAGGACAAGCTCGGCAACCGGTCGAATGCGTCGGCCGAGATCGAGTACGAGGACGCCGCCGGCTGGCTGGTCGGCGAGCCCGGCCGCGGTGTCCGCACGATCATCGAGATGGTCAACATGACCCGGCTGGACTGCGCGCTGATGGCCGCGGCGGGGATGCGGATAGGCGTCGCCAACGCGATCCACCACGCCCGCTATCGCCGCGTGTTCGGGACGCGGCTGCTCGAGCAGCCGGCGATGGTCAACGTCCTGACCGACCTCGCCGTCGACTCCGAGGCTGCGACAGCGGCGACCCTGCGACTGGCCGGTGCCGTCGACCGGTCGCTGCGCGGGGACGTCCGCGAGGCGGCGGTCCGCCGGGTCGGGCTCGCCGTCACCAAGTACTGGCTGTGCAAGCGATGGTCCACACATGCGGCCGAGTCGCTGGAGTGTCTCGGCGGCAACGGGTACGTCGAGGAGTCGGGGATGCCGCGCCTGTATCGCGAGGCGCCGCTCGTCTCGATCTGGGAGGGTTCGGGCAATGTCGCGGCCCTGGACACGCTGCGCGCGATGGCGAAGGAGCCCGAGACGATCGAGGCGTTCTTCGGTGAGTTGGAGCTCGCGACGGGGGCCGATGCCCGCTACGACGGCGCGCTGTCGATGCTGCGCAACGAGTTCTCCGATCCCGACGACCTGCAGTACCGCGCCCGCCACGTCGTCGAGCGGATGGCGATGCTGCTGCAGGGCGGCCTGCTGCTGCGGGCCGGCGATCATGCCGTGTCGGACGCGTTCAACGCCTCCCGCCTGGCGCGGGACTGGGGGGTCGCGTACGGCACGCTGCCGCGAGGCGTGGACACGGGCGCGATCCTCGACCGCGCGAAGGTGCAAGCCTGAGCGGGGCGACGCGCACCGATCACGTTCGGCGGCGCGAGCCGCGACGTCACGATGGACACCCCGGTCGAGTTCGCCGATGCCGTGGAGAGCGTGGACCTCGATCGGGGTGTGCGCGTCATCGTCGTCGCCGGACATGGGGCCGGGTTCTGTGTCGCCTATGACCTGGCGATATTCCGCCGCTGACCCTTATCGAGAACGATTCTCATATCGAGTACTGTTCGCCGTATGGCGATCCTGGTGGCGTTCGGCTCCCTGCTCTCGACCCTGCTCGGTGGCCTGATCGCCATGCGGGCCCGCGACAAGCTGCACCTGGTGCTAGGGCTGGCCGCCGGCGTGATGCTGGGCGTGGTCGCCTTCGACCTGCTGCCCGAGGCCATTGCGCAGTCGGGGCAGATCGTCTTCGGCGTTCCGGCGGCGATGCTAATGACGATCGGCGGGTTCTTCACCGTCCACATCGTCGAGCGCTCGCTGGCGATCCACCGCGGGCACGAGGGTGAGTTCGAGGGGCACCACCAGCATGGGCTGGAGTCCGTCGGTCTGCTGGCGGGCAGCGGTCTGGTGGCGCACAGCTTTCTCGACGGCGTCGGGATCGGCCTGGGCTACCAGGCGGGCGCCGCGGTGGGCCTTGTCGTCGCGATCGCGGTGATCTCACACGACTTCGCGGACGGCTTCAACACGTTCACGATCACCTCGCTCTACGGCAACGCCAGGCGCCGCGCGCTCACGCTGCTGGCGCTCGACGCGCTGGCTCCGGTTGCCGGCGCGATCGTGGGGACGCTGGTGCACGTTCCGCGGGGAGCTATCGGGCTCTACCTCGCCTACTTCGCCGGATTCCTGCTGTACCTGGCAACCGCGGACATCCTGCCCGAGGCGCACGCACGGCACCCGTCGCGGCTCACCTTGGTGTTCACCGTGGCCGGTGCGGGGTTCATGTGGCTCGTGGTCGGGCTCAGCCACTGACGGGAGCGCGGCTCCCGTCGTAGGTCAGCTGGCGCGGCGGTGCGGGGAGGCGAGGAGCAACTCGCGGCGACGGGCCGCGCAACTCTGCCCGTCCGGCAGGAGTTCACCGAAGTCCTCGAAAAGTACGACGCCGTTGCAGAGCAGGCTCCAGCCCTGCTCCGGGTGCGCGGCTACGACATGCGCCGCGTCCCGATCAGAGGCGTCGGCGGCGGGGCACGGCGGGGTATGCCGGCAGATGGGCTGGGCCGGGATTGCCGGCTCGGTCAGCGTGGTCATGTGCGTGTCCTGTAATCGCTTCCGGTAGAGAGCTACGTCACAAGTGTGCGCGTTGTGCGGCCGTTGTCCAGTCACCGCGCTGACCTGTGGATCTGAATATCGGACATACCCGTCCACGAATGTAAAGTCCGCGTGAGATTGTTATCTTCGCGTGACCTTGGCAGGCGTCCGGACCCCACGGTAGCCGCCCAGGGGACCAACCGCGTACCGGCCTGGGATGCTTGGGCCATGCGCTTCATCGACGCCGTGCCGCCGTTCGAACTCACCTACGACGACGTCTTCATGGTCCCGGCCCGATCGGACGTCGCCTCCCGGTTCGACGTCGACCTGAGCACGGGGGACGGTAGCGGGGCGACGATCCCGCTGGTCGTGTCCAACATGACGGCGGTGGCCGGTCGGCGGATGGCCGAAACCACGGCCCGTCGCGGCGCCCTCACCGTCATCCCGCAGGACATCCCGGCTCCGGTGGTCGGCGAGGTCGTCAGCTGGGTCAAGCAGCGCCACCTGGTGGTCGACACGGCGGTGACCCTCACACCACAGAGCCCGGTCAGCGACGCGCTGGCCCTGATGCCCAAGCGCGCGCACGGGGTCGTGATCGTTGTCGACGACGGTCGGCCGGTCGGCGTCGTGACCGAGGCCGACTGCCTCGGCGCCGACCGCTTCGCGCAGCTGCACCAGGTGATGTCCCGCGACCCGCAGACGCTCACCGACCCGCTCGATCCGGCGCAGGCGTTCACCGAACTGGACCGCAATCGGCGCAGACTCGCTCCCGTTGTCGACTCCGGCGGAAGGCTGATCGGCGTGCTGACCCGCACCGGTGCGCTGCGTTCGACCATCTACCAGCCGGCGGTCGACGCGTCCGGGCGGCTGCGGGTGGCGGCCGCGCTCGGCGTGAACGGCGACGTCGCGGGCAAGGCGGCCGAGCTGCTGGCCGCCGGTGTGGACACGCTGATCCTGGACACCGCACACGGGCACCAGCAGCGGATGTTCGACGCCCTCGCCGCAGTGCGTGCCCTGGGGCCGGACGTTCCCGTCGTCGCCGGCAATGTCGTCTCTGCCGACGGCGTACGTGCGCTTGCGGATGCGGGCGCCGACGTGATCAAGGTGGGTGTCGGTCCGGGCGCCATGTGCACGACGCGGATGATGACCGGTGTCGGGCGACCGCAGTTCTCGGCAGTCCTCGAGTGTGCGTCCGCGGCGCGCGAGCTGGGCAAACACGTGTGGGCCGACGGGGGAGTGCGGCATCCGCGGGATGTGGCCCTGGCGCTGGCCGCGGGGGCGTCGTCGGTGATGATCGGCTCGTGGTTCGCGGGCACATACGAGTCACCCGGCGACGTGCACATCGACGCCGACGGGCGGATGTACAAGGACAGCTTCGGCATGGCGTCAGCGCGGGCGGTGGCCAACCGCACCAGCGGTGAGAACGCCTTCGAGAGGGCGCGCAAGGCACTGTTCGAGGAGGGCATCTCGTCCGGTCGTCAGTACATCGACCCCGCACGTCCCGGGGTCGAGGACCTGCTGGACGAGATCACCGCGGGCGTCCGATCGGCATGCACGTACGCCGGCGCCTCGACGCTGCCCGAGTTCCACGAGCGGGCGGTGATCGGAGTGCAGTCCGCATCCGGTTACGCCGAAGGCCGACCGCTCTACGCCGGCTGGTGAGTCCGGGCTACGAGATCGTACTTCCGCTGCGAGCTACGCTCTCGCCATGACCACGAGCCGCACCGCCTGGTGGCTGTCCGCTTAGGACGGTCACCTCCGCGCTGCTCGCAACCGGGCCGTCCGTTTTCGGACGGCCCTTGGCATACCCCGACACGGACGCGCCCCTGACCTTCAGGAGCCATCGATGTCCCGTATCCTTACCGGCGACCGACCCACCGGCCCGCTGCACCTCGGCCACTACTTCGGCACGCTGGCCAATCGCGTGCGCCTGCAGGGCGACGGGCACGAGCTGTTCGTTCTGATCGCCGACTACCAGGTGATCGCAGACCGCGATCACCCCGGTGATCTGGCCGCGGCAACACGCGGCCTCGTCCTGGACTACCTCGCGTGCGGGCTGGACCCGGACGAAACGGTGGTCTTCGCGCACAGCCTCGTGCCCGAGCTGAACCAGCTGATGCTGCCGTTCCTGTCCCTCGTGAGCATCGCCGAGCTGTCGCGCAACCCGACGGTCAAGGACGAGATCCGCCTGGCCGCGGGGCGAACGGTCAGCGGCCTGATGCTGACATATCCGGTGCACCAGGCAGCGGACATCCTGTTCTGCAAGGCCGACCTGGTACCCGTCGGCCGCGATCAGCTGCCGCACCTGGAGGTGACGCGCAGCATCGCGCGGCGCTTCAACGAGCGCTACGGGACGCTCTTCCCACTGCCTGAGCCGCTGCTCGGCGACGTGCCCCTGCTGCTCGGCCTGGACGGCCGCAAGATGTCCAAGAGCCTCGGCAACGCCATCGCGCTGAGCGACGGGCGTGACCTCGTCGCGGCGAAGATCCGAGCCGCGCGTACCGACTCCGAGCGCACGATCACCTACGAGCCCGACCGACGGCCCGAGGTGGCCAACCTGCTGCGCATCGCCGCCCTGTGCTGCGGCAGCGAACCGGAGGCGCTGGCTGCCGGCATCGGGGACGGTGGTGCCGGCGCGCTCAAGGACGCCGTCGTGGACTCGGTGATCGACCTCTTGCGACCGATGCAGGCGCGCCGAGCCGGCTTCGACGACGGCGATGTGCGCCGCGTGCTCGGCCGCGGTACCCGGATCGCCAACGACGTTGCGGCGGCGACGCTCGCCGAGGTCCGTTCCCTGATGGGCTTTCCGGAACCTGATCGCGCGGCCGCGACGTCAACGCTGTCAGGCGGCCGTCGCTGAAGCAGCCGGGCTGCAGTGCCCGTACGGCCCGTCCTGATCGATCGGCCGCGTGCCGCAGCGGCCGGGGTGTGTGACAGTGGACAGGTGAGTCACGGACCCGGCCACACCGGCCACGCGCACCCGGTGACGGCTCAGACCGACCGGCGCTGGCTGCTCGGCGCCCTGGTCGTGATCGTCGTGTTCATGGTCGGCGAGGTCGTCGCAGGTCTGCTGGCGCACTCGCTCGCGCTGATCACCGACGCCGGCCACATGGTCACCGATGCCGCTGCCATCGGCGTCGCGATCCTCGCGTCACGGATCGCGCAGCGTCCGGCCCGGGGGGCGTTCACCTACGGGTTCGCCCGCGTGGATGCGCTGTCGGGCCAGGCGAACGGGATCACCTTGCTGTTGCTGGCGATCTGGTTCGTGTTCGAAGGTGTCCGCCGCCTCGTCGACCCGGGTCCCGTGCACGGCGGCGTGGTCACGGTGGTTGCCCTGATCGGCGCGGCCGTGAATGTCCTTGCCACCTGGCTGGCGCGCAGGGCCGATCGTTCGAGTCTGAACGTCAAGGGCGTGCTGGCTCACCTGCTCACCGACATCTGGGCGTTCCTGGCGACCTTCGTCGCGGGCGTCGTCATCCTCTGGTCGGGATGGATGCGAGCCGACGCCGTTGCGTCGCTGATCGTGGCCGCCCTGATGGCGTGGACGGGTTGGGCGCTGGTGCACGCGGCCGGTCGGGTGTTCCTGGAGGCGGCACCGAGCGGGATCGACCCGAACGTGCTGGGCGATCAGATGGCTGCCGTGGACGGCGTGGCCGAGGTGCACGACCTGCATGTCTGGCAGATCGGCAGCGGTGAGGGAGCGGCGTCGGCGCACGTCCTGGTGAGCCCGCCGCACGACTGCCACGAGGTGAGTTCACGGCTGCGCGAGATGCTGGCCGACGCCTACGGTATCGCCCACGTGACACTGCAGGCCGACCACGCCGACACGGCCGGCCGGGCAGACGGCCACGACGCCGGGAACTGCGTCGACGCGCATGGTGTCGTGCACATCGCACCGACGAAGTAACAGGAGGGGTAACGGATGCTGCTGCCGATGGCTCCGACCAGCTCGATGTTCCTGCTCGGCGAGTCGCGCGAGCACCCGATGCACGTGGGCGCGCTGCAGCTGTTCCAACCACCGGACGGTGCTGACGCGCTCGACGTCCGGGCGATGTTCGACGCGGCGCTCGCCACCGACGAGGTGGCGCCGCTGTTCCGCAAGCGCGCCCGCCGTTCGGTCATGTCGCTGGGCCAGTGGGGCTGGGAGGTCGATCGCGAGTTCGACCTCGAGTACCACGTGCGGCGCAACGCGCTGCCTCAGCCCGGCCGGGTGCTGGAACTGCTGGCGCTGTGCTCGCGGCTGCACTCGTCGCTGCTCGACCGGCACCGTCCGCTGTGGGAGGTGCACCTGATCGAAGGTCTCGACGACGGCCGGTACGCGACCTACTTCAAGGCGCATCACGCGCTGGTGGACGGGGTCTCCTCGCTGCGCATCCTTTCGCGAATGCTGTCCGAGGATCCGGATGCGAAGGACATGCCGGCGCCGTGGGCGATGCCGGTCCGCGAGCCCCGGACCGCTGGGGACGCCGGCGGCCTGCCCGGTCTGCCCGCAGCGGTAGCGCAGGGCGCGGTGGAGCTGGCCGGAATCGTCCCGGCGGTAGCGCGGCTGCTCACCCGCAGCCTCGGCGAGGACGACGGCGGAGTGCCGATGGCCGCGCCGAAGTCGATGCTGAACGTGCCGATCACCGGCGCGCGCCGCTTCGCTGCCCAGTCCTGGCCGATCGAGCGGGTCCGGCGGATTGGCAAGGCGAGCGAGACCACGGTGAACGACGTCGTGCTGGCGATGTGCTCGGGCGCGCTGCGCTCGTACCTGCAGAGCCTGGGCGCGCTGCCGAATGAGCCGCTCATCGCGATGGTTCCCGTCTCGCTGCACTCGGAGAACCCGGGTGGCGGTGACGGCGGCGGCAACGCGGTGGGCGTCGTGCTGTGCAACCTCGGCACGAACCTGGACGACCCGGCGCAGCGGCTGGCCGGCGTCCACGCGTCGATGGTTCACGGCAAGCAGGCCCTCGCCGGAATGAGCCAACTGCAGGTACTCGCCCTGAGTGCAGTGGCGATGAGCCCGGTGCTCGTCGAGCACGTCCTTCGCCTGCACGGTAAGGTGCGCCCACCGTTCAACATCATCATCTCGAACGTCCCTGGACCGAGCGCGCCGATGTACTGGAACGGCGCGCGGCTGGACGGGCTGTACCCGCTGTCGATCCCGATCGACGGGCAGGCGCTGAACATCACCTGCACCAGCTACTCCGACGAGCTGGCGTTCGGCCTCACCGGCTGCCGGCGGACCGTCCCGCACCTGCAGCGCATGCTGACCTACCTCGACGACGAGCTGATCGCGTTGGAGAACGCCGCAGGCCTCTGAGCGCTCGTGCTCGGCGAGCAGTTCGGGTGAGCAGCCGCCCCGTTCTCTACGCAGCCGATGAACTCGGCGGTGCAGCGGGCGATCACGTCCGGACGTTCGGCGAGCACCCAGTGCCGGCCACTGATACGGCGGGCGGTCAGATCGGCGACGTACGGGGCCGGCGCCTCGAGCTGCATGCGCGGCGACACGAAGGCGTCCCTGCTCGGTGCGAGCACCTGCACCGGCACGTCGATGCGCTCCGGGCGTGGACGGCCCAGCCGCGGCAGCATGTTCGCGCGGTAGAGCTTCAGCCCGTTCGTCCTGTCGGCCGCGCTGCTTCCGACCCTGCCGGCGGCAGCCAGCAGGCGCTCGACCCGCCGGCTGCGCATGATCGCCTCGGGCAGCACGGGGAGCTGGAACAGCGCGATGTAGTACGAGTCGAGCAGCTGCCGGGCAGCGGCGCGCGGGTGCCGATGGGCCCGGCGCAGCCAGGCCGCGGCGTGATCGAGCGAGGGTCCCGAGATCGACGTGAAGGAGGCGATCCGGCCGGCGAACCGCTCGTCGGTGAGCGCCGGCCAGCACTGGACGGAGCCCCAGTCGTGGGCGAGCAGGTGCACCGGGGCGTCCGGGCTCACCGCGTCGAGCACGGCTCCGAGGTCGTCGACGAGCCGGTCCATCCGGTAGGCCCGCTGCGGCGCCGGCTGGTCCGACTGCCCGGTACCGCGCACGTCGTACGTCACCACGTGGAACCGCTCGGCCAGGAGCTCGCTGACGCCGTCCCAGACGGTGTGGTTGTCGGGGTACCCGTGCACCGCGAGCACGGTCGTCGCGCCCGGATCGCCGCTCTCGTACACGGCAAGGCGGACACCGTCGGTGGAGCTGACGTGACGCGGAGTGGCCATGACGCTCCCGAGGTAAGTGGTACGGCTCGTAACGGTTAAGTTCCGACTATCGACCGTGGGTACAGATGGTGTCAAGGCGGCGGGTTACCGCGACAGCTCGAGGACCACCGGCGCGTGGTCCGACGCTCCGGTGCCCTTGCGCGCCTCGCGGTCGACGTAGGCGTCGGTGACTGCCGCTGCGAACGCTGCGTTGGCGTAGACGAGGTCGATCCGCATGCCGGTGTTCTTGGGGAAGCTCAACTGGCGGTAGTCCCAGTAGGTGTACGGGACGTCGTACTTCAATGCGCGCGGGTAGACGTCCGACAGGCCGCTCGCCCGCAAGGCGGTGAGTGCGGCACGCTCGGGCTCGGTGACGTGGGTGCTGTCGGTGAACCGGCTGATGTCCCAGACGTCCGTGTCGGTAGGGGCGATGTTGAAGTCCCCGAGCAGCGCGAACGGACGGTCTGCTTCGAGTTCGCCGACCGCCGTCGCGCGCAGCGCCTCGAGCCACCGCAGCTTGTAGCGGTAGTGCTCGTGCTCGGGCGTGCGCCCGTTCGGGACGTACACCGACCAGACGCGGATGCCGTTGCACGTCGCAGCCACCGCCCGCGCTTCGGCGACGGCCATCATCGTGCCCTCCGCGAGGTAACCGGGCTCATCGGCAAGTCCCTGCCGGACGTCCTCGACGCCGACCCGCGACAGGATGCCGACGCCGTTCCACCGCCCGGTTGTGTGCAGGGCCGCGGAGTAGCCGAGCCGGGCGAACTCGTCGTCGGGGAACTCGGCCGGAGCGCACTTGAGTTCCTGCAGGCACAGCACATCGGGTTCGGCCCGGCCCAGCCAGTCGAGCAGGCGGGGGAGCCGGGCACCGATCGAATTGACGTTCCAGGTCGCGATACGCACCTGCTCAGCCTGTCACGCAAGCCCGACACGGCGATCGGCGGCGACCTCAGCTACGCAGCGACGTCCGGTACTGCACCGGCATCCAGGTGCCGGAGCCCATGTACGTTACGTGCCGAGTGTCGGTAGCATCGTGACCAGGGTCGGCGGCCGTCAGGAGGTCGTCGTAACGAGTGCTACTGCAGGGGGCTTGCGCAATGCGCCCTCCTGTCAGCGGGACGCCGTCACATCGGTTCGAGCCGGAACGGCCCGAACCCTCGCCTGAGGACGTACCCGCGATGACGGGCTTACACGCGTTCGCGTCGCCCACGGCGGCCGAGGACGCGCTGTTGGCCGCACGCAACAAGCTCGCGATCGCCGACACCCGTCTGGCCGAAGCTCATGACGAAGCACAAGCCATCATCAGCGACGCCGTGGCGCAGGCCAATCTGCTCACCGGTAACGCGACGCGGGTTGCCGAGCGGCTGCTGGCCGACGCCGAGCGCGGGGCAACCGAGGCGCGGGCCGTGGGGGAGAGCGAGGCCAGGGCGCTTCGGGAGCAGGTGGAGCAGGAGCGGGTCTCGGCGCGGGCGGACGACGAGCAGGCCCATCGGCAGCTTATTGCCGAGCTGGCCGAACGCCGCGACGCGCACGAGCGCGAACTGCTCAGGCTGCGTGAGGCGGCGACGGCCGA
>JBOGDQ010000007.1:0-5585 GCA_050742975.1 Jatrophihabitantaceae bacterium
GTCGATGCGCGAGTAGGTCGCCGGGCAGGTGTCGGCAGAGGGCGCTGAACACGGCTCGGTCAGCCCAGCTCAGCCGCGGCTTGGGGTTGGTTCGCCGCAGCACTGAGACCTCGTGGCGAAGGACAAGAAGCTCAGCGTCCTTCGACGACGAGGACCGGGCCAACAGGCCGAGCCATCCGGTGAGCCGGACCAAGATCAGGTAGAGCAATCGCAGCGACACCGGAATGGTCATGCCGAAGAGGCGCAGCGCAGACTTTTGGCACCCCTCAAGTCTCCCAGTCGCTCGCCTGCTGCCCGAAACGGATTCCTGCAGGCGCGGGCCCGGAGTTTGCTCCACCGCGCCAGCCACGTCTGTCGATCTTCGGCGTCGTGCATAAGGAGCCGTCGCGAAGCAAGCAGCTCGTCGCTGTGTCACGCAGGTCCGCTTGTGCGATTCGCCGCGATCTTCGAGGGCGGCTTACAACGTCTGACGCGACGTAGGCGGTTCATCGGCGAGGAGGGCACAAGTCATGCTCGACGTCAGCCGGCTGCCGGGTGTCACGGGCCTTGCGCCACCTTCGCCCTGCTCGGTGGACATCTGATCCAGATCGCATTTGGTGACTCCCCACGACCTGACGCCGGGCGCGAGGCAGGCGCTATCGACACCGGTAGGGGGTTCGCTTCGCGCTGCGTGTCGAGATGCTCGCGGGGTGGCCGGTCCGGTCGGCCATGTGCCTCATGAGCTTCGACATGGCGCCGGACGATTGTCAGCTCGGCCCGTCATCCGGCAGTACTCAACTGTCGCGCGCCCGCGATGCTCGGTTCACGAGCGGCGGTTTCGACTTGGGGGCAGTGTTCTTACCGACGCCTGGGTATCGCGGCGACGCCTGGACCACCCAGGATGTCGTGGCCTTGCAGCGCCAGCGTGAGCCGGGTGCGGGTGTCCTGGTTGTCGAGGCTGCGGCCGAGCAGCCGTTCGAGGCGGGACAGTCGCGCGTAGAGCGTGCGACGCTGGATCTGTAGCGCGGTGACCGTGTCGGCCTTGCGGCCGGCGTTGGCCAGGTAGGCCTGCAGCGTCGGTAGCAGCTTGGCCCCGCTCTCGACGTCGTGTTGAAGGAGCGCGCCGAGCTCGGACTCGACGAACGTAGCCAGTTCCGGGCCCTGCGCTAGCCGCAGCAGCAGTGGGTAGATGCCGATGTTGTCGAACTGGTACAGCTCCTGCGTTCCGCTTCGGTGACCGAACTCGACCGCGACGCGGGCCTGTTCGAAGGCGCGCTGCAACGCGTCGGGCGGCGACTGCCGGCTGGCTCCGATGACGATCGACAGCGCCGGGTAATCCTCGGCCATGGCGTGTCGCAGCGTCGCGGCGACCGCTTCCAGCACGGACGGGAGCCGGCTGCGGTCTGGCATCGCGACGACGGCCAGGACCCGGTCGCCGTCGAGGCCGAGCAGTCCCGTGCACCGATGCCGGGTCAGCGCGTTGCGCAGCTGGGTACGCAGGTGCAGCCGGATCCGTTGGCGGTCCTGCTCGGTGAACCCGTGCTGGGTGGCCAGCGTGACCAGGTTCGTCACCTCGACGACGAGTGCGACAAGGCCACCTGCGCCACTGGTGGACAGGTCCGAGCCGAGGTTGCGGGCCCGCCGGAGCAGCTCCTTGGTCGACCCGTAGCGGCCGGCGAGCAGGTCGGCGATGACGGCGCTGGCAGCCCGGTCGGACAGGTGGTCGGCGTCCTGCTGGGACAGGACCGACAGGCCGACAGCAACGCCCGCGCGGTCCAGCAGCAGGGATGTGATCTCGTCGCGCCCGGACTCGCTCTCGATGACGTGGATACGTCCCCATGGTTCGTGCCGCAGCCAGATTCCCACCCAGCTGCACGCCGGCGAGCAGGCCTCAGTCCGGTGCACCGTGCCCGGCTCAAGCTCGTGATGGCCGGTGCGTGAGTGCTCTTCCCATTGCCGCAGCACGGCGGCGATGGTGGCATCGTCCTGAGGCGCGTATGCGACGACCTGGTGGGCGGTGTTCTCCAGCACGACCGGATTTCCGACCGTCTCGTACAGCTGGTGCAGGATCTGGCCGATGTTCGCGCCGTCGAGCAGCAGGTTGGTGAGCTCGCGGTTGAGAGTCTCCACCCGGCTGAGCAACTCGTACTGGCGGCTCATGATCGCCCGGTGGATCTGTTCGGTGACCTCGACGAAGCGAGTTTCACGCTCCAGGGCGATCAGCACGATGCCGTGCTCCTCGGCGGTACGGACCATTTCGGCCGGCATGCTGTGGAAGTTGCGGCCGAGCTCGACCACCAGGCCCGCCACGCCGGCGTCGGCCAGTTGGCGGATGTAGCGCCGGCGCAACGCGACGCTCTCCCGAAGGCCCATCCCCGTGGTGAGCAGCAGCTCCCCGCCATTGAGCAAGGCCGCGATGTCGGACAGCTCGGCGGCGTGGACCCAGCGGACTGTCCGGTCCAGGTGCGCCGTTCCGGCCAGCACCCGGGCCTGGGCATTGCGTAACGCCGGCAGCTCCAGGGCTTCACGCACGGTCAGCGTCACGTGCACATTCTAGGACCGAACCCGAGTCAGATGTGCTCATTTTGTGCATTGCTCCGTGGAGTATTGGATCCGTAGCGTCCGCGGCTGAGCGAAGCCGGTCGTGTGCTGGATCGTGGGCTCGGCGAGATCCGGCACGACCGTCCCACTGAACCGTCCGGTACGTGAAGCGGAGGCTGGTAGATGACAGGTGTATCGGAAACCCCGGCGGGCGCGGACCTGACCCAGTCGGCCGCCCCGGTCACCGGCGAACAGGCCGATCAGTACGGTCAGGATCTGCACCGCTCCATCGGGGTTCTGGGCAACATCTTCATCACGCTGTCCGGTGTCACGCCCGCGTCGTCGGTCTTCATCATCATCCCGATCGCGATCGTCGGCATCGGCAGCGGCTCCTTCCTCGCCTTCGTCATTGCCGGCATCATCGGCGTGTTCATGGCCTTCTGCTGGGCCGAACTCGGCGCGGCGTTCCCCATCGCTGGCGGCGACTACGCCGTGGTCTGGCATTCGTTCAAGGGTCGAACGTCGTGGCTGGCCGGGCCGGTCAGCTTCATCACCTTCTTGCTGTACCTGAGCTTCATCGCGTTCATCCCGGCGGTCATCGCGCTCGGGACCGGGACCTACCTCGCCGTGGTCGTCAACGTGAATATCAAGGTCATCGGGGCGATTGTCATGCTGTTGGCTGCCGCGGTCAGCGTTCTGAACATCAAGTTGAACGCCTACATCACCGGCATCTTCTTGGCCATCGAACTGGCCGCGCTGGCGATTCTGAGCGTGCTGGGCTTCACCCACGCGACCCACTGGGGCGCGCTGATCCACCCGGTGGTCGGCGCGGGGAGCGGTTCGTCAACCTCACACGTGGCGTTCAGTGCGGTGCTGGCCATGACCGCGGTCGCTGTCTTCGCCTATAACGGCTACGCGAACGCGATCAATTTCTCCGAGGAGACGGTCGGGCCCCGGCGCAACATCGCCCGCGCGATCCTGATCTCCCTTGTCGTGACCGTAGCGGCCGAACTGATCCCGCTGACTGCGATGATCGTGGGTTCGCCGTCCATCTCGGCGCTGTCGACGGCGTCGGTACCGACCAAGTACTTCATCGAGGCGACCTCGAACAACACCGTCAACACGATTGTGAGCCTCGGGGTCGTGATCGCAATCCTCAACGCCGTCATCGCGATTATCCTGTCCTACGCCCGCATCCTGTACAGCTCCGCACGCGACCGGGCTTGGCCCGGGCCGGTGAATTCGTGGTTCACCAACATCCCGGCCCGGCTCGGCTCACCGGTGATCCCCACGGCCGTGATCGGGATCGTGGGCGCGATCTTGTGTCTGACCGTCTCCGAGACCACGCTGACCAACCTCACCGGCGCCAGCCTGGTTGTCGACTATGCGCTGATCGCGATCGCCGCGCTGGTCGGACGCATCACCGGCGCGACGAAGGGCAGTGCGTACCGGATGCCGCTGTGGCCGCTGTGGCCGGTCCTCGCACTCGCCGCGCTGGGCTACATCTTCACCCAGCAGACCCGGCTGCTGCTGACCGTCACCCTGATCACGATGGCTATCGGGCTGGTGTACTGGCTGGTGTTCATCCTGCCGCAGCGCGGCAAGGCCTGGAACCTGTTGGAGGCGCCCGGTAGTGAGCAGAACTGAGCCGGACCCGCACATCAGCACACCGTCGGGCAAGGCCCGCGCCCGGGCGCTCGGTATCCCGTTCGGCGGGCAGCCGGGACGCTGGAACGCGATCACCGACGTGCCCGGCGTGCAGGTGGGCTACACGACGCTGATCGAGGGCGAGTCGGTGCGCACCGGCGTGACCGCCATTCACCCCCGCGGGCAGGACGGTGCCGCAGACCCGGTCACGGCCGGGTTCCACTCCCAGAACGGCAACGGGGAGATGACCGGCGCGTCCTGGATCGAGGAGTCGGGCACGTTCAGCGGCCCGATCGCGATCACGAACACGCACGCGGTCGGCGTCGCGCACGCCGGCATCGTCGCCTGGACCGTCAAGCACCACCCCGTACTCGCCAACGCCTGGCTGCTGCCGGTCGCCGCGGAGACGTGGGACGGCTACCTCAACGACATCAACGGCCCTCACGTCACCGAACACAGCGCCGTCGCCGCGCTCGAGGCGGCGGCGGCCGGCCCGATCGAGGAGGGCTCGGTCGGCGGGGGCACCGGCATGAACTGCTACGAGTTCAAGGGCGGCTCGGGCACCGCGTCCCGCCTGGTCAACTACGCCGAATCGACCTACACCGTCGGCGTGTTCGTCCAGGCCAACTTCGGGGCAAGGCACGAACTGACGCTGGCTGGCGTGCCGCTGGGCCAGGCGCTGGCCGAGGACAACCCGATGGCCGCCTGGTCCCCCGCGCCACCCGGCTCCGGCTCGTGCATCGTCGCCGTCGCGACCGACGCGCCGCTCTTGGGCCAACAGTGCAAGGCGTTCGCCCGCCGTGTACCCCTGGGGCTGGCCCGCACGGGCACGAGCGGTTCGCACTTCTCCGGTGACCTGTTCGTCGCGTTCTCGGTCGCCAACCCCGGGGCGATCACGCCCGGGATCGCCTCGTTCTACGGCGCCGAGCCGGGGCGCTACGACCAGCTCCGGTTCATCCCGTGGGGCTACCTCGACCCGTTCTACGAGGCGGTCGTGCAGTCGGTGGAGGAGGCCGTCGCCAACGCCATGGTCGCCAACGAGGACACGACCGGTCGCGACGGGCATCGGACTCCGGCCCTGCCCGGTGAGCGGGTAGCGAAGCTGATCCGCGAGCGGAGCGGCTGAGCGCCGCCCGGTTCCGGGCCGATCACGACAGTGGCAAAGGTGGTACCCGCATGAGCACCCGTATCTCGCATTGGATCGACGGCGCCGCTGCTGCTGGGACGTCCGGGCGGACCAGCCCTGTCTTCAATCCGGCTATCGGTCTGCAGAGCGCGGACGTCGATCTGGCCTCCACGGCCGAGGTCGCCGTCGCTGTCGCGAGCGCGAAGGCGGCGGCGCGCGAGTGGCGTTCGGCGTCGTTGTCCAAGCGTTCGGCGGTGCTGTTCGCGTTCCGGGAGCTGCTGGCGGCCGGTGC
>JBOGDQ010000008.1:0-31382 GCA_050742975.1 Jatrophihabitantaceae bacterium
ACTCCTCCCACCGCAGCGGGCGGTTGTCCAGCGCCGAAGGCAGCCGGAAGCCGTGGTCCACCAGGGTTCGCTTGCGCGACATATCCCCCTCGTACATGCCACCGACCTGTGGGACGGTGTTGTGCGACTCATCGATGATCAACAGGAAGTCATCAGGGAAATAGTCCAGCAGGCAGGCAGGCGCGGAGCCTGCCTCGCGGCCGTCGATATGGCGCGAGTAATTCTCGATGCCCGAGCAGAAACCGACCTGGCGCATCATCTCGATGTCGTAGCTGGTGCGCATCCGCAGCCGCTGCGCCTCAAGCAGCTTGCCCTGCCTGTCGAGCTTGTCGAGCTGAGTCTCCAGCTCCGCCTCGATACTCTGGATCGCCCGCTCCATCCGTTCCGGGCCCGCGACGTAATGGGTGGCCGGGTAGATCCGCACCTGCTCAACCTGGCGGACGATGTCTCCGGTCAGCGGGTGAAGGTAGTACAGCGACTCCACCTCGTCGCCGAAGAACTCGATCCGCACCGCCAGCTCCTCGTAGGCGGGAATCACTTCGACGGTGTCGCCGCGCACCCGGAACGTGCCACGGGCGAACGCCAGGTCGTTGCGGGTGTACTGCACATCGACAAGGGCGCGCAGCAGCAGGTCCCGCCCTACCTCGGTGCCGACCTTCAGATCGATCGAGCGGTCGAGGTAGGACTGTGGGGTGCCGAGGCCGTAGATGCAGGACACCGAGGCGACCACGATGACGTCGCGCCGGGAGAGCAGGTTCGACGTCGCGGAGTGCCGCAGCCGCTCCACGTCGTCGTTGACCGAGGAATCCTTCTCGATGTAGGTGTCGGTCTGCGGGACGTAGGCCTCCGGCTGGTAGTAGTCGTAGTAGCTCACGAAGTACTCGACCGCGTTGTCGGGGAAGAAGCCACGCAGCTCGTTCGCCAGCTGGGCGGCCAGCGTCTTGTTCGGCGCGAGCACCAGCGTCGGCCGCTGCACCTGCTCGATCAGCCAGGCCGCCGTCGCCGACTTGCCGGTTCCGGTCGCACCGAGCAGCACGACATCCTTCTCCCCCGCGCCGACCCGCCTGACCAGGTCTTCGATCGCCTGCGGCTGGTCGCCGGCAGGCCCGTAATCGCTGACGACCCGGAACCGGCCGTCCACACGCGGGATTTCCGAGACCGGCCGGAACTCGGAATGCGCCACCACTGGGTACTCGGTTGCGAACGCCACATGACCAGGGTAACCGCGACCCCTGACAGAACCGCACGTTCGCCGGATTGCCGTATCCGAGGAAGCTCTTACTAAGGAGATCACAAGTAAGTCGACGCCGATCATGGCTCTACCAGCGGTGTTGACTTACTTTTGGTCGGATTAGTATCTACCGGCACAGTAAGGTCGAATTGTGTCCAACGACGCTAGAGCATCCGCCCCCATCCATCCGCCCAAGATCGAGCTGTTCGACGTCGCCGGCATGACCAACACCGACCCCAAGGGCTGTGTCCGCGCGGTCGAGGAGTATCGGGTGACGCCCTTCGGCCTGTACATGGCGCGCCCGACGCCAGGGCGGGCCCAGTTCCACTACCTTGAATCGTGGCTGCTGCCAGCACTCCGGCTGCGGGTGTCTGATTTCTGGTTCTCACCCGGCCACGAGCTCGATCAGGACCTCTACCTCGACGTGGCGAGCGTCGAGGAGACCGCGGGCATCTGGCGCACCGAGGACCATTACCTCGACCTCGTTCTGCGGACCGGCCGTGAGGTCGAACTACTCGATGTCGACGAACTGCTCAGCGCAACCCTTGCCAGGCTGCTCGACACCGTGGCGGCGCGGCGGGCGCTGCAGACCGCGTACCGTGCGGTGGACGGGCTCGCCCGCCACGGTTACGATCTCCGGCGCTGGCTGTCCACTATGGACATCGCTCTCACCTGGCGGCGGCGTTGACGTAGCGCAAATAGGCGGTAGCGTCAACCACTATCTGCCGTAACTTACTGTCACGTAACGGGTTCCGCGACATTACGGCATGGTGTCATGTGCTGTTCAAGGCACCCCGGGCAAGATCTTCCACACTCGCTACCGCTAACGTCTTGGCCGTGCGGACGGCCATCACAGCTCAGCTCACCGACATCGTCAACACATTCACGGCGGAACGGACTTATTCCTCCGGCGGTACCACACCGTTGACGCTGTGCTCTGTGGAGCGATGGGGCCTGAGAACTGATTGCACCACGCCGGAGCACCCGTTCGTAGAGTCCGAGGCAACCTGGCTGCTGGCCGATTCCGGACTGCGCCTGACGTTGCAGCGCGCACGGTCGCGGCACTCAAAGCCGCTCCCCACCGTGCTGACCGCCGTCAAGGTGCAGCGAGACACCCGTTCGTGGCAGACCACCGATCTGCTGCTCGGCTTGGAGATCGCCGGCAACCGCACGCCGAGGTTCGCGCGCTCGGAGGAGTTCGCGTCGGCTGTCGCCGGGGGTGTGATCACGCCACCGGACGCGGACCTCGCCCTGCAGACCGTGCATCAGGCGCTGGAAGAATTGTGCTCCTGCGATCACGATGTGGACATCTGGCTTGCCCGCCAGGGCATCGTGGACAGTTGGCCGCCGCGCTAGGAGCCCGCTCGGCGGGCCCATTCCTCGGCACGCACCAGTGCCGCATTGATCCACGGCTGCTTGCCCACCGCATAACCCTCGACGCTGTCGTCGGCCGCGTGGGTCGCAGCCAACGCTCGCTTCAGCTGCTGGTACTCCTGCCGCGCCTCGCCGTGCGCCCGCAGCCAGTCACGGAACAGCAGCGCCAACCGCTGCGCAGGCCAGTCCGCCACCCGCAGGTGCAGGTTGACCGCCCGGCCAGGGTCAGCGCTCACATGTAACCGCTTGCGCCAGTGTTCGGGGTCGGGATCGATCGGTTGCGGGTCGTCGCGATCGATCCGCTCGATCCTCGGGAAACCCGCATCCGCGAGCGGCACCGCGAGACTGTCGGCAACCTGCAGGCTGGCGACGGTGAGCTGCAGGTCGATCACGTCCTTCGCGGCGAGGCTTGGCACCGCGGTGGAACCGATGTGGTCGAGCCGGATCGCCTTGCCCGCCGCGGCGGGCCTCACCCGCGCCATGATCCGCTCGGCCTGCGTCGGCCAGGTCGGGTCGTATTCCGCGATCCTTGCTGGTGCCGGTGGCCGGGGCATCCGTAGCCGCAGATGCGCCTCGAACGGCACCAGCCGGTCCGACCACAGCTTGTCCACCTCTGCCAGCAGCACGTCGGGAGTCTCGGCATTGTCCAGCCAGACGTCGGCGGCTTCCCTGCGCTGCGCCTCGGTGGCCTGCGCACCGATGCGGGCGCGTGCGTCGGCCTCGTCGAGGCCACGGCGCCCCAGCCTGCTGACCCTGCTGGCCACCGGGGCGTCCACCACCGCCACGAGGTGGTAAATGGCGGTTAGACCGCCCTCGACCAGCAAGGGGATGTCGTGCACGACGATCGCCTCCGGCGCGGCCCGCGCCATCAACTCGGCCGTACGGGCTCCGATCCTGGGGTGCGTGATCGCGTTCAGCCGCTGCCGCGACTGTTCGTCGGCGAACGCCAGCCTAGCCAGCCCAGGACGGTCGAGGCTGCCGTCGGCGAGCACGCCCGTTCCAAACTCAGCCACCAGTGCTGACAGGCCCTCGGTGCCCGGTTCGACGATCTCCCGGGCTATCGCGTCGGCGTCAATCACGACGGCACCATGTTCGGCCAGCCTTCCGGCGACGGTCGACTTTCCGGAACCGATCCCTCCGGTCAATCCCACGCGCAGCATGTGGTCATCCTCCCAGTAGGTACCCACTGCGACGGCACCGGGAGGATTCGCTCCAGTGGTTGATGACACGCCGCAGATATCCCGCGCATTCGCAGATAGGTCACGTACTGTCCGTCAACAAGTGTCACCCACAGGAGGAACCATGAGCGACCATGGCGCAGCCTGCGGAGCCTCGCTCACGCGTTCCGACCGGGTGCGGGTGCCCCGCGAGTCACAGGAGGAACCATGAGGGTCGGCGGCTCGCACCAAGGAAATCACCGCCTGGGCACGCCTGGCCTGGTGCACTGCGTGCTGTACCGCCCGGTCGCCGACGCACTGGCCGAGTACCGGCGCAACTGGTTCACCGCATTGCTGATCCCCGCCAAGCACAGCCTGGCCGGCCTGCGCCGCCGTGCCGCGATGGCGGCGACGGAGACCGCCTGGGCGCCGGTCACTGCCTGAGTTCCCGGCGCATTTGCGGGAATGCGCAAGGGGCCCACACCACGAGTGGTGTGGGCCCCTTGCTATCGGCGTGCGGGTCAGGCGCCTCCGGACAGCTTCTCGCGCAGCGCGGCGAGCTGCTCGTCGCTGGCGAGCGTACCTCCGGTACGGGCGGGTGCCTCGCTGCCGGCGGAGTAGTGCTGCTGCTCGCTTGCGGACGCCGCACTCTCGGAGCTGCCTGCGGTAGCACCTTCGGCAGCCTCTGCGTCGGCCTGCGCCGCCTTGGTGACCTGCTTCATGTGCTGCTCGTAGCGCGTGTGCGCCTCGGCGTACTGCCGCTCCCATTCCTCACGCTGCGTGTCGTAGCCGTCCTGCCACTCCTGAGTCTCCGGGTCGAAGCCATCGGGGTAGATGTAGTTGCCCTGCTCGTCGTAGTCGGCGGCCATGCCGTACTGCGTCGGGTCGAACTCGGCGTCGGCGGTGAAGCCCTCGTTCGCCTGCTTCAGCGACAAGGAGATCCGGCGGCGGTCCAGGTCGATGTCGATGACCTTGACCATGACCTCGCCGCCAACCTGCACGACCTGCTCAGGCAGCTCGACGTGGCGCTCGGCCAACTCGGAGATGTGCACCAGACCCTCGATGCCCTCTTCCACACGCACGAACGCGCCGAACGGGACCAGCTTGGTGACCTTGCCGGGCACGACCTGTCCGATCTGGTGGGTCCGGGCAAACTGGCGCCACGGGTCCTCCTGCGTCGCCTTGAGCGACAGCGAGACGCGCTCGCGATCCAGGTCGATGTCGAGCACCTCGACGGTGACCTCCTGGCCGACCTCGACGACCTCGGACGGGTGATCGATGTGCTTCCACGACAGCTCGGACACGTGCACGAGACCGTCGACCCCGCCGAGGTCCACGAACGCGCCGAAGTTGACGATCGAGGACACGACACCGGTGCGGACCTGGCCCTTGGCCAGCTTGTTCAGGAACTCGCTGCGCACCTCGGACTGGGTCTGCTCCAGCCACGCGCGCCGCGACAGCACGACGTTGTTGCGGTTCTTGTCCAGCTCGATGATCTTCGCCTCGAGCGTCTTGCCCACGTAGGGCTGCAGGTCGCGCACCCGGCGCATCTCCACGAGCGACGCGGGCAGGAAGCCCCGGAGGCCGATGTCGATGATCAGGCCACCCTTGACGACCTCGATGACCGTGCCCTCGACGACCTCGTCGTTCTCCGTCTTCTCCTCGATCGTGCCCCAGGCCCGCTCGTACTGCGCGCGCTTCTTGGACAGGATCAGGCGGCCTTCCTTGTCCTCCTTCTGGAGCACGAGAGCTTCGATCTCATCGCCGACGGAGACGACCTCGTTGGGGTCGACGTCGTGCTTGATGGAGAGCTCGCGGGAAGGGATGACACCTTCGGTCTTGTACCCGATGTCGAGCAGGACCTCGTCGCGGTCGACCTTGACGATGGTGCCCTCGACGATGTCGCCATCGTTGAAGTACTTGATCGTGGAGTCGATGGCGGCGAGGAAGTCTTCGGCGGTGCCGATGTCGTTGATCGCGACCTGAGGAGTGGTCGGGGCTTCGGTGGTGGACGTCATTGAGTGGGTGGGTTCCTGACAGTTGGTAGTGCGTGCGCGGACCAGCCCGGATCGACGAGCCGGGTGAAGGATCGACGAGCGGCCTACTCCATGTCGAGGCCACAGACCTGTTCCGCAGGCGCAAGCCTACTCCGGGCCAGCGTTTGCGGGGAAATCAGGCGGGTGCCCGCGTCGAGGACCGCTCGTGCGCCTGGGAGGATCGTCGCCGTGAGCGAGATTCCGCGTGCCGTGGGCATTGCCCGCCGAGCCGAGGACGCGGACACCACCGTGCGCGCCAACCGGCGCTGGTGGGACTCGGACGCCGACGCCTACCACGCCGAGCACGGCCAGTTCCTCGGCGAGGCGGATTTCGTCTGGTCGCCGGAGGCGCTGCGCGAACAGGACGCACGCCTGCTCGGCGACGTGCGCGGCCGGCAGATCCTCGAGGTCGGCTGCGGTAGCGCGATGTGCTCGCGCTGGCTCGTCGGGCAGGGCGCCCACCCCGTCGCGTCCGACATCTCCACCGGGATGCTGCGCCACGCTCGCGGCGCCAATGCGCGAACCGGGATCGACGTCCCGCTCGTGCAGGCGGACGCGCAGTACCTGCCGTTCGCCGCCGCGCAGTTCGACCTCGCATTCACCGCGTTCGGTGCGGTGGCGTTCGTCGAGGACTCGGCCCGGGTCATGTGCGAGGTCGCGCGCGTGCTGCGTCCCGGTGGGCGCTGGGTGTTCGCAACGACGCACCCGATCCGGTGGTCCTTCCCCGACGACCCCGGGCCGGACGGGCTCACCGCGACCATGCCCTACTGGGACCGCACGCCGTACGTCGAGTTCGCCAAGTCGGGTGAGGCAACGTACGTCGAGCATCACCGCACGCTCGGCGATCGCGTGCGGGAGATCGTGGCCGCGGGCTTCCAGCTGCTGGACGTCGTCGAGCCCGAGTGGCCGGCCGGGCATGCCCAGGAGTGGGGACAGTGGTCGCCCCTGCGAGGGGCGATCCTGCCCGGCACCGCGATCTACGTGTGTGCCCTTCGTTAGTGACGACAGGCCGGCCAACGCTTCAACGCGAAATCATGATCAGACGCCGCCAGCGTGCCAGGAATGCAGCTGCCTACGCCGATTCGCCCCGTTCGCCGTACGTGTGTCGCAGCCGCGCTCCCGACCGGTTTCGCGGTCGTGGCCGCCGGCTTGCTGCTGGCCGGCCCGGCGTCGGCAGCCGCGCCTTCGGCTGGACCGATGCGCCGGCCGACGTGACCGAGATACTGACCGTCAGGTCGAAGTTCGGCTCGACCGACTGCACCAGGGTCACCTGTATCGTGCAGGCCCGCGAGGGCACCAGCGCCACCAGCGGCAGCACGGCGACGTCGAGCCCGCTCGGTTTCGGTGCGGCCGCGAAGCCGACGACCACATCGTCCGCCACGTCGAAGTCCGGTCGTTCGAGCGTGCCCGGAGCGCTGCCGCGGGGCGACTCCGGGGAACCGGCTCGTCCGCGACGGGAGCCGCCGGTCCGCCTGCAGCCAACAGCGGTGCTCCGGCCCAGGGCGCACCGACCGGCGCGGACACCGGCCGGGCGGTCATCGCCTCTCCGGCGCTGCGGATCGAGGGTGGCGGCGCGCTGGCCGCGCTGCTGCTCACGATCGGCCTGTTCGTGCGAGGCCGGCAGAACCACTCGCGGGCGCGGTAGGCGGCATCGGATCTACGGTGGGGGCGCCGGCCGGCCGGGTGCAGCACGGTGTCGATCAGGTACACCGTCGCATTCTTGGTCTGGATGCCACCACAGAGGATCTTGGCCTTACCGTTGACGGTGTAGCTGTCTCCGCTGCCGGCGATCGAGATGTCGCTGCCCTGCAACGTCTTGTGGCGGCCGACGAGCGCATCCTTGGCCACCTTGCCCGCGAGCACGTGGTACTTCAGAGTCGCGACGAGCACCGCCTTCATCTTGGGATCGGTAAGCAGCGCCTGGACCTGCGCGGCCGGCTCCTTCTTGAACGCGGCGTCCACCGGCGCGAACACGGCCAGGGCAGGCGCCGAGTTGAGCGTGGCAGTCAGGCCGCCTGCCTTCGCCGCCGTGACCACGTTGGACAGGAACGGCACGTTGGCCGCGACCGTGCCTACCGGGGCTGCCGCGGCCGGTGCCAGAGCGGCGGCGGACAGGCCGAGCGTCGCGCAGCCCGGCCCGAGCAGCGTCGACGCGGCGGTGCTTGTACTGCTGGCGCCACCCGTGGGACCGGTCGTCGAACTGTGTGAGGTCGGCGGGGACGACGGGCTGGTCTTTGCCTTCGAGCTGCTGCATGCCGAGACCGAGGCGGTGACTGCGAGGCACGACACCGCGATGGCGATGGAACGCCGGAACATGGCTCTCTCCGTGGGAGACGCGGACGAATACCGCCCGCGAGGTTCGCTCAACCTGCAGGGCGCCCGATCGGCCCGGGCACCTCGGTCAGGACGGCAGCAGACCGCGCACCAGGTCCACGGGGACGATGGTCACCGGGAACGGCTCGCGCGCCTCGTACGGCTCGGCTCCCGATACGCGGGCCACCTCGCGGTACTCACCGGCAGCAAGCTCGTACGCCACCAGTTCGGGACTGGCCGGGTCCGGATCGATCAGCCAGAACGAGCGCACTCCGAGCCGCGCGTACAGCGCCTTCTTGAGGTTGGGGTCGATCAGCCGGCTGCTGGGCGAGATCACCTCGACGGCCAGCACAGGCGCGGCTGACAGGGCCTTGACCGGGCCACCGCCGGCCGTCAGGTCGGCGTACCTGGCAACCAGCACACCCGGCTGCAGCTCGTTGTGCCTGTCCGGACGCACCGCGAACGGCGCGATCACGACGCGCAACTCATTCGGGCAGGCGGCACGCAGCGCGAGGTACAGCGAGCCGGCCGCCTCCTGGTGTCGCCACGCCGGGCCCGGGCTCACGAGCAGCTCCCCGTCGACCAGTTCGTAGCGGCGCCCGTCGTCGGGCATCGCCTCGAGATCGTCCGTCGTGAACGGACGACCCGTCGTGGTCGGTGTCGCCATAGTGGACATGGTGCCTCCTTCTGCGCCCGCATGCGAGGGAGACTGGCATCGCCCGACGACAATTCACGTCCGGTCGGGTTCGGCTCGTAGGCGGTGCGCCGCTTCGACGGTCGCCGCCGTCTTCGTCCCGGCTTGGGCGACCGCATACCGACGCGAGTCACGATCGACGGCCAGCACGGTCCACGGCCCCTTGCCATCCTCGCCGCTGAGTTCGACGAACAGGGTGGACCGGTCGTGCTCGAGCCGCAGCCGGTGTGCCGCGTTGCCGTCCTCGTGCAGGATCCGCCGCCGGTCCGGATCGGCGACGAACGACGTCCAGCGGCTGCCAGGCATCAGTGGGCCGCATCGTGCCAGGTGCGGCCGAGCCCGACCGACACGTCCATCGCCACGTCGAGCTGGTACGCCCCGCCCATCTCCACGCGGACGAGCGCCTCGACCTGCTCGCGCTCGCCGGGTGCGATCTCCAGTACCAGCTCGTCGTGCACCTGCAGCAGCAGCCGCGAGCGCAGGCCGGCCTCGCGCAGGCCCTGGTGCACGCCGAGCATTGCCACCTTGATGATGTCCGCCGCGCTGCCCTGGATGGGCGCGTTGAGTGCGGCCCGCTCGGCCATCTCGCGCAGGTTCCGGTTCTCGCTGTTCAGCTTGTCCAGGTACCGGCGCCGGCCCATGATCGTCGCGGTGTAGCCGGTCTGCCGCGCGTCCTCGACCACCGAGTGCAGGTAGTCGCGCACGCCGCCGAAGCGGGTGAAGTACGCGTCCATCTGGCCGCGCGCCTCGTCCGGAGTGATCTTGAGCTGCTTGGACAGCCCGAAGGCGGACAGCCCGTAGGCCAGGCCGTAGGACATCGCCTTCACCCGGCGCCGGAGCTCGCTGTCGATCTCCTCCGGCGGGAGGTCGAACGCGCGCGACGCGACGAACGTGTGCAGGTCCTCGCCGGACTGGAACGCCTCGATCAGTCCGGCGTCCCGGGACAGGTGCGCCATGATCCGCATCTCGATCTGGCTGTAATCGGCCGTCATCAGCGACTCGAAGCCGTCGCCCACGGTGAACGCCTCGCGGATCCGGCGGCCCTCTGCCGTGCGGACCGGGATGTTCTGCAGGTTCGGGTCGGTGGACGACAGCCGCCCGGTGGCCGCGACCGTCTGGTTGAACGTCGTGTGGATGCGGCCGTGATCGTCGACCAGCGGCAGCAGCCCGTCGACCACCGACTTGAGCCGCGCGAACTCACGGTGCCGCAGCAGCAGCTCCAGGATCGGGTGCCCGGTCTTGGCGTAGAGGTCGGCAAGCGAGTCCGCATCGGTGGTGTAGCCGGTCTTGATCTTTTTCGTCTTCGGCAGCGCGAACTGGTCGAACAGCACCTCCTGCAACTGCTTGGGCGAGCCGAGGTTGAACTCGCGCCCGGCCTCCCGGTGCGCGTCCTGCTCGACCGTCTTCACCCTGGCACCCAGCTCGGCCTGCAGCGACAGCAGCGCATCGGTGTCCACCGCGATGCCGATCGCCTCCATGTCGGCGAGGACGTAGCTGAGCGGCAGCTCCAGGTCACGCAGCAGCCCGATCGCGCCGTCACGCGCCAGGTCGGTGTCGAACGACGCGGCCAGATCGCGGACGGCTACGGCGCGCAGGGTCTCGACCTGGGCCAGAGCCTCGTCCGACTCCTGCTCCCCACCGTCCAGCGTGAGCTGCCCGGAGTCGTCCACATTGCTGCGCAGCTCGCGATGCAGGTAGCGCAGGGCCAGGTCGGCCAGGTCGTACGCGCGCTGGTCGGGGCGCAGCAGGTACCCGCCGAGTTGCGTGTCCGCGGTGACGCCGGCAAGCGTCCACCCGTGCTGGCGCAGCGCGAGCAACGGCCCCTTGACGTCGTGGACGGCCTTCGGCACGGACGCGTCGGCCAGCCACGACCCGAGTGCACTGTCGTCGTCCGGGCTGAGCGCGGCCGGGTCGACGAACGCGGCGGCACCGTCGGCCGAGGCGAGCGCGACCCCGGTCAGCGCACCGGTGCCACGGCCCCACTGCCCCCGGAAGGCCAGCCCCACCCGGTCACCGGTCCGCCCGTGCTCGTCCAGCCACTGCGTGACCTCCTCCACGCCCAGCCGGCTGGCCGCGACGTCGAAGCCCTGCTCAGCCTCCGGCTCGGCCGCGGCCACCGTCGCGAACAGCCGCTCGCGCAGGACGGTGAACTGCAGGTCGTCGAACAGCTTGTGCACCTGGTCGCGGTCCCACTGCTGGCGGGCCAGGTCGTCGACGCCGAGCTCCAGCGTGACGTCGCGGACCAGTTCGGTCAGCTGCCGGTTGCGGATCACGCTGCCCAGATGCTCGCGCAGCGCATCGCCGACCTTGCCCTTGACCGTGTCCACGCCGGCCACCAGGGCGTCGAACGAGCCGAACTCGCGGATCCACTTCGCCGCGGTCTTCTCCCCCACGCTCGGGATCCCCGGCAGGTTGTCGCTGGGGTCGCCGCGCAGCGCCGCGAAGTCCGGGTACTGGGCCGGCGACAGGCCGTACTTCTCCTGCACCGCCTCGGGGGTGAACCGGGTCAGGTCGCTGACGCCGCGCTTCGGGTACAGGACGGTGACCTGATCGCTCACCAGCTGCAGCGCGTCGCGGTCACCCGTGCAGATCAGCACCTTGACGCCCTGCGCCTCGGCCTGCGTGCTCAGCGTGGCGATGACATCGTCGGCCTCGTAGTTGTCGACGGCCAGCGAGCGGATGTGCAGCGCGTCGAGCACCTCGCGGATCAGCGTGACCTGGCCCCGAAAGTCATCGGGCGTCGTCTGCCGGCCGGCCTTGTACTCGGGGTAGGACTCGCTGCGGAACGTCTTGCGGGACACGTCGAAGGCGACGGCGACGTGCGTGGGGTCCTCGTCGCGAAGCAGGTTGATCAGCATCGAGGTGAAGCCGAACACCGCGTTCGTGGGCTGGCCCGTGGTCGTGGACATCTCCACCTCGCGCAACGCATAGAACGCGCGGTAGGCGAGCGAGTGCCCGTCGAGCAGGAGAAGCGTCGGCGTCTGCGGGGTGCTCACGCCAGCGAGTCTAGGAGCGGGGTAGGACAGCCGATCAGGCGCCGCGGCGGGCCACCCGCGCGGCCAGGCCGGACCGCTGCGCGCGGACGAGGCGGGCGCGACGCAGGACAGCCATCCGTTCGGTGGCGTCGGAGATCCCGAGCGAGCGACGCAGCACGGCGGTGGAGGCGACCCGGTGGACGACCAGCGGGGCGAACCCGAGCCGGGCCAGGTACCGGTTGCTCTCGCGCGAGCCCGCGCCGGCGGTGGCCAGGACGCGCTCGACGCCCTGCGACTCGGCCAGGTGCACCAGCGCGATGAGCAGCGTGCGGCCCACGCCCCGGCGGCGGGCCTTGGGCGCGACGATCAGGTGACTGACGTGCAGGACCGGGGTCAGGTCGATCGCGCCGATCTCGTCCGGACGGGCGACCAGCAGGCCGACGAGATCGCCCGACGCGTCGTCTACGGCCACCAGCAGGGTCCGGTCGTGCTCGCGGAGGATCTCGGTGAACCGCTGGTGCAGGTGCTCGATGCCGTCGTCCAGCATCGCGCGCCCGCTGAACTGTCCGGACGTCACATCGATGGACCGGGTGAGGCTGACCAGGGCGGGGACATCGGAGATGTCGGCGGGACGAACCCGAACGTTCACACGCGACACAGCAGTGCCCCCAGATGACGGTTCAAATCTTGATCGCTTTCGCGACCGTTACACACCCTAGAACTGCCCGCGAGCGGTGGACACGACGGGTTCGGTGACTGGCAGGAACTTGTTACCGACCTTTTGTTGGGCGCCCGAACATGGCTAGGATGCCGCGATCTCCTCGCCGAGGTAGGCCGCGCGGATCCGGTCGTCGGCGAGCAGTTCGGCGCCGGTGCCCTCCAGCACGATCTCGCCGGTCTCCAGGACGTAGCCGCGGTTGGCGAGCGAGAGGGCCTGCGCGGCGTTCTGCTCGACCAGCAGGACGGTCACGCCGGTGGTGTTGATCTCGCGGATGATGTCGAAGATCTGCGCGACGATCAGTGGGGCCAGGCCCATCGACGGCTCGTCCAGCAGCAGCAGCCGCGGCTTGCCCATCAGGGCGCGGCCGATCGCCAGCATCTGCTGCTCGCCGCCGGACAGGGTGCCCGCCGTCTGCTTGAACCGCTCCCGCAGCCGCGGGAACAGTTCGAGCACGTGCTCCAGCTCGGCCTTATCGGTGGTCTTGAACCGGAACGCGCCCATCTCCAGGTTCTCGGCGACCGACATCCGCGGGAACACGTGCCGGCCCTCGGGCACGTGGCAGATGCCGAGGCGGATGAGCTGGTGGGCCGGGATGCCGTCGATGCGCGCGCCGTCGTAGTTGATCGCTCCGGCGACCGGGCGCAGCATCCCGGACACGGTCTTCTGGGTCGTCGTCTTGCCCGCCCCGTTGGCGCCGAGCAGCGCGACGATCTCGCCCTCACCCACGTTGAAGCTGATGCCCTTCAAGGCCGCGATCGCGCCGTAGCGGACCTCGATGTCATCGACGTCGAGTAGCGGGCGGGGTGCAGGTGGTGGGGTCTGCGCGGCCAAGGTGTCAGTCATCGGCGGGCTCCTCGTCCGGCGGCGGGACGTCGTCGGTGTCGATCAGGTGCATCTCCGGCTGGGTGTCGACCTCCTGCTGAGCGTCCTCGGCGGACGTGCCGAGGTAGGCGGCCACGACCACGGGATCCCGCTGGATGTCGTGCGGTGTGCCCTCGGCGATCTTCTGCCCGAAGTTCAGCACGACGATGCGGTGCGCGATCGTCATCACCAGCTTCATGTCGTGCTCGATGAGCAGCACGCTCATGTGCCGGTCGACGTTGATCCGCGAGATCAGCTCGGCCAGGTCGCGCTTCTCCGCCGGGTTCGTACCGGCCGCCGGTTCGTCGAGCAGCAGCACCCCGGGGTCGGTGCCCAGCGCGCGGGCGATCTCCAGGCGCCGCTGCTCCCCGTAGGCCAGCGCGCCGGCCAGTTCGTTCGCCCGGTGCTCCAGGCGGACCTCGCGCAGCAGTGCGAGGGCGATCCGGGTGCTCTCGCGTTCCTCGCGCAGCTGCCACGGCATGCCGAACATCGCCGCGAGCGGCCCGGATTTCTGCCGGGTCTCGATGCCGACCTTGACGTTCTCGATCGCGGTCAGCGCCGGGAACAGCCGGATGTTCTGGAACGTGCGGGCCACCCCGAGGTGGTTCACGACGTGCGTCTTCTTGCCGATGACACTGACGAACGGGTCACCGGGCCGGCCGGACACCCGGATCGAACCGCTCTGCGGCGTGTAGACGCCGGTGAGCGAGTTGAACAGCGACGTCTTGCCCGCCCCGTTCGGGCCGATGACCGCGAGGATCTCGCCCCGGTGCATCTGCATCGAGACGTCATCGAGGCTGACCACACCGCCGAAGCGCAGCGTGACGTGCTCGATGTCAAAGACCAGGTCGGTGGGTGGTGCCTGGGTCTGCGTGCTGGTCATGTCACAACCCCTCCGACGCGGGAACGGCGTGGGTCTCGGCGGACAGCGGCGCGTCCAGGCCCGTCAGCTCGGCCTGCCGGCGTTTGGCCGGGATCAGGCCGCCCGGACGGAAGATCATCATCGCCAGCACGAGCGCGCCGATCCACATCTGCCGGTCGGCCGGCGGCACCTGGTCCTTGAGGAACTGTGGCAGCCAGGTCAGTACCGCGGCGCCGGCGATGGCGCCGGGCAGTGAGCCCATGCCACCGAAGACGACGTACGCGACGATGAGGATCGAGTTCTGCAGGGAGAACTCGGTCGGGTCGAAGTAGCCCACCTGGCTGGCGAAGAAGACGCCGGCCAGCCCGGAGGTCGAGGCGCCGATCGCGAACGCCAGCAACTTGGCCTTCGAGGTGTTGATGCCGGTCGCCTGCGCGGCCACCTCGTCCTCGCGGATCGCGGCCCAGGCCCGGCCCAGGCGCGAGCCCTCCAGCCGGTAGAACAGCACCACCATGACGATGACGAGCAGCAGCAGCAGGTACCAGTACGGCAGCGCGTCCAGGCCCCAGGTGATGTGGATCGGTCCGAGCTTGAAGACCGGGTGCGGCACGTTGGGGCCCTGCGGCCCGCCGGTCAGGTTGCCCGGGTTGTTGACGGCCAGCCGCTGCACGATCTCACCGAAACCCAGCGTCACGATCGCCAGGTAGTCCCCGCGCAGTCGCAGGGTCGGGGCGCCCAGCAGCACGCCCGCGATCAGGCACGCGAGAATCGCGAACGGGATCGCCCACAGCGGGCTCATCAGCAGCCACGACGGCGGCTTGATCGGCAGCGATCCGACCAGGTAGGCGGTGGTGTACGAGCCGATGCCGTAGAAGGCGATGTAACCCAGATCCAGCAGGCCGGCCCAGCCGACCACCACGTTCAACCCCACCGCCAGCAGGATGTACACGCCGATCTGGGTGACGATCGTGCTCTGCCAGGTGACGGTCAGCGTGGGCGGGTAGAACAGCGCCAGCGAGATCGCGATCGGCAGCACCAGGATCAGCGAGGAGGACTTGCCCGCCTTGGACGTGAACGCATGCACCGGCAACTTGTTGATGCCGCCGTCCTCGACCTGCTCGACCTGCTCGGCGCCCACGCGGGCACCCATCGCGGTCAGGAACCCGCCGATCGCGATCAGGCTGAACGCCAGGCACGCGACCCAGCCCCCGACGCCGAGGTTCTGCCAGCGCCGCCCGTACTGCGAGGCGACCTCGCTGCCGACGGTGGTGATCTTGTAGACGGTGATGAAGCTGATCACCACTCCGACGAGTCCGAGCACCGCGACCAGCCAACCGGCCCAGCTCAGGCGCAGGTACGCGGCAACCGCGCCGGCCACGACCGCGACCAGCAGCAGTGTGATGCCCAGCCAGCTCAGGTACGCGCTGGCCAGCGCTCCGGCGCCGGTGCCCGAGAAGTCCGTGCTGAGGTCGCTGAAGCCGTGGTTGAGCTGCAGCGGCGAGAACCACGAGGCGCTGAAGAACGTCGTCAATCCCAGCAGCAGCCCGGCCGCGACCACCGGCAGGCCCGGGCGCCAGCCCATGACCGCGTCCATGGCACCGCGCGGGTCCGCAACCTCGGTTGCCGACCGGGCCGCCGCGAGCCCGCACAGGGCGAAGACGAGGTAGCCGATCGTCGCGACGTACACCCCCAGCGAGTGGTCGATGCCTCCCGCGAAGGTGACCACCTGCGCGTGGCCGGCGTAGCAGATCACCGCCGCCGCGACACCGAGCACCACCTGCGCATAGCCCACGACGGGCAGTCGGGTGATCACGGCGGCACCACCGAGCACCAGGCAGGCGATCATCAGCGCCCACGCGACCCAGCTGAAGAACAGGCCCGCGAACACCGGGACACCTGAGGAGTTGCCGACCTCGGTCGACAGCGGCCCGAACTTGCCGACCGGGTCGTACCAGTGCATCAGCACCATCGCGGCCAGCACCGCGATGAACCCCACGCCCAGCGGCAGGGCACCCGGACGGTTCAGGTAGGGCACCACCCGCGGCCAGAACGTGATCAGCACGAACAGCACGACGCCGATCGCCAGGAAGATCAGCAGCCGACCGGTCTTGGTGGCCTGGCTGAACGCGATCCCGAAGTCGGCCTCGCTGCCCTCCTGGTCGCCGATCATGACCGCGAGCGCGAAGCCGCCGAACAGGCAGCCGATCAGCCGCTTGACCCACGGCCGGGCGAGAACGGCGTTCATGCCGACCGCCCCAAACGCTCGCCGAGGATGCCGGTCGGCCGCACGATCAACACCAGCACCAGCACCACGAAGCTGACGACGTCCTGCCACTGCACGCCGACGAACGGCAGCGCCGAGACCAGCACCTCCACCTCGCCGAGCAGCAGGCCGCCCAGCATGGCGCCGCGCACGTTGCCGATACCGCCGAGCACGGCCGCGGCGAACGCCTTGACACCCGGGGTGAACCCCATCGTGTAGCTGACCCCGAACGCGGTGCCGAACATGAACCCGGCCGCGCCGGCCAGTGCCCCGCCGATCACGAACGTCCGCGAGATCGTCTTGTCGATGTCGATGCCCATCAGCGCCGCCGTCGGCGCGTCCTCGGCCACCGCGCGAATGCCGCGGCCCAGCTTGGTGTGGTTCACCATGCGGTCGAGGAAGATCATCATCGCGAACGCGGTACCGATGATGACGACCGCGAACAGCTGGATGTTGAGGTACTTCGTATGCCACAGACTTCGGGTGGGGTCGAAGTACGTCGGGAACGGATTGTTGTTCAGATGGTCGAACAGTTTTCCGGCCAGATTCGATAAGAAGAACGATGCGCCGATGGCGCTGATCAGGAACGCGAGCTTGGGCGCGCCGCGGACCCGCAGCGCCTTGTACGCCACCTTCTCCAGCAGCCACGCGATCGCGGCGCCGCAGATGGCGCCGCTGAGCATGCCGGCCATGATGGTGAGCGGGACCGCCGCTCCGGTCAGATGTCGCTTGCCCACGATGCCGTTCACGACCAGGAAACTGCCGAAGCCGCCGGTCATGAACACCTCGCTGTGCGCGAAGTTGATCAGTTGCAGCACGCCGTAGACCAGCGTGTAACCCAGCGCAACGAGCGCGTACAGCGACCCCTGCTCCAACCCGAGGACGATGTTCTGGGGTACCTGCTCGAACCAGTTCTGCTCAGACACTCTGCAAGCTCCTCATTGAGCGGTGTCCCAATCTCATCGCGGTCACGCACCGGTCACATGGAACTGGCGAGCCGGTGTGTGCCCGGCTCGCCCAGCTCCGTAAACCGGTGCCCGCCTACTCACGTCGGCGGGCACCGGTCCCTTCCTAGTTCTGATCCTTGATGTTGCCGAGTTCGACGATCGCGCCATTCTTCTGCTGGTACAGGTTCACCGTCTGCGCAGAAGTGACGATCTCACCGTTCGACTGGAACTTGATCTCGGTCGTGATGCCCTTGTAATCGATCTTGTTCACGGCATCGTTCACGCTCTGCCGGGTCGGCGCGCCGCTGGCCGCGGCGGTCTTGATCGCCTGGATGAGCGCGTTCGTGGCGTCGAAGGACTCCGGGGAGTATGTGGACGGCGCCTGGTGGAACTTGGCCTGGTAGGCCGTCGAGAAGGCCTTGGACCCCGGCGCGACGGTCGCGTCCTGGCATCCGCACGTCATGTACCAGTTGTTGCCGGCCGTGCCGGAGTTCTTGGTGAACACGGACGACTTGATGCCGTTGCCGCCGACCGCGATGCCCTTGAAGCTGGTGCCCTTCAGCGCCTTGGCGAGCAGCGCCGCCTGGGCGTCGTAGCCGCCGTAGAACAGCGCGTCCGCACCGGAGTTGGCGATCGTCTGGGCGATCGGGTTGTAGTTCGACGTCGCGGTGCCGTCCAGGCCCTGCTCAGTGACGCTGATGCCCTTGGCCTTGGCTTCCTTGGTGACCGTGTCACCGACGCCCTTGCCGTAGGTGCTCAGGTCCTGCAGCACGAACAGCTTCTTGACCCCGTGCCGCGCCATCCAGTCGGCGCCTTGCGAGCCCTCGACGTTGTCGTTCGGGACGATCCGGTGGTAGGTCGCCCAGCCGTGGGTACCGAGCGTCGCGTTCGTCGCGGACGGGGTGATGAACGGCATCCCGGCAGCGGCGTAGATCGGGCCGGACGCCGTGGTGTTGCCGGAGAAGCTCGGGCCGATCACGCCGAGGACGGCGGGGTTCTGGGTGAGCTGGTTGGCCGCGGCGGGCGACTTGGTCGGGTCACCCTCGTCGTCCGAGGTCACGTACTTGACCTTGAAGCCGAGCGAGCTGTCGGCGTTGGCCTGCTGGACGGCGATCTCGGCGCCGTACTCCTCGTTGATGCCGAGCTGGGCGTTCGGGCCGGACAGCGGCATCTCGAACCCGATGGTGTAGGTCTTGCCCGAGGCCGCTCCCCCGGAATTGGTCGATCCGGCGGTCGGGCTGGTCCCGCCTTGGAGGCCGCCGCCACTCTTGGTCTTGCTACTGCTGCAGCCGGTGATAGCCAACGCACCGGCAGTGAGGACCACCGCGATCGTGGTCAGCGAACGATTTCGCACTTGATACGCCTCCTGGAACCTTGCGGACGAGTGAGGTCCACGCGCCCGGTTGGCCGGACGTTAGTGCAAAGTGCGCCGCAGTGGTAAGACCCGCAGTGCCTGTGGCGGCGTCGTAATCAAATCTCAACCCGCGCGACGGGTGGACGAACGCCGTTACCGACGGGTATGTACTGAATCTTGGTCAGCTCTCGGCCGCGCCGCTGTCTCCGCTGTCTCTCCCGTCCAGGACCAGCTCGGCCACCGCGCGCATCGAGGTCCGGTTGTCCATGGCGGCGCGCTGGATCCATCGGAACGCGTCCGGCTCGGTCATCGAGTGCTCGGTCATCAGGGCGCCCTTGGCCCGCTCGATCAGTTTGCGAGCTTCGAGGCGATCGCGCAGCCCGGTCACCTCGGCCTCCAGTGCCTTGATCTCGGCGAAGCGCGACATGGCCATCTCGATCGCGGGTAGCAGGTCCCGCTTCTCGAACGGCTTGATCAGGTAGGCCATCGCACCGGCGTCGCGGGCCCGCTCGATGAGATCACGCTGACTGAAGGCTGTGAGCATGACGACCGGCGCCACCCGCTTGCCGACGATCTGCGCGGCCGCGGTGATGCCGTCCATCTTGGGCATCTTGATGTCGCAGATGACCAGATCCGGTTCGAGTTGGTCGGCCAGCGCCACCGCCTGCTCGCCGTCGGCCGCCTCGCCGACCACGTCGAAGCCCTCCTCGCGGAGCATCTCACGCAGGTCGAGCCGGATCAGCGCCTCGTCCTCGGCGATCAGCACCCGCTTGCCGGACGGGTTAGCCGGTTCGGGCATCGGACTGACATCGACGGCAGCCACGGTGCGTCCCTCTCGGATCGGTGCTCAGCGGAGCGGAGTCCGCATGAACAGAGCCTACCCAGCGCTCGCGCGGCCCGCGGCCTGCTGCCCCGTAAGATGCTCTGGTTGCACGCCCCTGTGATGGAACTGGCATACATGGTGGTCTCAAAAACCATTGCCGAGAGGCATGTGGGTTCGAATCCCACCGGGGGCACGTTTCACATCTACCGTCCTGCCCGGTGTGTCGGCAGCGGGTGGCGGCGCGGTCGTCTCGGCCCGGCCCGCATCGAAGGACTGCTGTGCTGCCACTTCATCGCCATGCTCATCCAAGCGCTGATCGAACGGCACATCCGCGCCGCCATGGCCGAGCGCGGACTGCGGCAACTCTCGCCCTACCCCGAAGACCGCGGCTGCATCGCACCGACCAGCGCCCGCGCCCTGGAGATCTTCACCGACCTCGCCGGCCACCACCTCACCGACGCCGACGGCGAGCACCTGAAGAGCTTCCAACCCCAACTCAGCCCGCTACAGACCCTCGTACTCGACCTACTCGACATCCCGGCCAGCGTCTATACCGAATGCCGATGACCTTCCCGGTGGTTGCGGGCGAACAGCGCGACGCGCACCGCTCGTGCCAGGCCCGTTCGATCAACTCGCGGTATGCGCCGCACCGATCATCAGATGCCCGCAAGCGGATCGGGCTGCGGAACGAGTTCAGGGCGTCGACATGACGAGGACGAGCGATCCGTCGAAGCTCGGCTTGCGGCGCAGAGCGCCGTGACGATGGTCCCACTCGCCGATGGCGAGGTCGCGCGTCAAGTCGGTGGCGAATCGGTCGTGCACATCGGGCCGTACGAAGCTCCAGGCTGAGCACGACAGCCTCGCGTCCGGGTCCAGTAGTCCTTCGGGGCGCCCGTAGTAGGCCTCGTTGAAGCCATCACTGCAGTCCAGCGGTATCGGCAGTCCAGCGGTATCGGCACGATGCCGCTGGTGGTGCGACCGCCGAGTCCGTCGGCAAGTGCCGAAGCGGTGGGTAGCGTCGCGCCTCGAAGCACGGCGCGCGCCGGGCAGTCGCGGAACGGCCGGTCATCGAATCCTCGACTGGGATAGTCGTTTTACTCCCAACTCCGCCACGGGTCGACGTGTCGTCGCAGATCCATGGCATCGTGAAGAAACTCGGCCGATGACCAACGTGTCGCCGCCGCGTCGACAGACGAGGAAGTGCCGCGGACGGTGAACCTTGCCTCCAGGAGCACGGGCACGGCTGCGCGAGAGGTGTCACGAGAAGACACCCTGCCCCAGTTCTGGCCGGAGTGCGTCTCCGACGGCGTCGCCGCGCGAGGCCGCGTCGCGGATCGCCGTGACGATCAATGCCTCGTGTCGCTTGCGCGCTTCCTCGCCGAACTGTTCTTGGGACCATGCGAGGATCGAGACGATGTCGGCCCGAGCGGCATGGGTGAGGCGATATCCCTCCATCAGCCTGCCGAGGGGGTCCGTGCAGCCGCGTAGGCGCCGAGCTGGGCGATGAAGTCGTCGAGGTTGTCATCGGCGATGTCGACGTAACGCCCCGCCGCGAGGTCCGTCCAGCCCCGGTCCGCAGCGTCACGAAGGGCTGCAAGCTTGGCGGCATCCTCTGCCTCTTGATCTTCCAGGAGACGAAGCCCCGCACGCAGCACCTCACTGGCGTTCTGATACCGCCCAGATGCCACCAGTGACTCAACGAGCTCGTGCTGGTGCTGGGTCAAGACAACATTGCGGGTCGCGATGACAACCACCTCCGTTGGCAGTTTATGCCAACACGACGATCCTGAGCAGGGAGCCTGGGCGGCCGACCGGCGTGCCGGATGCCGAACGGCCTACGAATACTCCAACGATGAAGCGCGACGAGCGAGGCCGCGAACGTCGACACCCTGCTGACTGCGAAAGCCTATGCAGCCGACCGCATAGTTGTGTAATGGGGTCTGCCCAGCGGCTTCCGGACGCCGCTATGCGTACCCGCGGTACTTCTTCAGCAGCGAGTCGTCGGACCTCCTGGCGATCATGGGCGATGCCCTGGATCGGGTAGGCGTGGCGTGGCGGTTCAACCGACCCAACAGCACCTCCGTCGCGCGCCGCGCATCGGTTGCGCTGATGGATGACCACGTCGGACCGAAGCGGTGACGCGGCGATAGATTCTGGGCATGACCGAGACGCCCCGCTACTCACTGCAAGGGTCGTACCCGGACGGGCTGCGCGCGATGATGACCTTCAACGCACGCAGCGCCTCCAGCGGCCTCGAGCCGCTGCTCGCCGAGCTGATCAAGCTGCGCGCCTCCCAGCTCAACGGCTGTGCGTACTGCCTGGACATGCACAGCAAGGACGCCCGCGCGCTGGGCGAGACCGAGCAGCGGATCTACGCCCTGGACGCCTGGCGCGAGACGACGTTCTACACCGATCCCGAGCGAGCCGTGCTCGCCTTCACCGAGGCGGTCACGACGCTGGAGCGGCACGAGATTCCCGGTGCCGCGTTCGACGAACTGCGCGAGCACTTCGACGAGGAGACGATCGGCAAGATCCTCATGGCCGTCGTGGTGATCAACAGCTGGAACCGGCTGATGATCGCGCAGCGGCCGCACGTGGGCGACTACGTCAGCCGCCATCTTCAGTGACGGGGCACATGACACCGGACCAGTTCCGGGAGTACGGACGCCAGGTGATCGACTGGATCGCCGACTACTACGAGCACGTCGAGTCCTACCCGGTCCTGTCGCAGCTCGCCCCGGGCGATACTCGTGCCGCGCTGCCGGCCGAGCCCCCCGAGCACGGCGAGCCGTTCGAGGACCTGCTGCGCGACCTCGATGACATCGTGCTGCCCGGCATCACGCACTGGCAGCACCCTTCCTTCTTCGCCTACTTCCCGGCGAACGCCAGCGGCCCGGCGATCCTCGGTGACCTGCTTGCGTCGGGGCTCGGTGTGCAGGGCATGTTGTGGGCGACGTCCCCCGCCGCGACCGAGCTCGAGAGCCACGTCCTGGACTGGTTCGCGTCCCTGCTCGGCCTGCCGGACCGGTTCCGCTCCACCGGGTTGGGCGGAGGCGTCATCCAGCACTCTGCCTCCGACGCGGTACTGGTCGCGTTGCTCGCCGCCCTGAACCGCGTCAGCGAGGGGCGGACCGAGCACGCAGGTGTCGGCGCGGAGCGGTATGCCGTCTACACGTCGAACCAGACGCACTCGTCGGTGGAGAAGGCGTGTCGCATCGCCGGGCTCGGCTCGGACGCTCTGCGCAAGCTGGACGTCGACCCGGCTACGCACGCTGCCCGCTGCGAGCACCTGCGTGAACTTGTCGCGAGAGACGTCGCGGACGGTGTCGTGCCCACCCTCGTCGTCGCGTCCGTCGGCGCCACGGGCACCGGTGCGATCGACCCGGTCGCGGATCTCGCCACGATCGCGCACGAGGCCGGCGCGTGGCTGCACGTCGACGGAGCGTGGGCCGGTGTCGCGGCCGTCGTGCCCGAGCTGCGCTGGCTGAACCGCGGGCTGGAGCTCGCCGACTCGTACTGCACCAACCCGCACAAGTGGCTGCTGACCAACTTCGACTGCGACACGTTCTGGGTCGCCGACCGGTCCGCGCTCGTCCGTGCCCTGTCGATCCTGCCCGAGTACCTGCGCAACACCGCCTCCGACTCCGGCGCGGTGATCGACTACCGCGACTGGCAGGTTCCGCTCGGCCGTCGCTTCCGCGCGCTCAAGCTGTGGGCGGTGATCCGCTGGTACGGCACGGAGGGCCTGCGCGCGCATGTGCGCGGGCACGTGGCACTCGCCCAGGAGTTCGCGTCCTGGGTGCGTGCCGACGAGCGGTTCGAGCTCGTCGCGCCACACCCGCTCGCGCTGGTGACGTTCCGGCTGCGCGCCGGCGACGACGCCACGCGCGCGCTGATGGACCGGGTGAACGCGTCGGGCCAGATGTACCTGACGCACACCGTCGTCAACGGGCAGCTCGCGCTGCGCATGTCGATCGGCGCGACGCTGACCGAGCGCCGTCACGTCGAGGCCGCCTGGGCCCTGCTCTCGGCCTGATCTTGAATTCACGAGCTCGCGGATCTTCCTGCGCGTGCAGTCACCAGGGCTACCAAGCGCAGGAAGATCCAGCGCGGCGCCGCTGCGCACAAGGACGGTTCAGGCGCGCTCGCCCACACGGATCATGCCTTCCTGGACCACGCTGACCAGGTGCCGGCCGTCCTGGTCGAAGAAGCGGCCGGTGGCCAGGCCCCGCCCACCGGAGGCGGCCGGGGACTTGGAGACGTAGAGCAGCCACTCGTCCGCGCGGAACGCCCGCTGGAACCACATCGCATGATCCAGCGACGCCATCGACGTCACCTGCTGACCGGGCACCAGTCCGTGCCGGGCCAGCACCGAGTCGAGCAGCGTCATGTCCGAGGCGAAGGTCAGCACGCACACGTGCAGCAGCGGGTTGTCGGGCAGCCGGCCCTTGGCCCGCATCCACACCCGGTTCAGGCCGTCTCGCGGCCCGGGGCTGGGTAGCTGCCACGGCGGATCGTCCACGTAGCGCAGGTCGATCGGGCGCGGCGTGCCTTGGAAGTACGCGGCGAGCTCGGGGTCGGCGCGCTCGTACCGCTCGTCGATCGTGGGCAGGCTCTCCGGCGGCGGAGTTACCGGCATCGACGGCTGGTGCTCGATGCCGGGCTGCTCCAGCTGGAACGAGGCCGACAGTGCGAAGATCGGACGGCCGTGCTGGATCGCGGTCACCCGGCGCGTGGAGAACGAGCGGCCGTCGCGCACCCGGTCCACCTCGTAGACGATCTGCGCCTCGGCGTCACCGGGCCGGATGAAGTACGAGTGCAGCGAGTGCACCTGCCGGTCGGCATCGACGGTCCGGCCGGCCGCGACGAGCGCCTGCCCCGCGACCTGTCCACCGAACGCCCGCTGCAAGCGGGTCCTCGAACTGTTCCCGCGAAAGATGTTCTCCTCGATGCGCTCGAGGTCCAGCAGCCGCACCAGCCCGTCGACAGCCGGCTGTCCGTCCCCGTCCTCGGCGAGCGCAGGGGTCGGCTCAGCTGTCATGGCGCAGGACATCGCCGATGTGATGGACACGGATCGTGTTCGTCGCACCGGGCGTCGTCGGCGGCGTGCCCGCGACGACGATGACCAGGTCGTGCGGACGGCACACGCCGCGGTTCAGCAGCGCCGAGTCGACCTGGCGCACCATGTCATCGGTCGTCTTCACCGTCCACACGAGGTGCGCCTCGGCCCCCCACAGCAGCGCCATCTGCCGCTGCACCTGCTCGACCGGCGTGAACACCAGCAACTGCTGCTTGGGCTGCAACCGGGACAGCCGGCGGGCGGTGTCGCCGGTCTGCGTGAACGCGACCAGCGCGACCGCACCCAGCGCGTCGCCGATGTCGCGCGCGGCCTTGACGATCGCGCCGCTCGGCGTGCGCGGGTTGTGCTTGAGCGCCCCGACCCGCATGCCGGACGCCTCGACCGAGGAGATGATCCGGCTCATCGTCGCGACGGCCTGCACCGGGTACTTGCCCACGCTCGTCTCGCCGGAAAGCATCACCGCGTCGGCGCCGTCGATCACCGCGTTGGCGACATCGGACGCCTCGGCGCGGGTGGGGCGCGAGTGGCTGATCATCGACTCGAGCATCTGCGTCGCGACGATCACCGGCTTGGCGTTGTCGCGGCAGATCTGGATGGCCCGCTTCTGCACGACCGGCACCTGCTCGAGCGGCATCTCCACGCCGAGGTCGCCGCGCGCGACCATCACGCCGTCGAACGCGAGCACGATGTCCTCGAGCCGATCGACGGCCTCCGGCTTCTCGATCTTCGCGATGACCGGGCGGCGGATACCGACACGGTCCATCACCTCGTGCACCAGCTTGACGTCCTCGGCGTGCCGCACGAACGACAGCGCGATGTAGTCGACGCCCAGCCGCAGCGCGAACTCGAGGTCCTCGGCGTCCTTTTCGGACATCGCCGGCACGCTGACGTCGACGCCCGGAAGGGACAGGCCCTTGTTGTTGCTAACCGTCCCGCCCTCGGTCACGTCGCATACCACGTCGGTGCCGTTCTCGACCTCCACCGCGATCAACGCGAGGTTGCCGTCGTCGACGAGCAGTTTGTCGCCGGGACGCACGTCGTCGGCGAGCTGCTTGTACGTCGTGGACACCCGGTCGTGGCTGCCCTCGACGTCCTCGACGGTGATCCGGATGCGCTCACCGGTCGCCCACTCGACCGGGCCGTCCGCGAAGGTGCCGAGCCGGATCTTGGGCCCCTGCAGGTCGCCCAGCACCGCGACGTTGCGCCCGGCCGCCTCGGCGGCCTGCCGGATCTCGTGATAGCGCCGGCCGTGGTCGGCGTGGACGCCGTGGCTGAAGTTGAGGCGCGCGACGTCCATGCCCGCCTCGACGAGTGCCCGGCCCCGCTCCGGAGTGTCGGTGGCCGGGCCCAACGTGCAGACGATCTTCGCGCGGCGTGTCACGCTTCCAGCCTAGGGCCATTGCCCACCCGAGTGGTCACTTGGCTGCGCGAGTGGCCACCTGTAGGTGACCACTCGAAGCGAAGGTGACCACTCGGGTGGATGGCCGCGACCAGTGCTCAGATCCGCGCCGCGGCCATCACCGCGTCGTCGACGTCGGTCCCGGTCGCACGAGCGGCGCGGGTCGCTTCGAGCACCCGCCTGAAGTCGCGCGGGACGATCGCGCTGAACCGCGCGAGCGCCGCCGGCCAGCCCGCGAGCAGCGCCGCCGCAACAGGCGAGTCGGTGTACTGCGCGTGCGCCGCGACGATCGCTCGCAGCCGCTCGGCCGGCTCTCCCGCGACCGGCTCGACGTCGACGAGTTCGCCGTTGACCAGCGTCCGGTCCAGGTCGAGCACGAACCCGTACCCGCCCGACATGCCGGCCGCGACGTTGCGCCCGCTCAGGCCGAGGATCACCGCGGTGCCGCCGGTCATGTACTCCAGCGCGTGGTCGCCGACGCCCTCGGCCACGATCGTCGCGCCGGAGTTGCGCACCCCGAACCGCTCCCCCACGACACCTCGCAGGTAGATCTCGCCGGTCGTCGCGCCGTACGCGATGACGTTGCCGGCGATGACGTTCCGCTCGGCGTCGAACCGCGCGCGCTCGTCCGGGCGGGCCGAGATCACGCCACCCGACAGGCCCTTGCCGACGTAGTCGTTGGCATCGCCGAGCAGCCGCAGCGTGATGCCAGCGGGAACGAACGCTCCGAACGACTGGCCGGCCGAGCCGCGGAACGTCACGTCGATCGTGCCCGCGGGCAGGCCGTCCGCTCCGTACCGCCGCGTGACCAGCGAGCCGAGCATCGTGCCGACGGTCCGGTTCACGTTGCGCACCGGCAGTTCCAGCCGGACCGGTGAGGCGTCGAGCAGCGCGCCCTCGCACAGCTGCACGAGCGTGTTGTCCAGCGCCGCGTCCAGGCCGTGGTTCTGCTCGCGGGTGCGGGTCAGCGCGTTGCCGTAAGGCGAGGCGGGCACGGCCAGCAGCGGCGCCAGGTCGAGCCCGTCGGCCTTCCACAGCTCGATCGCCCTGCGCGTCTCGAGCACCTCGACGTGCCCGATCGCCTCGTCCAGCGAGCGGAAGCCCAGCGAGGCCAGGATCTCGCGCACCTGCTCGGCGATGTACTCGAAGAACGTCACGACGAACTCGGGCGTGCCGGTGAACCGCTCGCGCAGCACGGGGTTCTGGGTGGCGACGCCGACCGGGCAGGTGTCCAGGTGGCACACCCGCATCATCACGCAGCCGGACACGATCAGCGGTGCCGTCGCGAAGCCGTACTCCTCCGCTCCGAGCAGTGCAGCGACCACCACGTCACGACCGGTCTTCATCGCACCGTCGACCTGGACGGTGATCCGGTCCCGCAGCCCGTTGAGCAGCAACGTCTGCTGCGTCTCGGCCAGGCCCAGCTCCCAGGGCAGGCCGGCGTGCTTGAGCGAGGTCATCGGGGCGGCACCCGTTCCGCCGTCGTGGCCGGAGATCAGAACGACGTCCGCGTGTGCCTTGGACACGCCGGCGGCGACCGTGCCGACGCCGGACTCGGCCACCAGCTTGACGTGCACCCGGGCCTGGGCGTTTGCGTTCTTCAGGTCGTGGATCAGCTGGGCCAGGTCCTCGATCGAGTAGTTGTCGTGATGCGGCGGCGGGCTGTTCAGGCCGACGCCCGGCGTCGAGTTCCGGGTCCGCGCGATCCACGGGTACACCTTGTAGCCGGGCAGTTGCCCGCCCTCGCCCGGCTTGGCTCCCTGCGCCACCTTGATCTGGATGTCGTCGGCGTTCACCAGGTAGTGCGACGTCACGCCGAAGCGCCCCGACGCGACCTGCTTGACGGCCGAGCGGCGCAGGTCACCGTTGGCATCGGGCGTGAAGCGCGAGGCGTCCTCACCGCCCTCGCCGGAGTTCGACTTGCCGCCGAGGCGATTCATCGCGATCGCCAACGTCTCGTGAGCCTCGGCCGAGATCGAGCCGTAGCTCATCGCGCCGGTGGCGAAGCGCTTCACGATCTCGCTCACCGGCTCGACCTCGTCGATGCCGACGGGCGGACGCTCGGACGCGAAGTCGAACAACCCCCGCAGCGTGCCGCCGGCCCGGTTCAGCGCCTCGACCTTCTCGGTGTACTCGCGGAACACCTCGTACCGGCGCTGACGCGTTGCGTGTTGCAGCAGGAACACCGTCTCCGGATTGAACAGGTGCAGCTCGCCCTCACGGCGCCACTGGTACTCCCCGCCGGTCTCGAGTCCACGGTGCGCCTTCGCGGTGGGAACCAGCGGGTACGCGGTCGCGTGGCGCGCGGCCGCTTCCTCGGCCAGCACGGACAGCCCGGCCCCGCCGAGCCGGGACGGGGTTCGGCCGAAGTACTCGTCCAGCACCGGCTGCGCCAGGCCGAACGCCTCGAACACCTGCGCGCCGGTATAGGACGCGATCGTCGAGATGCCCATCTTGGACATCACCTTCAGCACGCCCTTGCTCAGCGCCTTGACGTAGTTGTGCACGGCCCTGCTCGCCGAGGCGCCTGCATCGTCGGCACCCTGAACACCGGTGATCGCCCCGGACCTGACCAGGTCCTCGATGGACTCGAATGCGAGGTACGGGTTGACGGCCGCCGCGCCGTAACCGATCAGCAGCGCAACGTGGTGCACCTCGCGCGCCTCGCCGGTCTCGATCACCAGCCCGACCTGGGTTCGCTGTCCGGTGCGGACCAGGTGCTGGTGCACGGCGGACGTCAACAGCAGCGCCGGGACCGGGGCGTGGTCGGGGTCGCAGTCGCGGTCGGACAGGATCAGGATCCGCGCTCCGGCCGCCACCGCGTCCGAGCACTCGCGTCGCACCCGCTCGATCGCAGCCGTCAACGCCTCACCGCCGCCGTGCACGCGGAAGCGGCCGTCGATCAGCTGACACTGGAAACCCGGCAGATCGCCGTCGGCATTGACGTGCCAGATCTTGGCCAGCTCGTCGTTCGTCAGGACGGGGCGCGGCAGGACGATCTGCCGGCACGACGCGGCACTCGGGGTGAGCAGGTTCTGCTCCGGACCCACGCCGCCGGCGACCGAGGTAACCATCTGCTCGCGGATCGCGTCCAGCGGCGGGTTCGTAACCTGCGCGAACAGCTGGCTGAAGTAGTCGAACAGCAGGCGCGGACGCTGCGACAGTGCAGCCAGCGGCGTGTCCGTGCCCATCGACCCGATCGGCTCGAGCCCGGCACGTGCCATCGGCGTGATCAGCACGCGCAGCTCCTCCTCGGTATAACCGAAGATCTGCTGCCGACGCGTCACCGCCTCATGGCTGAACACGACGTGTTCGCGGGCGGGCAGCTCGTCCAGGTGGATCAGGCCGGCGTGCAACCACTCGCCGTACGGGTTCTGCGCCGCGAGCTCGTTCTTGACCTCCGCGTCCGAACGGATCTCACCGCGCTCGGTGTCGACGAGGAACATCTTTCCCGGCTGCAGCCGACCTTTGGCCACGATCGTCGCGGGATCGAGGTCGAGCACGCCGGATTCGCTGCCCAGCACCACGAGATCGTCGGCCGTGCGCCACCAGCGGCCCGGGCGCAGGCCGTTGCGGTCCAGGACGGCGCCGATGACCGTGCCGTCGGTGAAGGTCACGCACGCGGGGCCGTCCCACGGCTCCATCAGCGCGGAGTGGAACTCGTAGAACGCCCGCCGCGCCGGGTCCATCGACGGGTTGTTCTCCCACGCCTCCGGGATCATCATCAGCACCGCGTGGGGCAGGCTGCGGCCGGCGAGGTGCAGCAGTTCGAGCACCTCGTCGAAGCTGGCCGAGTCGCTGAAGTCCGGCGTGCAGATCGGGAACAGCCGTCTCAGATCGCCCGTGATCAGCCCTGATCGCAGCAGCGACTCTCTCGTCTTCATCCAGTTCCGGTTGCCGCGGATCGTGTTGATCTCGCCGTTGTGCGCGATGTACCGGTACGGATGGGCGAGGGGCCAGGACGGGAAGGTGTTGGTGGAGAACCGGCTGTGCACCAGGCCGATCGCGCTGGCGAACTGCTCGTCGAGCAGGTCGGGAAAGAACGCCCCGAGTTGATCGGTGGTGAACATCCCCTTGTAGACGATCGTGCGCGCAGACAGCGACGGGAAGTACAGCTCGACCTCGGCGTCGCGGGCGCGGTGCTCGGCGACCTTGCGGGTGGCGAACGCGCGACGCTCCAGGTCGAGTCCGGACGCGCCGGCCAGGAACAGCTGCCGGAGCGCCGGCATCACGCTGCGCGCCGTGGGCCCGAGCCCGTCCGGGCGGGTCGGCAGCTCGCGCCAGCCGAGCACGGTCAACCCCTCGTCGACGGCGGTGTGCTCGACTATCTCGACGGCCTGCCGGGCGACCTCGGGGTCGGTCGGCAGGAAGGCGATGCCGGTGGCGTACGAGCCGGCCGCGGGCAGTTCGAAGTCGACGACGGCGCGGAAGAAGGCGTCGGGAACCTGGACGTTGATGCCCGCACCGTCGCCCGAGGACGGTTCGGCGCCGGCCGCCCCGCGGTGATCGAGGTTGTGCAGCGCGACCAGCGCCTGCTCGACGATCCGGTGGCTGGGCCGTCCGTGCAGGTCGGCAACGAACGCGACACCGCACGAGTCGGACTCGAAGCGAGGGTCGTACAGGCCCTGGGCATCGGGCACGGCGGAGAACGGGACGTTCACGCACGCTCCTCGAGGGCTCGATGGCACGGACAACCGGACGACCGTTGCAGGTGATCCGGACCGGGACGGCATCGGCCCGTGAGGCTTCCCAAGATTAGCGCCCGGTCGCCGCCGGCCCGAAACCGACGGTCTGTGGGTAGGTTCTCGGTCATGATCGGCAGCACGGTGGCCTTATGACGACGCCGCTGATCGGGCGCGGGCGCGAACTCGGCGCGCTGCACTCGGCCGTTGCCGAGGTCGCGGGGGGCGTGCCCGCCGCCGTGTTGCTCACCGGGCTGCCGGGTGTCGGGAAGACCCGGCTGGCCCGCGAAGCGCTGCGACTGGCCGCGGCGTCCGGATTCGCGACCTGCGCCGGTCGCGCGCATGTCCTCGGGCGGGACGTGGCCTATGCGCCGATCGTGGCAGCGCTCGGCGAGGCGGTCCGCGACGCGGACGGGCAGCGGCGGGCCGCCCTCGTCGGCGACCTTCCCCAGCTCGGGCTCGTCCTGTCCGGGCTCGGGCTGGCCGATCGTCCCGCTGTTCTCGATCCACGTCGGCGAGCCGCAGACCTCGACGCTGGCAACCTCGGGACCGGCGCGGGCCGGCCTGGACACGCTGACCAGAGGTGGCGTGCCGTCCGGGACCCTCACCC
>JBOGDQ010000009.1:0-19809 GCA_050742975.1 Jatrophihabitantaceae bacterium
ACCCAACCGCGACCAAGACCCAACTCCTCGTCGGCGCCGCAGTTGACGAAACGCACCACGAGCGAGCCAGAGAGCCAGCAGCGCAATCAAGCCGCAGACCAACTCCTCGTCGGCGTCGCAGTTGACGAAACACAACCCCCGCCGAGAGCGCGGCACGAAGCCCGCGAACTCAGCCTTGATCCACCGGACGCGCGCCCAGTTGCTCATGCAGCAGCTTGATCGCCTCGACCTCCGGATCGACCGCCTTCGCCGGCTCCCCCCCTGGGTCGAAGTCGGAGTCATCGCGGGGATCGACCTCCGGGACCGGCACGGCGAGCCGACCGCGCTCGGGCTCCTGAGTCGCGCGCACCTGACCGCCGGCCGCCTCGACGTTGACGGTCCAATTGCCCCCGACCACCTTGGTGAACGCAGCGGCGATGAGCGAGACGTTGCGTTCCTCGGCGATCCGCTTGGCCAGGCTGGGCGCGACGCCGAGCGTGACGACCTCGCCCGCGACCGCGGTGACCTGCGCGCTGTCCAGCATCGCCCAGGTGGTCTTGCTGGCCGACTTCACGACGTCGAGGACCTCGGGCCAGAGCCTGCGCAACGCGGCGGCATCGAGCTGCCCGGCGTTGTCAGCGGGCACTTCCCGCGATCCCTCCGCCGCATGAGCCGCGACAGGCTCAGGTGAAACCGGTGCGGCGGTCGGCCGCTGCGCAGCCACAGCCGCAGCCGCAGGCGCCGCAGCCGCAGGCGCCGCAGCCGCAGCAGCCGCAGCCGCAGGGACATCCGACGGTGAACGGACATCCGGCGCCGTGAGCACCTGGACCACCGGTTGGGCGGCCTGAGCCACTCCCTCGGCCACGAGCGAGTTGCGCCGCTCCAACCGTTCCAGCCGCTGCAGCAGCGCAGCGGAGTCGACGGCCGCGTCTGGCAGCTGCATCCGCGCACACAGTAACTCCAGCACCAGCCGCGGCGAGGTCGTCCCGCGCATCTCCAGCAACGCGGTGTGGACGATCTCGGCGTACCGGGTGAGCGTCGCCCCGCCGAGCCGCAATGCCTGGTCGGTCATATGCGCGAGCTGGTCCTGCGGCGCGTCGATCAGCCCGCGCGAGGCTGCATCCGGCACCGCGTCGAGGACGATCAGGTCCCGGAACCGGTCGAGCAGGTCGAAGGCGAACCGCCGCGGATCATGGCCGGCCTCGACGATCCGGTCGACCGTCCCGTACACCGCGGCAGCGTCACCGGCAGCGAGCGCGTCGACCATGTCGTCGAGCAACGCGTCGTCGGTCACCCCCAGCAGCGCGACCGCGCGCGCGTACGTCACCCCGTCCGGACCGGCGCCGGCGAGCAGCTGGTCCAGGATGGACAGCGAGTCACGGGCCGACCCACCACCGGCGCGCACCACCAGCGGCAGCACCGCGGGCTCGACGGCGATCGACTCGGCCACGCAGATCGCCTCGAGGTGCGCACGCATCGCGGCCGGGGGGATCAGCCGGAACGGGTAGTGGTGCGTGCGCGAGCGGATCGTCGTGAGCACCTTGTCCGGCTCGGTCGTCGCGAACACGAAGACGAGGAAGTCCGGCGGCTCCTCCACCAGCTTGAGCAGGGCGTTGAAGCCCTGCGTGGTGACCATGTGCGCCTCGTCGATGATGTAGACCTTGTACCGGTCACGGACGGGCGCGAAGAACGCTCGCTCACGAAGGTCACGGGCATCGTCCACACCACCGTGCGAGGCCGCGTCGATCTCGATGACGTCGATCGAGCCGGAGCCGTTGGGCGCGAGCTCGCGACACGAGTCGCACACCCCGCACGGGTCGGGCGTCGGGCCCTGCGCGCAGTTCAGCGAGCGGGCCAGAATCCGCGCCGACGACGTCTTGCCGCACCCGCGCGGGCCGCTGAACAGGTAGGCGTGGTTGATCCGGCCGGCCGCGACGGCGGTCCGCAACGGCTCGGTGACGTGCTCCTGGCCGATGACCTCGGCGAAGGTCGCCGACCGGTACTTGCGATAGAGCGCCAGGTGTCCCCCGATGCTCGTCATGACGTGACGACCAGCACCGGCGGTATGGTCCGCATAGCGATGAGCTGCTTGCTACCGGTGGCCACCCCACGACAGTAACCAGCGACTCGGACATGCGCGCCCGCCGGGTCAGCACGCATGCAGGGACCCCCCGCGCACCCGACAGAGCCTGCTTATCCTTGCTGCCTTCCGGCCCTGGGGAGGTTCGCAGGGTGAGCGCCGCACGGGGGGTCGACGTCGAAGTGTACGGGAGGCGATTCGGTCGGCGGACTCGCCGCTGCGTATCCTGTTCGACGGAGGATTCGCCTAGTGGCCTATGGCGCTCGCCTGGAACGCGGGTTGGGGGAAACCCCTCAGGGGTTCAAATCCCCTATCCTCCGCTCAGAGGCACCGTTGGTGCCCACTCACGCCTGCAGCCGCTCCCTGGGCGTCATGCGAGCGTCCAACTAGCCTGGACGGAGGATCTGGGATGCACGTTCGCCCTCGTATACCGCCACAGGACCCGCCGGGAAGGCACCGAGCGAGAAGTACCTGGTCCACAGAGACCACACGATGTTCCACTCTTCTGACGATCTATCAGCTGGCAACGCAGGAAGTCCGAACCTGGCGGCGGCTTCCACAGAGATAACAGCGGAGTGGCTCGTCGGGTCGTCTATGAGAGGGCTCTTTAGCGCCTTCGCCAACGACCTGACCTTCGCCGCTGACCGCTTGCCATTCGCCGACAGGGCCTCGGAAACGAGTGCTTCCGACCGGAGGAGCGCGTTCCGAGCCTGCTCCACCATGAGCATGTTGACGTCAGCCAAGAGGGACGCGAACAAGGGATAGGTCGCTGGATTGGCCGTGATCTGCGTTCGACTTCGTCGACAGCCTCAACAAGTTCCTTCGCGCTCGCGAGCGTCCCGTTCGGGTATCGCATCTGTGGATCAACTGGGCCAAGGTCGCCACCTGGGCCAAAAATGAGTCGATCGGCTCCCAGACACAGAATCGTCGCAGCACTCTTCGCCATGTCCGGAATGAGCACGGTCAGGTCACTACATCGAGCTTGAAGCGAGCGAACAATCCGAACGGCCACCTCGCCGTCGCCACCCGGAGAGGCGAGCATCAGGTGAAGTGGTTTACTCGGGTCGAGCGGCGTGACCAGCTCCTCGATCACAGTCAGATTGTGGTGAAAGATCTGATCGATCATCACAATCAGATTCGCCGAAGTGAGGTCTTGGTACCGACGAATCAGGAGCTGCCTGGCGTAACGCTCGGAGTGCTGTGCTTCGAAGAGGGGGGTTCGCGAGAGTTCCGCCACTAGCTTCGGCCCACCGCGCTTCGAAAGCTCGAAGGCTTGCCGGCCCGCATCTCCTGCGCCTGCTTCCTGGCAGCCTGAGCGATCGCGATCTTCTGGCCCCAGTTCTTGTCGGTACCGATCGGGGGCTTGACTGCTGGTGTCTCCGCCTTGGTCTTGTCTGGCATGGAACTACCTCCGCTAGCTAGGTGGCTTCATCATGACACGAGTTTAAGGACGAGCACCGACGATTTCTGAATGGCAAGCTGAACTTCGCTGGGCAACAAGCTACCGCTGCTTGTTCTTCCTCTCCTGCACCCCGGCGCGGTCCAGCAACCTGGCTACCGAATCCCAGGCGATGCCAACCTCAGCCGAGATCGAGGACAGCGAACGGCCCAGCTCGTAGAGCCGCACGACCTCAACTTGATATGGGCGCGTCGATTGCCAAGCACCCCGAGCCAACTCCACATCTGACGACGGGAGCAACGAGGACATGCCCTGGGATTGCTCGACGAGGGTGGGTTCAGCCCGTTCTAGGCTGTCTTGGGTGATGTTCAGGTTCGGTAGGTGAAAGTTCGAGTAGATCCGAACCACCTCCGCCAAGATTTTCCGAGCCGACCTGTTCGGTGCCGACCCGCTCCTCGCCGACCTGTTCCGCGCCGACCCGTTCCGAGTTGACGGGGGTGGCGAGGACCGCGAGCAGCGGAAACACCGCCACCACCGCGAACGCCAGCGCGTAGCGCGTCTGGCCGATGACGGCCGCGAGCAGCGGCGCGGTGGCCACGGCCGCGAGGTTCTGCCCGGTGTTCTGAACGCCGAGCGCCCGCCCGGACCACTCCACGCCGGCCAGCTCCGCGACGGAGGTGTAGCCGAGCCCGTTGTCGGCGACGGTGACCACGGCGCCGAACCCGAACGCGAGGACGATCCACCACTGGTGCCACAGTGCGCCGAGCGACAGCGCGATCATCAGCCCGGCACTCATCACCGCGAGCTGGCGCATCGGACGCAGCCGGCTGGCGACCCGGTCCGACCAGACCCCTGACGCGATGCGCCCGAGCGCGCCGGCGAACTGGAACCCGAAGATCAGCCGTCCCGCTGCGGCCGAGTCCCACCCACGCTGGCCGACCAGGTAGACGAGCGTGAACGTGGCCACCGCGAACTGCGGCACGACGAGCAGCGCGCTGGCCAGGTGCACGCGGCCGAGCCGCCGCGAACCGCGGTACGGCGACGCCGCGGACGCCTGCCCGGCCCTGCGCGGCGGCCTGGTCGGGTCCACCACGACGAGCCAGACGGCCAGCGTTGCGAGCCCGCACAGCGCGGCAGGGAACAGCAGGGCATGGCGCGGTCCGACGTGGTCGGCCAGCGTCGGCAGCACCAGCGCGGCGACCGCGACGCCGAGTGGCTGCGCCGTCTGCCGCAGCCCCATCGCCAGACCCCGCTCGGTGACCGGGAACCACCCCATGACCACGCGCCCGCTCGCCGCGTTCACCGACGAGCCGCCGGCCCCAGCGAGCGCGAGCAGGATCGCGGTCAGTGCCGGACCCGGCAGCACTGCGGCGAGGACCAGCGCGCCGGCAGCGATGCCGACGCCGGTCACGATCACCACCCGCTCGCCGCGCCGGTCAGCGGCAGCACCCCACGCGATCAACGTCAGCAGCAGCCCGGCCATCGGCGCCGATACCAGCAGGCTCGCCCCGAACAGGCTCAGCGACTCGTCGCGCCGCAGGGCCGGTACGAGCATCGGGATGCCGTACAGGAACGAGCAGGTAGCCGCCTGCGACAGCGTCCCGACGGCCAGGATCGCCCACCGCCGCCGCCGCGCCACTGCGCCAGCCTAGCCCGCTGTCTCATTCAGCAAGAGCAAAATCTCACATATCAAGACGGTCAACCGATCGGTGTCGCCTCGACGAACGAGGCCACGGCGTCCGCGAATCGCGCCGCGTGCCGACGGTGCGGCTCGTGCCCACCGCCGGGGAAGACGACCAGCTTGCTGCCGGGCAGGTGCTGTTGCGTCGCGTGCGCGTGCGCGACCGGGATGACGCCGTCCTTCTCGGACCACACCAGCAGCGTCGGGACCTGGTCGGCCAGGTAGCGCATCTCGAGGAAGGAGCCCTTCTGCCCGGACGGCTCGATCACCCCGCGCAGCGCGGCGAAGAACGCCGCGCGCCCCTCCTCGTCGCTCAACGCCCGTCCGGCCCGGCGCAGGTTCGCGACGTTGTCCGGGGTCAGCCGCAACAGCCGGTGCAGTCGCGGGTCTGCGTACAGCGCGCGCATCGGCGACCGCATCGCCCAGCCCACCACACGCGGCGCGATGGGCAGCGCCCCGGCCCGCAGTGCCAGGTGCACCTCACGCCCGAGGCCGCCTGCGGAGACAAGCACCAGTCGCGACACGTGCTGCGGGTAGTGGTAGCCGAAATGCACGGCGATCGCGCCGCCGAGCGAGTGGCCGCACAGCGTCGCGGCCCCGAGGCCGATCCCGGTGAGTAACCCGTGCAGCTGCCGGGCGAAGTCGTCCAGCAGGTAACCCCCTGCGGGCTTGTCCGACTCCCCGTGCCCGAGCAGGTCGACCGCGATGACGCGCAGCCCGCGCCCGGCAAGCGGCCCGATCGCCTTGTCCCACGTCTGCGAGTCGGACGCGAGTCCGTGGATCAGCAGCACCGGCTGACCGTGTGCAGGCCCCGCCTCCAGGTACGACAGGTGGTGGCCGCCGACGGTCGCCGACCTGCGCATCGGAGCCCCCACGCCCGACGACGTTAGTCGGTCCCATGAGGCTGGTTTCGCGACCGGACGACGGCCGCGCCCGGCATCGCCACCACCGGGCAGCTGGCCTTCACCACGACCTGCGGCGCGACCAGGCTGGCCCGCACCGACGCGAGCCGGCCCGCACGCGGTTCGCCGACCACGAGCAGCTGCGCGTCCGAGGCGGCTTCGAGCAGCGCGGTGACCGCGGTGCCCTTCACAGCGCGGCACCGGGTCTTGCCGACCCGGCCCAGCGCGACGGTCACGAAGCCATGCAGCGCCTCCTCGGCGATCTTCGCATGGTCCGCGGTCGCACCGGACAGGGCAGTGGTGGACGGGCGCCCGGCCGGCGCGGCCGGTGCGCGCGGCGGACGCCAGGCCAGCACGGCCATCAGCGGCGCCCCCCGGAGCTCGGCCTCCTCGGCCGCCCAGCGCAGCGCGTTCGGCGAACCCGTCGTCGGGCTCACGCCGACCACGATCGGGCCTCTCATGACGCCGCCTCCGCCGCCGCGGTCACTCCGCCTTCGGGCCGTCGGGTCACCGACAGCGGCTTGGCGATGTCCTCGAGGGACATCCGTTCGGAGTCGACGCCGATGAACCAGGCCACCAGGCCTCCCACGATCATGATCATCGCGCCGATGACGTACCCGATCGCCAGGTCGCCGGTGTGCGCGTGCGAGTTGTTGGCGCCACCGATCAGGTGGCCGAACAGCCACGGCGCGACGACGCCGCCCGCGCCCTGCGAGAGCGCGAAGAAGTATGAGATCGCCTGGCCGCGCAGCTCGAGCGGGAAGATCTCGCTGACCGTCAGGTAGGCCGACGACGCGCCCGCGGAGGCGAAGAAGAAGATCACGCACCAGAAGATCGTCTGCGTGGTCGCGTTCAGCATCCCCGCGTTGAACATCCAGGCCGAGATCAGCAGGAGCACCCCGGACAGCCCGTACGTCCCAAGGATCATCTTGCGGCGGCCGACGACGTCGAACAGGCGGCCGAGCAGCAGCGGGCCGATCAGGTTGCCGACGGCGAAGGGGAAGAAGTAGTACGGCAGGTGCCCGATCGGCACCTTGTAGAAGACGGTCAGCACCAGCCCGTAGCTAAAGAAGATCGCGTTGTACAGGAACGCCTGGGTAACCATCATGGTGAAGCCGTAGATCGAGCGCTTCGGGTACTGGCCGAAGAAGACCCTGGTCAGTTCGAGCAGGGTGAGCCGCGGTGGATCGCTGACCTCGAGCGCCTTGCTCTCGTCCACGGGAGTGAGTTCGACGCCCTCGGCCCTGACCCGCTCCTCGATCTGGTCGACCGTACGTTCGGCCTCCTCGTTGCGCCCGTGGGTCATCAACCAGCGCGGGCTCTCCGGGATCGTGCGCCGGATGAAGATGATGATCAGGCCGAGCACCGGGCCGATGAAGAACCCGATGCGCCAGCCCCAGTCGATCGAGACGTGACTGGAGAACAGGTACAGGCCGAGTCCCGAACCGATAGCCGCACCGCCCCAGTAGGTGCCGTTGACGGCGATGTCGATGCGACCGCGGTAGTGCGACGGGATGAGCTCGTCGATCGCCGAGTTGATCGCGGTGTACTCACCACCGATGCCGATGCCGGCGACGAACCGGCAGAACAGCAGCGACCAGTAGTCCCACGAGAAGCCACCGAGCCCGCTGCCGATCAGGTAGATCGCCAGCGTCACGATGAACAGCCTCTTGCGGCCGAGCTTGTCCGTGAGCCGCCCGAAGAACAGCGCCCCGACAACCTCGCCGATCAGGTACATCGAACCCAGGAAGCCGACCTGTCCGGAGGACAGCGCCAGCGTCTCGGTCTTGGCCAGGATCGGGCTGATCAGCGAGACGATCTGGATCTCCAGGCCGTCCAGTATCCAGGAGACACCGAGTCCGACCACGACCAGCCAGTGAAATCTCGTCCACGGCAGCCGGTCCATTCTGGCCGGAACCAGGCTGCGAATAGGCTTGGTCAGGCTGCCGGCCGTCGTCGTCATGTCGGTCCCATCCCTCGGCTTCGCCGTTGTCGCGGATGGTCTTCCCGAACCGCTCTATTTCAATCGATGCGGGCCGCTGTGGCCCAGCAGCTAGGCGGCGGCGTGGGTGCTTCGCCGCGGCCGCCGCGTTCCCGTGCCCGAACCAGCCGTGCCCGGGCCGGCCTTGGCCGGGCGGGCGTGCTCCGCTCGCGCGGCCTGGATGTCCTCGTCGAGCCCGAGGATCGAGATGAGCAGCCGGCAGTCGGACACGTCGTGCGCGGCGGAGGCCACGACCCGGACGGTTCGCCGACGCCACTGCGCGTGCATCTCTTCCTCGGCGTGGATGCGGGCGGCATCGGCCTCGGAGACCGGAGTGCCGTCCATGGACATCGCTGCGATTCGACCCGTCATGTGTCGACCCTTCCCGGAGCCGCTGACGGTCTAACGATGGATTTCTTAACCGCGGGTGTCAGTCAGGTGGAAGCTTCACGACCGTGCCGAAGAATTCGTCGATCTGCTTCACGACCGCCGCGAAGTCGTGGAAGTCGACGGGCTTGGACACATAGACGTTCGCGTGGAGGTCGTAGCTCTTGCTGACGTCCTCCTCGGCCGAGGACGTGGTGAGCACGACGACCGGGATGCGGCGCAGCTGCGGGTCGGTCTTCACCTCGGCGAGCACCTCGTGGCCGGACATGCGGGGCAGGTTCAGGTCGAGCAGGATCAGGTCCGGGCGCTCGGCCTCGGCGTACTCGCCCTTGCGCCGCAGGTAGTCCATCGCCTCGACGCCGTCGCTCACGACATCGAGCCGGGTCTGCAGCCTGGCCGCGTGCAGCGCCTCGCGCGCGATCAGCACGTCGCCGGGATCGTCCTCGACCAGCAGCACGCCCAGCGGCCCGTTCGAATCATCCGGGGTCTGGCTACTCACTAGGCCTCCTTCGTCGGCTCGAAAGCTCACTCACCCGGCTTCGCTCTTTCCGGAAGTGTGAAGCGGAAGGTAGCACCCGATGTAACGGACGTATCCAGCCAGATCCGGCCGCCGTGAAACTCCACGATCCGCCGGCACAGCGCCAGGCCGATCCCGGTACCCGGATATTCGTCGCGCAGGTGTAGCCGCTGGAAGATGGCGAAGATCCGCTCGGCGTAGTGCTCGCCGATGCCGATGCCGTTGTCCTTCACCGCGAACGTCCAGGTACCGGCTTCCCGGTTCGCCACCGCGGTGACGACCACGAGCGGGGCACGCTCGCCGTGGTACTTGATCGCGTTGCCGATCAGGTTCTCGAACAGCGAGGTGAGCAGCGACGGATCGCCCATGACGGTCGGCAGATCGCTGTGACCCACGCCGCCGCCCGCGCCGGTGATCTGTTCCTCGAGCGTGGCAATCGCCCGGGCCAGCATCACGCCGGTGTCGACCGGGACGAACTGTTCGGTGGACCGGCCGACCCTCGACAGCGTCAGCAGGTCGGCGATCAGCGCCTGCATGCGCTTGGCCCCGTCGACGGCGTAGGCGATGTACTGGTGCCCCTTCTCATCGAGCTGGTCGCCGTACTGGCGTTCGAGCAGCTGGCAGAAGTTCGCCACCTTGCGCAGTGGCTCGGACAGGTCGTGCGAGGCGACGTACGCGAACTGCTCGAGGTCGGCGTTGGAGCGCGCGAGGTCCTCGCCCACCTGCGCGATGCGGTCCGACTCCTCCGCGATCCGTCGGCGCATCGTCTCGACGTCATCGCCGAGATCCCGCAACTCCGGCGGCCCGCTCGCGACGATCGCCTTGCGGTTGTCCCCCTCGGCCACGTCCCGCGTCTGAACGGCGAGCGCCTCGACCGGGGCCAGCACCTGCCGATGCAGCGCCCGCCATCCGGTGAACGCGGCCACCGCGAGCAGCAGTACCGAGATACCGAGCGCGATGCTCACCGCGGTCAGTGCCTGCTGCCGGTCGTCGATCGCGGTTGCCGTCACCCGGTCGATCGTGCTGGACAGGCTCCCGGCTGCCTTGCGGATCAGGTCGAAGCGGGTCTTGCCGTCCGGATCGTCGACGAGGGTGCGCGCGCTCGGGTCCTTCGCGTTGACCAGCGAGATCAGCGGGACGGCCACGTCGTCGCGCCACTGCTGGGCGGCTTCGCGCAGGTGCATCAGATTGTCAAGGAGAATCGGGTACTGGGCCACCAGGTCGGCGAGGTGCTTCTCGTCGGCGCTCTGCCGCGTCGAGTACTGGTCGAACGGCTGAAGGAACGCGGCGTTGCTCGTCAGCACGTAGCCGCGCACGCCGGTCTCCTGGTTGATCAGGTCCGCCAGCAACTGCTGGCTGGTACGGCTGGCCGGCTCCCAGCGGTTGACGACCTCGTTGCCCTTGCGGGCGAAGTCGACGAGGGAGAACACGCTCGCCGCCATCAGGACGGCGAACAGCGCGGCGAACGCGGCGAAGCTCACCCCCAGGCGCCGACGCAGGCTCCAGCCACGCGTGCGCTGCCGGAGCCGGCCGGCCGGCTCGCCGGTCATCTCGAGGCGCTGGGGCCGGTCGTCACGACCACGACCGCGGTGTCATCGACCGATTGGTTGGGCGCGCTGGCGACCAATGCCGGAATCCAGCTCGCGACCGCCCCGCCTCCCGACGCGCAGGTGTCGACCGCGCCGACCAGCTCGTCGATGCCGAGGCTGCTGCCGTCCGTTCCGTCGGCGAACGCGTCGAGCAGCCCGTCGGTGTAGAGGATCAGCGACGCGTCCTCGCCGAGCTCCGTGCGCGTCTGCGGCCAGCCACCGGTGAGCGCCCAGCCCGGGCGCATGCCGACGACGGACTCCATCCCGAGCGGCGGCCCGATCTCGACGTCCAGGTACGCCGTCTTGCCCTCGGCGTGCAGCAGCGGGGCGGGGTGGCCGGCGACCCGCAGCGTCGCCGAGTTGTCGACGTCGATGGTGATGTCACACGCGGTGACGAAGCCGAAATCACCGCCCGTCTCGGCCGCCAGCAATGTCGACAGGGTCGGCAGCAGTTGGGTGTCCGACGTCCCGGCCAGCACCAGCGTCCGCCACGCGACGCGAAGGTGCACCCCGATCGCGGCCTCGTCCGGTCCGTGCCCCATGACGTCGCCGATCAGCACCCGCACGCGGTGGTCGGGGGTCTCGATGACGTCGAAGAAGTCGCCACCGAGCACGGCGTGGTCGCGGCCGGGCTGGTAGTAGGTGGCGCACCGGACGCGGTGGCTGCGCAGTAGCGGCGTCGCCAACAGGCCTCGCTCGAGCCGCGACTTCTCCGCCGAACTGAGCTGTGCCTCGCGCAACTGCTGGCTGGTGCGCTGCGCCCGCTTGCGCTCGACGGCGTAGCGGATCGAGCGGTTGAGCAGGTCGGCGGTGATGTCGTCCTTGACCAGGTAGTCCTGCGCGCCGAGGGCGAGGGCGTCCGTGCCCGCCTGGTCGTGACGCCCGGTCAGGACGATCACCGGCGTGTCGGGCGATGCCTTGACCGTTTCCATGAGCGCGGCCAGGCCTTCGGCGTCGGGCAGGCCGAGATCGAGCAGGACGCTGCGGGGCCGGCGGGCCAGCGCGGCCGTCGCCTCCGCGAGCGTCCGGGTCCACATAACCTCGTCGCCATCGATCCCGGCCTCGGCGAGGCAGGCCTGCACGAGCAGCGCGTCGCCTTCGTCGTCCTCGACGAGCAGAACGCGGGGGCCGCCGCTGTCGGCACCGCCGAATCTCAATGCACGCCCCTCCACTCGCGGGGCAGCCGTTCTGCCCGAATCGGAACCCTACCTTCGATCCGGCGCCGCGTGACGGCGATCACGCCGCTGATTGTTGACACATCACGCACATGGTGTAGGTTGTTAGTTGAGCAATCAACTACTACTCCCCGAAGAGGCGATTCGACATGACGACCGCAACCACCACATTCACCGATCTGACCGGCACGTACAACCTCGACGTCGCGCACAGCCGTTTGGGCTTCGTGGCCCGGCACGCGATGGTGACCAAGGTCCGCGGCGCGTTCAACCAGTTCGAGGGCACCGCGACACTGGACGGGGACAACCCGAGCGACTCGTCGGTCACGATCAGCATCGCCGTCGACAGCGTCGACACCCGCAACGCGCAGCGCGACGCCCATCTGCGCACCAACGAGTTCCTGGACATCGAGAACTACCCGGCGATCACCTTCGTGTCGACCGCCATCAAGCATGTAGACGGCAACGACTTCGAGGTCACCGGCGACCTGACGATCAAGGACGTCACCAAGCAGGTCGTGATCCCGATCGAGTACCAGGGCGCGGCCACCGACCCGTTCGGCAACCAGCGCGTCGGCTTCGAAGGCAGCCTGGCCATCAACCGGTCCGACTACGGCGTGAGCTTCAACGCCGCGCTCGAGACCGGCGGCGTGCTGGTCAGCGAGAAGGTCACCCTCGAGTTCGAGATCTCGGCCATCAAGAACGCCTGACCCGCACTCGCTCCCCTTCCTCGCGCCGAAGGCCGACCACGATTCGCTCGTGGTCGGCCTTCGGCTGTCACCGGCGCGGTGTACCGGAGGGCGGCGCGGACGGTGTGGCCGTTGCTGGTGCGGGCGTCGCCGTCCCCGCCTGAGCGGCCGGGCCGGGACCGGATCGGAAGGGACCGGGATCGTTCGGGCACAGCGGGTAGGTCCAGACGGACGGCGAACCGTCCGCGTTGTAGCTGTCGGGCTGCGAGCCGGGTGCGGTCTGGCCGTCGGCGCAGTACGGAGCACCGAGCTGTACAGGGTTGCCCGACTGGTCGTACAGCCGAGCGCCCGGAACGAACGTGCCGGACTGGTCGTAGACGTAGAGGTCGGAGAAGTCGACGCTCGGGTCCGACGACGCCGGGCTCACGTACATGACGTTGTTCTGGCCGGTGCCGTTCGCCAGCACCGCGATGGCCCACACCAGGACGGCCGCACTCGCGGCAGCCATCAGGCCGCGCGGCCAGGCCGACAGTGTCGAGGAACGTCGGCCGATCCAGATCGACGCGGCGATCGCGACCAGGATCACGACAAGCCCGGACAGCCGACTGCCGTGCAGCGTGGGGACGATGCCGTTCCAGCCGTCCCGGTGGCGAACCCCGCAGACGAACTGTGCCACGATCCAGCCGCGCAGCACCCACCACGCCGGACGCAGCGCGCGGACCAGGTCCATCAGCCTGCCGTAGCCCAGCAGCCGGCCGAGGCTCGAGTCCATCCGCTCGGCCAGGCTCGCGCCGCGCTGGACGAGTCCGGACAGGCCGGCCCGCAGCCCACTCGCCGTGTGTCCGTCGATGGGATCGATCCCGGCGGCGGCTCGCAACTCGTCGGCGTAGGCGGCCGGCTCGCCGAGCCGATCACGCAGCGACCCGTCCCCCTCCGCCAGCACCTCGCGCAGGTGATCGGGGAGGTCCTCGAGCAGGTCATCGGACACGTCCGGGGGCAGGTTGGACAGCGCGTCACGCACCGCCTTGCAGTACGCCTCGATTTCGAGCGAGCTCGCGGTCGTCATCTCGGTACTCACGCGGCAACCGTCCCTTCCAGCAGGCTGTCCATCGACTCGGAGAATTCGCTCCAGATCTTGCGCGAGAGCTCCAGCTGGCTGCGGCCGGCGCTGTTGAGCGCGTAGTACTTGCGGTGCGGGCCCTCCTCGCTCGGGACGACATAGGTCGTCAGCGCGCCGCCGCGGAACAGCCGGCGCAGCGTGCCGTACACCGAGGCGTCGCCGACGTCGTCCAGCCCGGCCGTGCGTAGCCGGCGAACGATGTCGTAGCCGTAGCCGTCCTCGTCGCGGAGGACGGCCAGGACGGCGAGGTCCAGAACGCCCTTGAGCAGTTGGGTCGTGTCCATCTGGTGACGGTACCGCGTAATACGCGCTACTGCCGACAGCGTGCTATGGCGTGTCGCGTGGTTCTCGGCCGACTGTCGGGCTCACGGCTCGGGGACTCAGTAGCGCGGCTCGGTCGGGTCGACCGGCTCGACATAGGTAGTCCCGTTGCGGCGCACCACGACGTCCGTCCGGCGACGCACCGACATCAGGATCAGCGTGAGTCCCAGACCGATGACCCCGATGATCATCAGAACGACGCCGACGGTCTGCAGATCGATGCCGCTCACGTGCTTGGTGACTGCGAACTTGAGGATTGCACCGATCGCAATCAGGAACAGGCTTGCTCCGATCCTCATCTATTCGCTCCTCGGGTCGGTTCATGATGCGGTGAGTGGTGCCGGTGTCCGGCCTGCGCATGCCTTCCCGTGAGGAGCCCGAACCCAAACCCGGACGCGCTTGGTCGATTCACAGCGGTTTGACCTCCCAGCCGTTCGGGCAGACACCGCTCAGCTGTCATCGACGACAGGCACACCCATGGAGGTTGTTGTGATCGTTCTCGGGATCATCCTGCTGATCGTGGGATTCATCGCAAAGATTCCGATCGTCTGGACGCTCGGCATCATCGTGCTCGTCATCGGCGCGGTACTCGCGATCGCCGGAACGGCCGGGCGCGAGATCGGTGGACGCCGGCACTGGTACTGATCGCCACACCAGGATCAACCCACAGATCCCCCGGACGGACAACGCCTGTGTTGCCTGTCCGGGGGATCTGTATTGGCTCGGTCGCGGGGTCACCCGACCTAATCAACCCCAAGCTGCCAGCGATGGCGCAGGCGAGGTTCGACGCGCGTCTCGGACGGAGATCGTGCTGGTGTCGCGGGCCGAGTTCACCAAGTCAGTTCACGACCTCGCCGGCGCTCGCGGCCGGGCTCCTTGCCGACTGCTCCACGCGCATCACGTATCGACAGGAGAGCGATCAGCTCGCCGGCACCACCGCGGCGCTCGGACTTACCGCCACCGAGAGGGACCTGCTCGGCGATCTCGGAGTCGGCGAAGGACTCTGGCACATCGGCAAACGCGGCTTCCTCGCCCAACATCACATGACCGCTGACGAGGTCGCCAACTTCGACACCGCCGCCCGCATGATCGGGATTATTCAAAGCGGCGGGTTCACGATGGCGATCGTTGCGGGACTTCCCTTCGCCGCGCTGCGTTGAGGTGGAGGAGTTCGCCTGTGCCATGACCGTGTCCGCTTGCCGATGACGGTTGCGGTGGCAGTCAGCCAGAGGCCGGTGGTCGCCCACCAGACGTGCAGGAATGGCGCTGCGTGGTCCGTGGTCGCAGCGGCGCCGAGGCTGGCGACGAGGATGGCGGTGCCCAGGACGGATCCGATCTGTCGGGACATCTGCACTACGGCGCTGCCGCTGCCGGCAGCGTGGACGGGTAGGTCGGCGATGGCAGTGCCGATGATGGTGGGGATGGCCAGTCCGCCGCCGATGCCGACGAGGAGCCAGCCGGGCAGGATGGCGCCGGCATAATTGTGGGTGTGGGTGGCGTGCAGCGTGATCACGAGCAGGGCCTGGCCGCTCGCGGCGATGGCGCAGCCGAGCCCTGCCAACGCTGAAGGCCGCATCCGCGGGAGCAGTCGTGGTCCTAGCTGGGAGGCGGCAAAGGTCGTTACCGCGGCGGGCGCGAGCGAGGCGCCGGTAGCGATGGGGGACCAGTGCCAGGACTGTTGCAGGAACAGGCTCAGCCCGAGCAACTCGGTCGCCATAGCCGCAGCCGTGAGCGCCATAGCGGCGTTGGCGGCGGTGAAGGTGCGAGAGCGGAACAGGGCCAGGTCGACCACCGGCGCCGTGGAGCGGCGGTTCACCGCGCTGAACCCGGCTCCTGCCGCGAGCGCAACGAGCCAGGCCGTCGTGATCTGCGGGTCGCTCCAACCCCAGTCGGTGCCCTTCACCAGAGCCAGGGAGAGCGCGGCGACGGTCACGATGATCAGCAGGCTCTCGACTGGGCCTGGCAGGCGGGTGGCCTGGTTGCCGGTCGTGACGGGGACGACGCGGGCGGCGCTGGCGAGCGTGGCCAACCCGATCGGCAGGTTGATCAGGAAGATCGCGCGCCAGTCGAGCTGGGTCAGTAGCCCACCTGCGACGGGGCCGGTGCCGCCGGCGACAGCGGCGGTGATCGCCCAGATGCGCACGCTGCGGGTCACCCGTTCCGGTGGCAGGCTCGTCAGCACCAGTCCCAGACTGGAGGGAACGAGGACGGCGGCCCCCGCGGCTTGCAGGCAGCGGAACGCAACCAGGGTCCACAGGTCGGGGCTTGCGGCACAGCCGACGCTGGCGGCGGTGAAGACCGCCACGCCAGCCAGGAAGACGCCCTTACGCCCGAACCGGTCCGCCAGCCGCCCGGCCGGGATCAGCAGCGCCCCGAAGACGATCGCGTACCCGTTCAGGATCCAGGAGACGTTCGACAGCGCGCCGCCGCCGAAGTGCGTGCCGATGTCGCGCAGCGCGACGTTCACGACGAACACGTCCAGTGTCGCCATGAAGTTGGCCAGGCACAGCGTCAGCAGCAGCGCCCTCGTGGGCACCCGGGCGGTGGTGTTCAAGGCGGGACCGGCGAGCACAGTGCCGGCGGTGGTGGCAGGTGCGGCCGCGGCCGTCATGGCTCGATCACCAGGCTGGTGATCTTTCCGTCGCTGAGGGTGAAGCGGAAGTGCAGGTCGACGACCCCGCCGGGGAAGTTTCCCTCCAGGTGGTGCACGGCGTCGTAGTGGCACTCGTCGAGCCGCGCGGCCCCGGTGAACTCGATCGTGTAGGCGAACTCACTGGCCGAGCTGGCCAGCCAGTCACTGATCGCTTCCGGCCCGGTGTAGGTGCGGCCCTCGTCGGTCACGGTCGAGTCACCGGTGTAGTAGTCGATCGCGGTGTCCAGGTCCCGCGCCCGGTGCGCAACGAGGTAGCCGGTGATCGTCGCGGGCAGCGTGTCGGTCGGGATGTCGGTGGCGTGGGCCCAGTCGGTGATGGTCATGGCATCGACGATCAGGCCTCCCGCAGGGGGAGGGTCAAGGCTGTCGACTCTCCCCCAGAGGGAGGGTGCACAGTGACCGGTATGCGCGCCGGGCTGACGATAGGGCAGTTCGCCACTTTCACTCAGCTGAGCGTGCGGACCCTGCGCCGCTATCACGAAGCGGGGCTGCTGGAGCCCGCGAGCGTCGACCCGGACACCGGCTACCGCTACTACACGACGCAGCAGATCCCCGCTGCGCAGGTGATCCACCGGCTGCGGCAACTGGACGTGCCGCTGGCCGAAGTGAAGTCGATCCTGGCGACCGACGACCCGCAGCAGCGCGCCGAGCTTGTCGCGCGGCACTTGGATCGCCTGGAGGACGAGCTGGACCGCACCCGTGCCGCCGTGGTCGCCCTACGGCAACTGCTACGCCCGGACACCCCGGACCTGGCGGTCGAGTTGCGCGCGCGGCCCGCGCGCACCGTCGCGGCGATCAGCGCCACGGTCGAGCTGGACTCCGCCGTACCGTGGTACGACGCGGCGATGACCGAACTGGACGCCGCCGTCCCCCCGCACGCCCGCACCGGCCCGCCAGGCGGCCTGTACGCCAACGAGCTATTCACTGACGGCGCCGGCGCCATGACCGTCTTCCGCCCGGCCCGCGACCCCGCCCCGTCCGGGCGGATCCAGGTCGCCCACCTGCCGGCCGTCGAACTCGCCCTGGCCGTGCACCCCGGACCACACGACGACCTCGCCGAAACCTACGGCCGCCTCGGCACATGGGTCATAGACCACGCGCTGGCCGTCGACGGCCCGATCCATGAGACCTACCCCATCGGTCCCCGCGACACCGACAAACCAGAACAGTGGCGGACCGAGATCGGCTGGCCAATCTTCCGCCTCGCCGCCGGATGACGTCCTCACACTGCCCGGATGAAACCGACAAGACACCCCGCTCATCTGCGCCATCGCTGAAGCGCCTCGGCAGTGCACCCCTACACGGGCCGACCCGAAGTCGTGGACAGCGATCACCCTGTCACGAAGCCGGCCGAGTGCGGCCCACGCATCGCCCGTGGGTTTGTCAATAGCTTCCGTTCGCGACGCGGGCGATGTGGGAGGCAGCGGGGGCTCGGAAACGAACGTAGCCCCCGGAATCCAGGGGCTACGTGGGCGCGGTGGCGGTGGGATTTGAACCCACGGAGGCTCTCGCCTCACACGCTTTCGAGTTCTGAGTGGTGGGTATCGCGCGGCATCGCAGGCCAGCGTTTACGGGGGGTCGGCTACTCCGCGATCCTTGACGGCACCCCACGATGTCGGGCGAACTGAGACTGAAACTGAGACGACCGGCTCTGCCGGCGTGGCCCAGCTATCGGCCGTTCGGGAGGTCTGATCGGAGCCGGTCGACGCTACAGATCGAAGATCAGGGCCAGCGTCTCACGCAGTTGCCGCAGGCTCACCGCTCCAACGTTGCCGAGGTGGGCACCGACCCTTCCGGTGGCGATCGCCCGTACATGCTGGCACTGCGCGGCCGAGCGTACCGACAGGCCGTTACTCGCGGCCGGCTCGATGACGATCTCGCTTGCGCTGGACCGGATCGAGCGTGTCAACGGGACCACCTGGACCACGTTCGGGCCGCCCTGCAGGATCCGGTCCGCCGTCACCACCACACCCGGCCGTACCAGCCCGGCCTCCGAACCCTCCGGAAGCCCAAGATCCAGCTCGACGACGTCACCCGCCCTCAGCATCAAGCCAAGCCGTCTCGTCGGTCATCAACGGCGTCGCGAGGTCGCGGCCGATCTGTTCCTGCTCAAGCAGCCGCACCGCTCGCGATGCGGCCTGCGCGACGGTGATGTGACGCTCGTGCGCCAATCGGTTCAGGTGATCTCGGGTCGACCGGTCGACCCTGATCGTCGTCGTCTCGGCCATGGCGCCAACGGTAGTCGGTGTAGACGAATCCGTCTACACTGACTACCGCGCTCTCACCACGCCCGGAAGGCCCCCCCGCCGCCGCGGTGACCGCCTACTCGCCCGGGACGCCCGGCGCCACGCCTCCCCGGCCCTCGGACCAGCCCGGTGTATCACGCCCACGCGTTCGCGCCGCTGTGTGAGGTAGCTGGCAGGATGCAGGGGCCGTGTAGAGATCGACACGCCGGAGGGAGGCGAGATCGCGATGCGTAAGGACAGCCCCCGCTACCACGGGATCTCGGCCTCCCAGTTCCCACATGAGCGCGCCGGTCTCGACCAGCTCCGAGAGCTCCTCCCCCGATCGCGCACCGTTCCAGGTCTGGACGAGCAAGTGGCGGGTGTACACCCCAGGCGCCCAGCGGGGCGGCAACACGGTCATCTACGTGACGAGACGAAACGGAGATCAAGGTCCGCCACTTCGACAGGTAGGTGCTGCTCCGGCGCACCGTGAGGCGGCGGCGGACCCGTTCGGGAACGGCACATCTGTTCGCCCCCGCGGCGACAGTGCCAGCGCATGCCGGTCAGACCAGCTGGGTTGATTGCCACCACTGATCGATCGCAGCTACCACCTCGGACGGCTTCGTCATCGTCGGCACGTGCCCAGCGTCAGGAATGCGCACCAGCGTCGAATCCGGGATCGCCTTCGCGACCATTTCGGCGGCAGCGAGGGGAATGATCGCGTCGGCCTCGCCATGTATCACCAGAGTCGGAACGCTGATGCGGGTGAAGTCGGGCGCGATCTTCTCCTCGACATGTACCTCCATGATCCGTGCGGCCGCCTCGGGGTCCGCTCGAAGCAAGATCTGGCGCCCCCATCGTCGGATGTGGTCGGAGTCGGCCTCGGGCACGCACGCGTCAATGAACCACTGAACGGTCGCCGCGTAGTCCGAGCGCGACCCGTCGATCAGAGGCGCCATTCTCTGCCTATTCGCCGCGGGAGTTCCGTCCACGAGAACAAGTCCGGCGAACCGAGATGCGTCGCGCTGCACGGCCAGGGCACACGTCAAGGCGCCGAGCGACTCGCCGGCTAGGACACAGCGGTCCACGTCGAACGCGTCCAGAACCGCGA
>JBOGDQ010000010.1:0-23011 GCA_050742975.1 Jatrophihabitantaceae bacterium
GCAGCCCGCCGAACTCGACCGGTACGGACCCGTCCCCGCCGCGATGGGCCGACGCATCGCCGCCGACCCCACCGCCAGCACCCGCCGCTGGAGCGTCGACCAGACCGGCCGGCTACTCGACCAGCAGTGTCCGGGTGCCAGCGCCATCGACGCCACGACCACCGGGGCTGCGGGCACCACGACCGCCGGCTACCAGCCCACCGCCCGGATCACCCGGCACGTGCTCCTACGCGAGCCGCACTGCGTACACCCAGGCTGCCGCCGCACCGCCACCCACTGCGAACTCGACCACCGCGAACCCTGGCCCGCCGGCGCCACCAGCGTGCACAACCTGCAACCACTGTGCAGACGCCACCACGACCTGAAACACCACTCCCGCTGGCAGGTGCACAAACAAGCCGACGGCAGCTACGACTGGACCAGCCCCACCGGCCACACATACCGCTACCGACCACCCGAACTGCCGGCACCGCAACGGGAAACTCCACCCGACCCAGCCGACGACCCGCCGCCCTACTGACGGCAGCATCTCCGACGCCGTGAGCCGTGCCGGCCTCGACCACCGGTTTGGTGACCTCCCCGGCGGAGCGCAACGCCACCACAACTCCGGCCGTCAGTCGCGACGAAGTCGCGTGTCGATTCCCGTGACCGCCCAACCACGGTCCGGTGACCTCCCCGGCGGAGCGCAACGCCACCACAACTCCGGCCGTCAATCGCAACGAAGTCGCGTGTCGATTCCCGTGACCGCCCCGAGCTTGCGAGCGGGCGGCGCGGGAATCGACGGACGGCCCGAAAGTACAGCGGCGCGCTAACGTCGGCACCCGTGAAGCTGCTGGAGTCGGTCAACCTCGCGCACCCGCGACCGGAACCGAACGATCCGAGCGCCACGACCGGGATCGACAAGCGACCGGTGACAGGCCCGGTCCAGGTCCGCGATCCCGGGCCGAAGACAACCGGACTGGGCAGCGGGCTCGTCGGCGATTTCATCGGAGACGGCCGTAACCACGGCGGCAGCGAGCAGGCGGTGTACGCCTTCGCCCGCGAGGATCTCGACGACTGGCAGCTGCGCTTGGGCCGGCAGCTGTCCAACGGTTTCTTCGGCGAGAACCTCACGACGCGCGGGCTCGATGTCAGCAACGCCCGGCTCGGCGAGCGCTGGCGGGTGGGCGACACCGTCGAGCTCGAGGTCACCTGCCCGCGGATCCCGTGCCGGACCTTTCGCGGCTGGATGGACGAGGCCGCCTGGCTCAAGACCTTCACCCGTGTCGCGCGACCGGGCGCCTACCTGCGGGTGCTGACGCCCGGCGCGATCACGGCCGGCGACGAGATCGAGATCGTCCGCCGTCCCGAGCACAGCGTCACGATCGCGCTGAGCTTCCGCGCACTCACGCTCGAACGTGAGCTGTTGCCGCAGCTGCTCGCGGCCGGCGACGATCTGATCGACGAACTGCGCGAGTCGGCGACCGGTCGGGCGACGTTGGAGTTGGACACCGACGATCAGCCGTGACGGCGGGCCAGATCCGCGGCGCCGACCAGCCCCGCCTCCGGACCCAGCGCGGCACCGACTATCGCCGCCTCGGGGCGGAAGCCGCGCCCGGTCAGGGTGTGCGCGAACTCCTCGCGGGCCGGGCGCAGCAGCAGTTCCCCTGCCGCCGACACGCCTCCGCCGATCACGAACATCGACGGGTCGAGCACGGCCGCCAGGTTCGCCAAGCCCCGACCGAGCCAGCGTCCCATCGTCGTGCAGATCGACACCGCGGCCGGATCGCCCTCGGCCGCCGCCGCGGTGACGAGCGGTCCGGTGAGCTCCTGGACGGTGCCGGCGCGATCGAGCAGGCGCGCCGCGGCGACCGGAGACTCGGCGGCCAACTCCCTTGCGTCACGCGCCAAGGCCCGTCCGGACGCATACATCTCCCAGCAGCCGCGGTTGCCGCACGCGCACAGCCGCCCGTCCGGCACGAGGGTCATGTGCCCGTACTCGCAGGCGATGCCGAACGCTCCGCGATACACGTCCCCGCCGATCACCAGCCCGCCGCCGATCCCGGTTCCCAAGGTCACGCAGGTCACGACCGGCTGGTCGCGGGCCGAGCCGTACCGGTACTCGGCCCACGCCGTCGCGTTCGCATCGTTCTCGATGATCAGCGGCAGTTCGATCCGTCCCGCCAGTGCCTCGCGAAGCGGTTCGTTGCGCCACGCGAGGTGCGGGGAGAACAGCACCGTCGAGTTGTCGTTGGCGATCCACCCGGCGGCACCGATGCCGACGGCGGACACCTCGTGTCGGGCGGCCAGTTCGTTGACCACCGCCACGATCACGTCCTCGGTGGCGGCCACATCGGTGCCGGGCGTCTCGCGGAGTTCGCGGTCGATGACCTGCCCGTCGTCGTCGACGACGCCGCCGGCCACCTTGGTGCCGCCGATGTCGACGCCGATCGCGAGCGGCATGCGCTACTCGGCGTTCGACGGCGGTTCGCCGGACGCGCCGGCGTCGCCGGGATCGGTGTCGGTATCGGTATCGGTGTCGGACGGGTCTGTGTCGAGGTCGATCCGGTGCACCCGCGGCTGCCGCTCGCCGGCGCGATGACGCTGCCCGCCCGAGTCCTCGGCCTTCGGCATGGCCGCGTCGACGAACGCGCGGAGGGCGGACGCGAGCGCGGTCCCGGCCTCGGCGACCCGCTCGGTGACGTCGGGACGCTCACCCCGGAGCACGCTCATGAGCTGGCAGATCGGGCACCACTGGCAGTCGCTGCTGCTATGTCCGTCCGTCGACGCGGGGAAGGTACGCGCGGCCCAGTCCTGCACCGTCGACACGAAACGCATCGCGTCGCCGAGCGATCCGTGTCCCGGCTCCTCGTCGAACGGCTCAGTCATCGCATCCCCTAGTGAACCGCACCCGCAGCTGCGAGCCGTCGAAGTCCCCACCGGCCACGGCGCACCGGCGTAGTCGGCTCGGCAGGCTCAACACGCGGCGATGGCCACCGACCGTCACCACCAGGTCGTCGCCGGCGCGCACCGCATCCACGGACGCCTTCTCGGCCAGCGGCAGCGACATCCGCAGCACGAACCCCGAACCCTCGGCGTCGACCTTCAGCAGGTCGTTCGGCGCACCCGACGCCGCCGGGTCCGCTCCGGGCAGCCCGCCGTAGAGCGCGTCCGCCACCTCGCGGAGCGCAGCCACGCCGACCGGTTCCCCGGAGCGGTAAGGGAGTTCGGTCACCGGCAGCCCGGCGAACGACTCGCGGATCGCCGCCAACTGCCGTTGCTGCGTGCGCGCCCAACCCTGCCGCCACTCGTCCTCGCCAGCCGGGAACACCCGGTTGGCGACGACCATGTCCACCGCGTAGCCATACAGCGCGAGCGCGGTGAACGTGCGGCGCGCCTCGGCCGCGACGACCGCTTCCGGCGTCAGCACCAGGCGCACTGACGTCACCTCGGGATCGCCGAGCAACTGCCGCACACCTGCCAGGTCGTCGTTCAGCCGCAGCAGCGAGTCGAACAGGCCGTCCGGCGGGATCACATCGCCCCGCCCGAGCACTGCTGCGATCGGGCGCATGCCCTTGGCGATGCGGCGCTGGGCCGGGAACACCTTCTGCAGGTACCAGGTGAGCGCCTCGGGCAGTGCGAGCAGGCGCAGCGTCTCGGCGGTGGGTGCGCAGTCGACGACGAGGGTGTCCCAGTCCCCCGCCATCGCCAACTCACGGACCGCGAGCAGCGCCAGCACCTCCTCGACGCCGGGCAGGATCGTCAGCTCGTCGGCCGTGATCGGATCGACACCGCCGCGCGCGAGCAGCTCGGTGAGAAAGCTCTGCACGTCCCGCCACGCGGCCTCGAACCGGCTCTGCGTGTCGATCTGGACCGCCCACAGGCTCGGCACGACCTCGATCGGCTCGCCCGTCAGCGCGACGTCGAGCGCGTCCGCGAGCGAGTGCGCGGTGTCGGTGGACAGCAGCAGCGTCTTCACGCCGCGATCGGCCAGGCGCAGCGCCGTCGCCGACGCGGTGGTCGTCTTGCCGACCCCGCCCTTGCCGGTGAACAGGACGATCCTCATGCTCGCTCCGCAAGCCGTCGCTCGGTCCTCATTGGCGACTGGACTCGATGTGCTTCTTGAGCTCCTTGAGCGCCTGGTCCATCACGATGCGCTCGCCCTTGCGCTTGAGCGTGCCGAGCATCGGGAAGATCAGGTCGACGCTGAGCGAGTACGTGACGTGGGTACCGTCCCCGTGCGGCGCGAGCGTGTAGGAACCCTCCTGGGCCCGCATCATCTGGCCGGACGTCAGCGTCCACTCGACCTTGCGGTCGCCGTCCCATCGGTACGTCAGCTCGTACTGGTCCCGGATCACGCCGGCGTCGAGGGTGAAGGCGACCCGCCGCGCGCGGCCGTCCGCTCCCAGTTCGAGCACCTCGACCTTCTTCAGCGAGCTGGCCCACTGGCGATAGCTCTCGAAGTCGGCGATGACCGACATGACCACGGCCGGCGGGGCGTCGATGAGGATCGACTGGGTCGACTGGTCGGTCATTCGGAACAGGCTACCTGCCGCCGCTCGCTCACCCTGGCCACCCGGCCCGGGTCCAGCTGGTTCCCCAGCGCCCAGAACAACTCCTTGGCGCTGGTGCGATACCGGTCGGTCAGGGTGCGGACCCGCCGCCGGCCGAGGGGACGCCCGTCCGCCCGGCCCAACCGCAGGAAGAAATGCGCCACCACACCGTCGAGCCGGGGCTCCAGCCAGACCTCCATGGAGCCGACCACCGAGCCGCGCTCGCTCGGACCCACCGTCCAGCGCACGCCCTTGTTGCCACGCCACTCGTCCACCGTCAGCTCCAGCGCGGGCCACCACCGCCGCCAGTTGCCCGGCTCGGCCACGAGCGCGGCCAGCGTGCCGGGCGGCGTGCAGATCCACGTCGAGTCGACCACGTCGATGTCGCGCACCGGCCCACGATCGCAGACGCCACGGCGGGAGTCGCGGCCGGACGGGCGACGGGATACGGTGGCCGGGCGAGGCTGAGGTTCATGACGTGAGGCAGGGAGCCCCGATCGCGGCGAAGAAGCGCGGCTGGACGATCTGACGAGTCTGAAAGGACGACGGACGCGTGCGCGAGTTCCATGTGCCCAGCAACATCTCCACGATGACCCAGACCAACACGGCCGACTTCGTCTACGAGAACGCCGTGAACCGTCCGGAGCACGTCGCCCTGCGCCGGCGGGTGGGCAGTACGGGCGGCTGGGTCGACGTGACGGCGGGGCAGTTCGCCGACGAGGTGAACGGCGTCGCGAAGGGCCTGATCGCCGCCGGGATCCAGCCGGGCGATCGCGTCGCGGTGATGAGCAAGACCCGCTACGAGTGGACGGTCGCCGACTTCGCGCTGTTCGCCACGGGTGCGGTCGTCGTTCCCATCTACGAGACGTCCAGCGCCGAGCAGGTCGAGTGGATCCTGTCCGACTCCGGCGCGCGGGCCGCCTTCATCGAGTCCGAGGTGCACGCCGGGATCGTGGCGTCGATCCGCGACAACGCACCGGACCTGGTCCACCTCTGGGAGTTCGACAAGGGCGCGCTGGACGACCTGATGTCCACCGGCTCGGATGTGTCGGACGAGGAGGTCACCAAGCGGCGCACCGCGGTCACGCTCGACGACGTCGCCTCGATCATCTACACCTCGGGCACCACCGGACGTCCCAAGGGCTGCCAGCTGATCCATCGCTGCTTCGCCAGCGAGGTCACCGAACTGCTCGACGGGCTGTCCGCCTTCTTCAACGAGAACACCTCGACGCTGCTGTTCCTGCCGATCGCACATGTCTTCGGCCGCGCCATCGAGATCGGCGCGCTCGCTGCGGGCTGCACGCTGGGCCACACCGCTGACGTCAAGAACCTGCTCGAGGACCTGGGCGAGTTCAGGCCGACCTTCGTGCTGGCCGTCCCGCGCGTGTTCGAGAAGGTCTACAACACCGCGAGGCAGCGCGCGCACCTCGAGCGCAAGGGCAAGATCTTCGACGCGGCCGAGAGCGTCGCGATCAGGTACTCGCAGGCGACCGAGAACGGCTCCGCCCCGCTCGGTCTGAAGCTTCAGCACCTGCTGTTCGACAAGCTCGTGTACGTCAAGCTGCGGGCCGCGCTCGGCGGGAACTGCGTGGCGGCCGTCTCCGGCGGTGCCCCGCTCGGCGCGCGGCTGGGCCATTTCTTCCGCGGCGTGGGCGTCACCATCTACGAGGGGTACGGGCTCACCGAGACCACCGCCGGCATCGCCGTCAACCGGCCCGACGCGCTCAAGGTCGGCACGGTCGGCCGGCCGATCGGCGGGGCGACGGCGCGCGTCGCCGAGGACGGCGAACTACTGTTCAAGTCACCGGTCGTGTTCGCCGGCTACTGGAAGAACGACGCGGCCACCGCGGACGCGATCGACGAGGACGGCTGGTTCCACACCGGGGACATCGGTGAGATCGATGCGGACGGCTTCATCCGGATCACCGGGCGCAAGAAGGAGCTGATCGTGACCGCCGGCGGCAAGAACGTCGCGCCCGCCGTGCTCGAGGACCGCGTGCGCGCGCATTGGCTCGTGAGCCAGTGCCTCGTCGTCGGCGACCAGCAGCCGTTCATCGCCGCGCTGATCACCATCGACCCGGAGTCGTTCCCGACCTGGCTGTCGCAGAACGGCAAGCCGTCGACGACGACCGTGGCCGACGTGGCCTCTGACCCGGCCCTGCACGCGGAGATCCAGAACGCGATCAACGACGCGAACAAGGCGGTGTCCAAGGCCGAGTCGATCCGCAAGTTCACCATCCTGGACGAGGACTGGACCGAGGCGGGCGGGCAGATCACGCCGTCGCTCAAACTCAAGCGCAACGTCGTCCTGAACGAGTGCGCCGACCAGATCAAGCAGCTGTACGCCGGAGCCAGGTCCGACTGATCGCGTCAGCCCTGCAGCAGTTCCGTCAGGTGGCCGGCGACGAGCTGCCAGCGCCACTCCCGCTGGACCCAGGCCCGGCCCTGCTCGCCCAGCCGGGACCGCAGGTCGTCGTCGGCCAGCAACGTGACCAGGCGCTCGGCCACGGCGGCCGCGCTGCGGCCGTCGACGACGTAGCCGGTATCGCCCTGGCGCACGGCATCGGGGGCACCGCCGGAGTCACCGGCCACCACCGGCAGCCCGGCAGCGGACGCCTCGAGGAAGACGATGCCTAGGCCCTCGACGTCCATGCCCGCGCGCCGCGTGCGGCATGGCATCGCGAAGACGTCGCCGGCGGCGTAGTGCGCCGGCAGCTGCTCGTACGGCACGCCGCCGGTTAGCACCACGTGCTCGGCCACTCCGCGGTCCGCGGCCAGGCGCAGCAGGTCGTCGTGGTACGGCCCCTTGCCGACGAGCAGCAACGCCGCGTCCGGGATCGAGCGCCGCACGATCGGCAGCGCCTCGATGAGGGTGTCCTGCCCCTTGCGCGGCACCAGCCGCGAGACGCACACGATCAGCGGGCGGCCGGTCAGCCCGTGGCGGATCCGCACCAGCGACCCGTCCACGTCGGGGCGGAAGGTCTCGACGTCGACCCCAGGTGTGAGCCGGCGCAGCGTGGCGCGCGGCCCGAACGCCGGCGCCAGACGCCGCCGGGTGTACTCGCCGAGGTAGGTGATCACGTCGCACTGGCTTCCGATACGGCGTAGCGCCTGCCGGCCGCCGGGCAGCATCGCCCAGCCGATCTCGTGCCCGTGCGTCGTCGCCACCAGCCGCTCTGCACCGGCGTCCCGCAGCGAACGCGCCAGCAGCCCCAGCGGCGCGGAAGCGCCGAACCAGACGGCCGTGCACCCGTGCTCGCGGAGCACCGCGGTGATCCGCCGCCCGGCATACGGCGTGGGGAGCAGCAGGCCGGTGCGATGGCGCACCACCGGGAACGGCTGCTCGGCGTCGAAGGCGGCCGCGCCGGCGTGATCGGAGGCGTACACGACGACCGATCCCTCCGGCTGCCTGATCGCGAGCTGGTGGACGAAGGACTGGATGCCGCCCTGGCGGGGCGGGAAATCGTTCGTGACGATGAGCGTGCGCCGCGTCATGCAAGCTCGGCCCTGAGATAGGCCCGCCACTGCGCGGTGAACGTCGCGGTCGTGACGCGCAGCTGGTCACGTAGTGCCTGCGCCACGGCGAATGAGGCGGGCAGCACCGCCGTCCCGACCTGGCGGTAGAACCGCACCAGTCCGGCCGTCCCGATCCGCGCCGCGATCAGCCGGCAGGCCAGCCAGGACTGCTCGTAGGTCTGCGGCAGCCGTTCGGCGCCCACCGCGAAGGCCGAGTCGGCGGGCAGCGTTGCAGGAACGGTGCCACGAGCAACCTCGGCCCGCAGCTCGGCCGCGGCCAAGCGGACGGACTGGCCGTCGCCTTCCTGCGCCACGAAATCGGCGAACCCCTCGACGAGCCAGCGTGGCGTCGTGTCGGACGTCGAGGCGGCGGCGGCCAGATGGGTGATCTCGTGCCGGATCACGATGGCCTCGCCGAGCGTCGAGAGCTTGCCCAGAGCTGCCGGGTCCATGACCAGCCGCTGACCGTACGGCTGATGCGTCAGCGGGTCGATGCCGTCGGTGATCGCGACGGCCGACACGTCCGGGCTCGTGTTGCTCGAGCCGACCAGCGCGGTGAACTCCACGGCGTCGGCCGGTGCGAGCACGGCGACGCGCTGTGCCCATCGCGTCCCCCACACCGCGCTGACCGCCGGGATCGCCCGGTCGACCGCGTCGGCGAGCCTGGTCAGCGCGGTGGCGTTCGCGATGTGGCCGAGAACCAGGCTGGACGAGCCACGCGCGACCACGACCGGCCCGAAGTCCCACGGGCCGCGCCAGCTGACCCCGCCCGCCTGGGCCAGGTCGTCGTCGCCGGCGAGGTACACGTGCCCGCCACGACGCACGAACGTCCACCACAGCGTCTTCGGCGCCGGGACCTGGTCGATGCCCGTCAGCCGGTAGGACAGCGTCACCTGCACGATCAACGCCTGCGCGCCGTACCTTTTGTCAGCTGCCTGCTCGGCCGACTCGTCGGTCACCGGTGCGTCGACGGCATAGGTCCACGACGTCAACGGCACGTCCGAGATGTTGTCGAGCTCGTCGGCCTGCTCGGCACGGAACGCCTTGCTGGCCGGCGCGGTGTCGACATCGGCGAGGAAATCCTTCGACGAGTGATCCAGCAGGGCCTGGCCATGGCGCGCGAGCAAGGCCCGCACCTCGCCGAGCGTCGGCGCTCCGGCGCGTTGGTGCTCACCGCCCGAGCAGCCACCGACGACGAACACGAGCGCCACTGCGATGGCCAGCAGGCGCCCAGCCGGAGGTCGGACGATCACCTACAACGCAGGATCAGCCGGTGAGCCGGGTCGCGCCGACATAGCCGTTGCCGTCGATCGCGGAGGCAACCTTCACGTCCTCGCCGGTCTCCGGTGCCGAGACCATGAGGCCGTCGCCCGCGTAGATCGTGACGTGCCCGATCGGCGAGTAGTAGAACATCAGGTCGCCGGGCTGCAGCGCGCTGAACGGGATGTGGGTGCCGTAGTTGTACTGGTCGGCCGCCGAGTGCGGCAGGCTGACGCCCGCCGAGCCCCACGCGCGCATCGTCAGGCCGGAGCAGTCGTACGAGTCGGGGCCCGCTGCGCCGAACACGTACGGCTTGCCCACCTGGGCCAGCGCGAAGCGGACCGCCTGCGCCGCGGCCTTGGAGTTGATGTGCGGGATCTTGGCCTTGACCTGCTCGACCGAGGACTGCGAGACCGACGGGTTGACCGACTGCTGGTAGGTCAGGCGCTGCGCGACGGTGAGGGTGTCCAGCAGGGTGTTGTACTTGTCCAGCTGCTTCTGGACGGCCGCCCGCTTCTGCGCCAGCGCGTCGCGCCGGGCGGTCGCCTCGGACAGCAGCGACTCCGCCTGCTTCTTCGCGGCGTCGGCTGTGCGCTGTACATCGGTCAGGTTGCTGACGACCTGCGCGTTGTGCGTCGAGATCATCGACAGTGTGGTCAGCTGGTCGAGGTAGCTCGACCCGCTGTTGCTCGACAGCAGCGCCCCGGTCGCACTGAACGAACCGCCCTCGTACTCGGCGGCCGCAGCCTCGCCGAGCTGCACACGGGCGGCCTCGTACGCCTTGTCGGCCTCGGCCGCTAGGCGCTCGGCCCGCGTGGCAGCCGCGCTCTTGGACTGGACGAGCGTCTGGGCCTGGTCGTACCTGTCGACCAGTTGCGCGTTCTGCAGGGCCAGCTCACCCAACTGCTTCTGCACCTGGGTGAGCGTCGGCTTACTGCCCGGGCTCTCCGGACTGGCCGAGGCGGCTGGGGTGAGGAAGGTGGGACTGAGGAGCGCTGTCGCCGCGAGTGCGGCTATGGCCAACCAGGGCCGGAACCGACGCAAGCTTGCATTCGCCACTATTGGCCGAACTCCGTTCTTCCTAGAGCCGCCTACCGAGTTAGCTGACGGGTTCGGGCCGGAAGAAGCCCTACGGCACACGTCGTTCCGCTGATCGAGCGGCCCGGCCTGTCCCGATTCACCCCAGGAGACGTGGGTCCCCGGTTCGCCATCTCCCTGCCCGCATGTGCGGACGTGAAGATATGCGTGCGATTCGGCGGTGACTTCCGGTGATACTCGCTTCGAGCACCGTGGAACCGGAAGGTCTCGGAAAGGTTACGGCCCGGAGGATCGCTGTGCAACGCGGGGTCGGGCGCGTCGTGGAATTCGGACAAACTATTTCACGCGCTGCCCCCCACAGACCGGGATGAACCGGGCAAAGGCTGCAGCGGGGGAACGAGGCCGGCCTTGGCGAGCCGGCGCAGCGCCCGCCGCTCGGCCGGGTCGAAGTCCACCGGCACCGGCGGCCGGTCGAGCAGGAACGCGACGACGCAGTCCGGGCATCCCTCGCCCTGAACCGGGCAGGTGTCGCAGTCGATCAGCATGCTCACTCCTGACGTCAGTAACTGTTACCCGGACGCTAGGAACGCCCTCTGACATTTTTTGGCGAGCCGACCTTTTGGCGAGCCGCCGCCGACGGCTGCGCCGCCACTCGCAAGCTCGGGCGGACACAGCCGCCGGCACGCGACTTCGTCGCGAGGGGCGGCCGCGGGTGTTCGGCTTGGGCTCCGCCGGGGAGGTCACCAGTTTGTGGTCAGGTTCGTACCTTTTACAGTCTGGCTAGCAAGACGGCGGAGGGGACGGTCCAGGCGCCGGCTCGGCGGACGTCGGCGACGACCTGCTGGTCGGACGTGACGACGATGACCGCCCGGCCCGGCGGCTCGGCGTCGACGAGGCTGCGGATCAGGTCGTCGGCGATCTGCTCGCCGGAGCTGAACAGCACGCGGACACCGCGGGGCGTGCGCGGCTGCACGGCCGGGCGGGTGCCGCCGTCGAACGCCACTGTGATCTCCGCGCCGCACCGCCCGGCCAGCGCGGCCAGCGCGGTGACCAGACGGTCGCGCTGATCGGCCAGCGCCAGCTCGCCGTATCCCGTCTTCGTCACGTTGTAGCCGTCGACGACGAGGTGGGCCTGCGGCAGGGACAGCAACCGATCCAGGGCCGCCGGATCGTCCGCGGACCGGCGGCTGAGGTCGGTGCCGGCCGCAATCACCCCGTCGGCGGGCCGCATCGACGGCGGCGCCAGTGACAGCTCGCGCCGCACGCCGGCCGCGGCGTCGGTGAGCGTCTGCAACAGCAGCCAGAGCCGCGCGTCGTCGACGTCGCGATCGGTTCGCGCCTCCCGCCGCGCGCTGCCGCTGGCCCGTTCCAGCTCGGTGATGCGCGCCCGCAGCCGCCGGCCCTCCGCCTCGCGCGAGGACTCCGCCTGCTCGGCCCGGCGCTGCGCGTCGGCGAGCGCCTGCTGCGCAGCGTCACGATCGCGCTCGGCCGCGCGCCGCTCACCGGTTCGAGCGCGCAGCGACTTCTTGAGCTCGGCGAGCTCGGCGGCCGACGATGCCCCGGCCGCGTTGATCGCGTCGCGGGACCGCGCGACCTCGGCCTTGAGCCGCGCGCGCAGGTCGGCGAGCTCGCCCTGTAGCCTGCCCCGCTCCTCGCTGATCCCGGCGGCGTGCCCACGCTGCTCGGTCCAGCGCGCGGTGGCGTCCGCGACGATCGCCTCCCAGCCGTCGGGGCGCACGAGATAGGCGACTGCCGCGACGTCGGACGGATCGGACGCCGCGGTGGAGGCTCCGGACCGGATCGCTTCGACAAGTACCGGCAGGGTCTCGGCAACCACGTCCGCGACCCGGGCGCGGAACTCCGCGTCGCTGTCCAGCGCGGCCGCGATGGGCACCGCTCCGCGCTGGCGCCGCCGGGCCGAGGTGAACTTCGCGATCGCCCGCAGCGGCGGCGGGATCTCGTCGCTCTTCAGCCGCCCGAGCACGTCCGACGCGATCTGCACGACCTGCTGGCGGGCCGGGCCGGCGAGCACGACCGAGCCACCGGTCGGCTCGGTCTGCTCGGCGCTGCTCACCCGCCCAGGGTATGCGGCTCCGGGCGCGCCGCCCGTGTTTCGTCGTACCCGCGGCTTAGCGTCCGGGACATGGCCCAGCCCGCGTACGTGCAGACCAGCTTGGACGAGCTGGACGAGCCGCTGCGCCTGACGACGTTCACCGTCGTCGACCTCGAGACCACCGGCGGCTCGGCAACCGCGGACGCGATCACCGAGATCGGTGCGGTGCGGGTGTGCGGCGGCCAGGTACAGGGTGAGTTCCAGACGCTCGTCGATCCGGGCGTGCCGATCACACCGTTCGTCAGCGTCCTGACGGGCATCACCGACTCGATGGTGTGCGGCTCCCCGCCGATCGGCTCGGTGCTGGCCGCGTTCCTCGAGTTCGCGCGGGGCAGCGTCCTGGTCGCGCACAACGCCCCGTTCGACGTCGGGTTCCTGCGCGCCGCCAGCGACACGCACAGCCTGCCCTGGCCCGGCTTCGCGGTCGTCGACACCGCGGTCCTCGCCCGCCGCGTCCTCACCCGCGACGAGGTGCCCAACTGCAAGCTCTCGACGCTCGCCGCCTACTTCACCGCCGACACGACGCCGAACCACCGCGCGCTCGCCGATGCCCGGGCGACGGTCGACGTGCTGCACGCCCTGATCGGACGGCTGGGCACGCTGGGCGTGCAGTCGCTGCCCGAGCTGCGCGCGTTCAGCGCCCAGGTCTCCCCGGCGCAGCGGCGCAAGCGGCACCTCGCCGACGGACTGCCGGCCGCCCCCGGCGTCTACATCTTCCGCGACGCGCAGGGCACCCCGCTGTACGTCGGCACCAGCCGCAACCTGCGCACTCGCGTACGCCAGTACTTCGTCGCCAGCCAGACCCGCAGCCGGATGGGCGAGATGGTCGGGCTGGCCGAGCGGGTCGACCCGATCGTCTGCGCGCACGCGCTCGAGGCGCAGGTGCGCGAGCTGCGACTGATCGCGGCGCACAAGCCGCGGTACAACCGGCGCTCGAAGTACCCCGAGCGCTCGATGTGGCTCAAGCTCACCGACGAGCCGTTCCCCCGGTTGTCCATCGTGCGGGCCCAGGGTGACCCGCATGCGCGATACCTGGGCCCGCTGCGCTCGCAACGGCAGGCCGAGACGGTGCGCGACGCGATCCACGACGCGGTGCCGCTGCGCCAGTGCACCGACCGGCTCAGCCTGCGCCGGGCCGTCCGGGCCGCGTGCGCGCTCGCCGGCATCGGCCGGTGCGCGGCACCGTGCGAGGGCGGCACCTCGCCGGACGAGTACCGCTCGCTCGTCGAGCTCATCGCGTCGGCGTGGCTGGGTGACGTCCGCCCGCTGATCGCGCCGCTGGAACGCAAGCTGGCCCGGCTCTCTCTCGCGCAGCGGTACGAGCAGGCCGGCGTGGTGCGCGATCGCATCGCCACCGTGGTCCGCGCGTGTGCCCGGATGCAGCGGGTGCACGCCGTGGGCGACATCGACGAGCTGGTCGCGGCCCGACCCGACGAGCGCGGCGGCTGGGAGATCTCGGTGATCCGCCACGGACGGCTCGCCGCGGCCGGCGTGGCACCGCGCGGGACCCCGCCCTGGGCCGTCATCGAGGCGCTGCTGGCGACGGCCGATGTCGTCGACGCCGACCGTGCGGTGCTGACCGAGGAGACCGAGTGCGTGCTGCGCTGGCTCGAGGAACCCGGGACGCGGCTGGTGCACGCCTCGCAGCCGTGGTCGATGCCCGCGCACGGCGCCGGAAGCCTGGTCTCGTGGCTGGCCACCGATGCGGCTCGGCGCGCCGCGACACCCTTCGCCGACCGTCGCCCGCTCCGGCTGGTTGCCCGGCCCGCGCGAGCCTCGGCCTGACCGCCGGCCGCGCGTCCCCGCAGGTGTGCTTGTCGAGCGTCAGCTGGTGGCGCGGCTGTCGAATCGGCTCCGCCGCTCCGGCATCTCCGGGTCGCGCCGGGTCGACATCACCGGCGCCTCGATGATCTCCTCCGCCGCTGCGTCGTCGAGCGGACGGACGCCCGCGGCGAGCTTGGTCAAAGTGGTGGCCGAGACCACGTCGAACACGTACTCGTGCAGTGCGACCTGGTACACCCGCTCGGCCCGGCGTGCGACGCGCAACCCCTCCGTCGTCAGCGCCGCGAACACGACCCGCCGGTCACCGACCGAGGCGCGGCGGTCGATCAGCCCCTCCCGGCCCATCCGATCCGCGAGCTTGGTGAACCCGCCCGAGGTCATCGACAGCTCGCGCGCCAGCCGGCTCATGGGCAGCCGGTGCTCGCGGTGGGTGAGCAACTCGTGCAGCACTGCGAACCACGCGCTCGGCACCCCGATGGCCTCGACCCGCTCGAGCACGAGCCGCTGCGTCCGCTCCACGGCGCGGGCGACCAGCTCCCACTGGGCAAGCTTGACCTGCTCTGCGTCGGGCACGTGGGTCACGTGGGTCAGCGTAGCCGCGCGAGCACCGTGTTTCCGGCTGATCCAACCGGCGTGGCTGACCGATTTCCACGTCGGAACCGGCGGGTCGAATCGGGGCCGGTCCTACGATGACGGGCGTGCTCACCGCCATCGTCATGGTTTCCGTCGAAGCCGACAAGATTCCCGAGGTCGCCGAGCAGATCGCAGGCCTCGACGGGGTCAGCGAGGTCTACTCCGTGGCCGGTGACGCCGACCTGATCGCGATCGTCCGGGTCCGCGAGTTCGACCAGATCGCCGAGACGATCGCCGGCCGGCTCTCGAAGGTCGCGGGCGTGCTGCACACCGACACGCACATCGCGTTCCGCGCCTACTCCCGCCACGACCTGGACGCGACGTTCGACATCGGGATGCGGTGAGGGCGATCGATCAGCCGCGACGCTCCAGGTCGGCCAGCCACTTGTTGTAGGAGTCGCGCGCACCGTCGTCGTCGTCGAACGTCTCGGGCTGCGCGGAGTCGGTGCCGGTGTGCTCGGAGAACGCCGCGCGACGCGCCTGCTCCAGCCAGCCCGTCTCGTCGGCGTGCGCGGTCTCCACCCGGCGCAGCCAGCCGAGCACGAGCACGATCATGATCATGGCCATGATCGCGTCGCCGCCGAACCACATGATCGCGCCGCCGGTGCGGGTGTCGGACAGCATGTCGACGTGCACGTCGGGCGAAGGGATCATCGCGACGTGATGCGTGCCCTGCATGAGCACGATCCCGGTGAACGTGTCCACGGCCATCGCGACCGCGAGCAGCAGCCAGCGGGCCGGTGACGCGATCCGCCAGCGGATCGGCTCGTCGCCGACCACGAGCACGAAGAACTGGACACCGACCAGCAGGTACACGACGTGCTCGATCTGGCCGGCCCAGGTGTTGCGCATGATCGTGTCCATCAGCCCGGTGAGATGGCTGGCCACGATCACGATCGTGTAGGACGCCAGCGCGATCGGCGGCGCCGTCAGCACCGACACCACCCGCCCCTTCGCGATCCGCTCCAGGCGCGCGCGGCGAGCGGGCGGGCTCGCCATCATCGCGAGGCGAAGCGGCCGCCCCGCGACCAGTAGCGCGGGGGCGAGCATGACGAGCGCGAGGTGACCGGCCATGTGCGCGGTGAACAGCACCTGGTCGTACACCGCGATGCTGCCGTTGGTGGCGTACACGCACACGAGCAGCCCGGCGAGGAACATCAGCGCGCGCGCCACCGGCCACCACTGCCCCGGCGACCGGACCGGCACCAGCGCGACCGCTGTCAGGTACCAGGCAGCGACGAGCACGACCACGGCGAGCGCGACCGCGTTGAGCTGCCACGAGGTCAGCAGGGCCTGTCCCAGCAGCCCGCCCGTCGGGTCGCCGCCCGCACGGGACAGGGCATCAGCGGTGCTGAGGCCGCCCGCGCCCATGTCGTGCATGCCGTGCGCGCCACCGGACGCCGACAGGTAGTGCGCCACGGCGACGCCCAGCACGACGAACGCGGCAACCGCAACGGCCCAGGTCGCGACGGCCAGGCGCGGCAGGCGGGACGGGCGCGCGGGCATGCCTCCAGTGTCCCACTGGTGCTCAGGCGCGGGCGGCCTGGCTGGCCACGATCCAGCGGTCGAGCAGGTCTGCGGCCGCGCCGGTGTCGACCGCGTCCGCCGCGGCGCGCAGTCCGGCCGCGACCGCGTCGTGCAGGCTGCCCGCGGACATCCCGTCGTGGGCGGCTATCGCGGCAGCGGCATTGAGCAGCACGGCGTCGCGGATTCCCGCCGCGCCCCCGCCGAGCACCTCGCGCACGACCGCCGCGTTGTGCACCCGGTCACCACCACGCAGCTCCTCGGGCAGCACGGCCGCGATGCCGAACTCGGCCGGATCGAGGGACGTCCTGGTCACCGTCCCGCCGGTCGCGACCCACACGCTGGACGTCGTCGTGGTCGTCAGCTCGTCCAGGCCGTCGTCGCCCCGGAAGACCAGCGCGCTGTCGCCGCGATCGGCCAGCACGGCGGCCATGACCGGCGCCATCGCGGTGTCCGCACAGCCGATCGCGGCGGCAGTCACCCGCGCCGGGTTGGTCAGCGGGCCGAGGAAGTTGAACACCGTCGGGATGCCCAGCTCGGCGCGCGGGCCGCCGGAGTGCCGCATGCCGGCGTGGAACACCGGGGCGAAGCAGAAGCCGATGCCGACCTCGCGGACGGTCGCCGCCACGCCCTCGCCGGGCAGGTCGATCGCGACGCCCAGCTCCTCCAGCACGTCGGCGGTGCCACACGAGGACGACGCCGCGCGGTTGCCGTGCTTGATGACCCGGCGGCCGGTTCCCGCAACGACCAGCGCCGCCATCGTCGAGATGTTGACGGTGTGCGCGCGATCGGCTCCGGTGCCGACGACGTCGACGGCGGGGCCCGGCTCGACGCCGACCGGTGCGGCGCGGTCGAGCATGGTGCGGACCAGGCCGGCGATCTCGTCCGGCGTCTCGCCCTTGGCGCGCAGCAGGACGGCGAACGCGGCCAGCTGGGCCGGGGTGGCCGCGCCGGCCATGATCTCGTCCATCGCCCACGCCGTGTCCTGCGCCGTCAGCGGGTGGCCGCGGGTGAGCGTGGTCAGCAGCGCCGGCCAGGTGCGGGCCGGCCGCTCGGGCGTCATCGCACTACCGGACGACGGGGATGCCGCGGGCCCGGCTGCGCAGCTGCTCGGCGACGGCGGCGGCCGCCTCGATCGGGTCCAGGGGCGTGTTGATGACCGCGTCCGCGAGCGACCAGGCAGCCAGCCAGCCGTCCTGCTTGCGGGCGATGAGCACGACGATCGGCGGGCAGTCGTCGATCTCGTACTTGAACTGCCGCGCCAGGCCCATCCCGCCAACCGGCTGGGCCTCGCCGTCGAGGATCACCACATCCAGGCCGCCCTCGTCCAGCTGAGCGACGACCTGGGCCATCGTGGCGCACTCGACCCAGTCGATCCGGCCGGTGTCCGGTGCCGGGCGGCGGCCCACGGCGGTGCGGACCTGGGCCCGCACGTCCGCGGAGTTGCTGTAGACGAGGACCGTGACGTGCGCACCCTGATCGGACATGCGCAGATCGTATCGACGCCTCCTGGCCGCGTTCCGCGCGGCCGGATCCGTGGCCCGATCCACGGTCGGATCCGTGCCCCGATCCACGGCCCGATCCGTGGCCGGAACACGGGTGCAACACGACCCCCACCCCGGAGAGATTGCGAGCGTCCGGCAGGACATAATGCGTGGGTGACCTCGACTGCCACGACGACCTTCGACTCGAGCCAGGTGCACTCGCTGACGCGGCCCAACATCGTCAGCGTCGGCACGATCGTCTGGCTGTCCAGCGAGCTCATGTTCTTCGCCGGCCTGTTCGCCATGTACTTCACCATGCGCGCGGTGCACATGCCCGACTGGCCTATGCACCTGCCCAACGACGGCGGGATCGACGCCGGGCACGCGATCGTCCCGAAGGTGGCGTACGCGACGCCGTTCACGATCATCCTGGTGGCCTCCAGCTTCACCTGCCAGTGGGGCGTTTTCGCGGCGGAGAAGGGTGACGTCTTCAAGCTGCGCCGCTGGTTCACGATCACCTTCTTCATGGGCCTGATCTTCGTGCTGGGCCAGCTCAACGAGTTCCGCATGGAGGTCGGCGAGGGCAACACGATCTCGCGCACCGGCTACGGCTCGGTGTTCTACCTGACCGAGGGCTTCCACGCCCTGCACGTCATGGGCGGCCTGGTCGCGTTCGTCCTGTTCCTGATCAGAACCACGCTGAGCAAGTTCACCCCGGCCCAGGCGACGGCGGCGATCGTGGTCTCGTACTACTGGCACTTCGTCGACGTGGTCTGGATCGGCCTGTTCGCCACCATCTACCTGATTCAATGACCATCGGCCCTGACGGTGAAGGGACTTTCGTGACGGACGACTTCGACGACCCGGACGCCGTGGTCGAGCTCGGCTTCGAGCCGGCCGTGTCGGCCACGGGCGCCGATCCGGTCAGCAAGGCGCGCCCCGCCACCCGGCGACGCGGCCGGCTGCGGCGGCGGCTGGCCACGGGTGCGGTCCTCGCGGCGGCGCTGGTCGGAATGGGCGGGGCGTACACGCTGTTCGCGGGTTCGTCCGGCGCGTCGGATACGAACAGCAGCGCCCAGGACATCACCGCAGGCCGCCAGCTGTTCGAGACCAGCTGCATCACCTGTCACGGTGCGAACCTGCAGGGCGTGCACGACCGCGGTGTCTCCCTGATCGGGGTCGGCGGCGCGGCCGTCTACTTCCAGGTGAGCACCGGCCGGATGCCGGCCACCGGGCAGGGCGCGGAGCAGATCCGCAAGGACGCGAAGTTCACCGATGCGCAGACCCGCCAGCTCGCCGCCTACGTCCAGTCCGTGGGCGGCGGCCCGGCGATCCCGGCCGGTGCGGTTCGCGACGACGCCCAGGTCGCCCAGGGCGGCAACCTGTTCCGGCTGAACTGCGCGTCCTGTCACGGCACGACGTTCAAGGGCGCGCCACTGTCCGCCGGAAAGTCGGCGCCCTCGCTCAACCAGTCGACCGACCTGCAGATCTACACCGCGATGGAGACCGGGCCGGAAAGCATGCCGGTCTTCAGCGACAACCAGATCACGCCCAGCGAGAAGCGGCAGATCGTCAGCTACATCCAGACCCTCAAGGCGTCCGACGACCCGGGCGGTCACGGCATCGACCGCATCGGTCCGGTGTCCGAGGCCATCGTCATCTGGGTCGGCGGAATCGGCTTCCTGATGCTCATCATCCTGTGGATCGGAGCGAAGACAGAGTGAGTGATCAGACCGAGGCGCCGACGGCCGACGAGCTGCGGGAGATGTCGCCCGAAGAGGCGATGCGAGCCGGAGCCGAATCCGACGGCGTACACATCCTGCACCGTCGCGAACGCTTCCCGATCCGCGGGACCCAGGCCGAGAAGCGCGCCGAGCGTGGCGTGGCGCTCGCGTTCACGATCTCCGCCCTCGCCGGCGTCGGATTCATCGTCGCCTTCATCGCGATGCCCTATCACTGGCACCTGCCCGGCACGCCGCAGAACTTCCGCTTCTACACGCCGGCGCTGGGCGTGCTCATGGCGATCATGATGCTGGGTATGGGTTTCGGTCTGGTGCTGTGGGCCAAGTGGCTCATGCCCGAGGAGGAGGTCGCCCAGGACCGGCACGACGAGCCGTCGACGGACGAGGACGTCCTGATGACCGAGGCCACGCTCACCGTCGGCCTCGAGGACACCGGCCTGCCCCGACGCTCGCTGATCCTGCGCTCGATGGGCCTGGCCGGCGGCGCGATCGCGACCGTGCCACTGGTGGCCCTGGTCGGCGCGATGATCAAGAAGCCGGGCGACCAGCTCGACCACACGCTCTACCGGTCCGACAAGAAGCTGTTCCCGGAGTCCGGCGGCCGGGTCCCGCTGGTCTACGCGGACTGGCGCCGGGTCGGTCCGGACGACCTGCTGCCCGGCGGCATCGCGACCGTCTTCCCGGGCGTGCGCCAGGAGGTCGACGGCTTCGACGGCGTCACCTCGGCGTCCTCGCCCACGCTGCTGATCCGGATCCGGCCGGGCCAGCAGATCAAGGCGCGCAAGGGCCAGGCCGGCTTCGGCTGGCCGTCGACGAACCCGGAGTACGTCGCGTTCTCGAAGATCTGCACGCACGCCGGCTGCCCCGCCTCGCTGTACGAGCAGCAGTCGACCCGCCTGCTGTGCCCGTGCCACCAGTCGCAGTTCGAGGTGCTGCAGGACGCCAAGCCGGTATTCGGCCCGGCGACCCGCAGCCTGCCGAAGTTGCCGCTCGACGTCGTCGTGGGCGCGGACGGCAAGCAGTACTTCGTGGCCCGCTCCGACTTCCACGAACCGATCGGCCCCGGCTTCTGGGAGCGCTCATGACCACCCCGAAGCGGCGCTCGGACCAGCCGCGTACCCCGCAGGGCAAGGCCGCCAAGTTCTTCGACGAGCGGCTCAACATCGCCGGCCCGATGCGCAAGCAGTTGAACAAGGTATTCCCGGACCACTGGTCGTTCATGATGGGCGAGATCGCGCTGTACTCGTTCATCATCCTGCTGCTGACCGGCACCTACCTGTCGTTCTTCTTCGACCCGTCGATGGCCGAGACGGTCTATCACGGCCGGTACGTGCCGATGCAGGGCATCACCATGTCCAGGGCCTACGAGTCGACGCTGAACATCACCTTCGACGTGCGCGGTGGCCTGATCATCCGGCAGATCCATCACTGGGCCGCGCTGCTGTTCCTCGCGGCGATGATGATCCACATGTTCCGGGTGTTCTTCACCGGGGCGTTTCGCAAGCCGCGCGAGCTGAACTGGCTGATCGGCCTGGGCCTGATGACGCTCGGCATCGTCGAGGGCTTCGCCGGCTACTCGCTGCCCGACGACCTGCTGTCGGGCACCGGGCTGCGGATCGCGGACGCGATCATGCTGTCCATCCCGATCGTCGGGACGTGGATCTCGTTTCTGGTGTTCGGCGGGCCGTTCCCGGGCGATCTCATTCTCGGGCGGCTGTACATCGTCCACGTGTTCCTGATACCCGCCCTGCTGGCCGCGCTGATCGGGGCGCACCTCGCGCTGGTCGTGCGGCAGAAGCACACCCAGTTCCCGCAGCCCGGGCGCACCGAGCACCAGGTCAGCGGCGAGCGGGTCTTCCCGATCTACGCGGCGAAGGCCGGCGGCTTCTTCTTCATCGTGTTCGGCGCGTGCGCGGCGCTCGGCGGCCTGGCCCAGATCAACCCGGTCTGGCTGTACGGCCCGTACAACCCGGCCCAGGTGTCCTCCGGCTCGCAGCCGGACTTCTACATGATGTTCCTGGACGGCTCGACCCGCCTGATGCCCTCGTGGGAGATCAGGCTGTGGGGCCACACCCTGCCGCCGCTGTTCTGGCCGACTGTGGTGCTACCCGGGATCCTGTTCACGCTCGCCGGGATCTATCCGTTCCTCGAAGCCAAGATGACCAGGGACACCAAGCTGCACAACCTGCTGCAGCGCCCGCGTGACGTGCCGGTACGCACGTCGCTCGGCGCGATGGCGATCACGTTCTACCTGGTGCTGTTCCTGTCCGGTGGCAACGACATCATCGCGCACGCCTTCGACATCTCGCTGAACGCGATGACCTGGGGTGGGCGCATCTTCCTGCTCACCCTGCCGCCGATCGCCTACACCTTGGTGTACCGGATCTGCCTCGGCCTGCAACGGCACGATCGCGAAGTGCTCGAACACGGCCTGGAGACCGGCATCATCATGGCGCTGCCGCACGGTGAGTTCATCGAGGTGCACCAGCCCCTCGGTCCGGTCGACGAGCACGGGCACGGCAAGCTCCCCTACGCCGGCACGCCGGTGCCCAAGCGGATGGGCCAGCTCGGCGCGGTCTCGCCGCTCAAGCACATCCGCGGGTTCTTCTACCCGGTCACGGAGAAGCCGGAGATCCAGGCGCAGATCGACGAGCTCGAGGCGGCCCGCAACGGGCACGGCGAGCAGCACGAACTGGAGTCGAGCAGCACCTCCTCGTCCTCGCCCGAGTAACCCGCCGCGCCCGGCGATCTTGTTGCGGCCGGGTCGACGGAGCCGCCGTTCCGTACCAAGATCCGGAGCGCCTCGTCGCAACTAAGGAAAAGTCCCGATGTGGCCAGGGGGGCCTTAGGGCGAGCGTCGTAGGTGTCAGACAGGCGAGCTCCGGAGGACACCATGATCGCGCGCGAGAACAGCACCGACTTCGCGGACGCACCGTTCGCCGAGCTGGATCCGCTGGATCCGCTGGATCCACTGTCCAAGCGGTGCCCCGAGGACCTGCCCTGCCGGGTGCAGGATGCCGAGCTCTGGTTCGCCGAGACGCCCGCAGAGCTGGAGCGCGCGAAGCAGTTCTGCCGCGACTGCCCGGCCCGGATCGCGTGCCTGTCCGGCGCCGTCGAGCGCCGGGAGCCGTGGGGGGTCTGGGGCGGGGAGATCTTCGACCGCGGCACCATCGTGGCCCGCAAGCGCCCTCGTGGCCGACCGCGCAAGCTCGACGTCGCCGCCTGAGGCTTCGGCCTGGTGGTGGCAGCGGACTGTATGCCTAGTGGCTGAGCGGGCGCCGTCCGCCGATGTAGTACTCGAACAGCAGACCGCCGACGGTGAACAGGATCGCCAGAACGCCCACTATCAGCAGCCACATCTGGAAGAACGCCAGCCCGATGCCGGCG
>JBOGDQ010000011.1:0-18403 GCA_050742975.1 Jatrophihabitantaceae bacterium
GGTAGCTGGTGTTTTTCGCAGCGTGGCGGTCCATGGTCTCGTTGATCGTTCCGGGAGAATGTTCCTATGAGACAGGGACTTGCATGCCGGGCTGAGCGATGACGTTGGGGCTGACGCCGAGGCAGCCGGATTTGTTCCGGTCCACGTCCGTGTTCTGTGAGCCGCGGGTGGCGCCAGACTCGATTTACGGGTTGCTGCATCGGGAGTGTCACCGGCTGTTCGGTGATGAGATGTTCGCGGATTTGTTCACCGACGTGGGCCGCCGTTCGGTGCCGCCGATGATCGTGGCGGTGGTGATGGTGTTGCAGCGCATCGAGGGCTGCAGCGACCGCGAGGCGGTCGACCGGTTCGCGTTCGACGCGCGGTGGAAGTATGCCGCCGGTGGGCTGGATTTCGACTACCCGGGGTTCGTGCACACGGTGCTGGTGGATATGCGTGCCCGGCTGGCCGGATCGTCGGCGCCGAACCGGATCTTCGACGCCGTGCTGGATGTTGCCACCGCGGCCGGCCTGGTCGGGCGAAAGCGGGTGCTGGACTCCACACCGTTGTATGACGCGGGCGCGACGATGGACACCGTCACGCTGATCCGCTCGGCGATCCGGGGGCTGCTCAAGACGGCAGGCGGTGACTTGGAAGATGAACTGCGGACGGTGCTGGCCCGCGATGACGACTACGTCAATGCCGGTAAACCGTCCTGTGACTACGACGATGCGGACGCGCGGGTCGAGCTGGTCGACGCGCTGGCCCGCGACGGCATCGCGCTGCTCGCGGTGTTGGACGGGCGGCAGCTGGCCGAAGCGCTGAGCCAGGCCGCGGCGTTGCTGGCCACCGTGCTCGGCCAGGACCTCGATCAAGACGAGACGGGGGTGTTCCGGATCGCGCGGCGGGTCGCGCCCGACCGGGTGATCTCTACCGTGGATGTCGAGGCCCGGCATGGGCACAAGACCGCGGCGCGCGGGTTCGACGGCTACAAGGGACATGTGGGCATCGACCCCGACTCGGAGATCATCACCGCGACCACGGTCACCGCGGGCAACGCCGGGGACGCCAGCGCCGCCGAAGACCTGATCAGCGACCTGCTCGGCACCGATGACACCGACACCGAGCACGCGGAAGCGGACACCGGTGACGGTGAGCCCGCCGCGACCGTATATGGCGACAATGCCTACGGCACCGGGGAATTGCATGAGCGGCTGGAGCGGTCGGGGATCGAGTCCAAGTGCAAGACCCAGCAGCCGGTCGCCAAGGGCGGGCTGTTCGCCAAGGACCGCTTCGAGGTCGACCTGCAGCGCGACACGGTGAACTGTCCCGCCGGGCACACCGCACCGATCCGGCGCAACAAGCAGACCGGCACCGCCAGCTTCTGGCCGTACTGCACGCACTGCCCGCTGCGCGAGCAGTGCACCACCGCGCCGGACGGACGCACCATCACCGTCGGCGCCTATGAACGGCAACTCGCTGCTGCCCGGGCCCGACAACGCGACCCGGACTGGATCACCGACTACCGGGCCACCCGACCCAAAGTGGAACGCAAGATCGCGCACCTGATGCGCCGCCGCCACGGCGGGCGCCGCGCCCGGGTCCGAGGCACCACCAAGATCGCCGCCGACTTCGCCCTCCTCGCCGCCGCCGTCAACCTCGCACGCCTGGCCGTGCTCGCAGTGACCAACACCCCCGACCAAGGATGGGCCGCCGCCACCCGATGAGCCGGACAGGACGCGGAAAGCCTTACCCCCGGCAGGCGAAACGCTCACCAGCGCCCCAAGCAGACCGATACCGTTCAGCACCCAGCCACGAACAGTGCGGACGCACTCTCGGCACCGCAGCGCAGGCTCACCACCGTTGCAGCACCAGCCGCCCCACCGACAGCTGTTTGACACCGCCCACCTAGTCCAGCCGTCCGCGCCGTAGGCGGCAGTGACGTGGCGGAACCCCGCGCACCACAGCGTGAGCGCGTCGATCAGCGACTCGGTCACAATCAGCTCCTCGACCGCGGCCAGGGCAGCGGCGTTGAACACGCCGCGGTGCGGGCCGGGCAGGTAGAGATGCCGCGGCGCGCCGGCCCGCAGCCCCTGCTCGGCGATCTTGCGGCCGTAAACCTCACCCACCCGACCCTCGGCGTCCAGCACCGGGATCACCAGTGAGCCGGTGAAATGCTCATGCCCGGACGCGCGCAGATCCCCAACGCCTGCAGGCGGTTGCGTAACTCGGCTCCGGTCTTGGTGCGGGCGTGCGGCAGCCGGTACCCCAACGTCCGGTTCGCGAACCCCAGCCGGAACGTGGACAGGGCTTCGGGGTGGGCGATCTTGCGGCGATGCAGATACCCCAGGGCCTGCGGTGAGTCGGCCAGCGCGGCGGCGTAGAACCCGATCACCCGACCCAGCAGCGCCCGATCGTCGGCATCCGGCGTGGCGAGCGGCTCCAACTTCGCCGCCGTCGAGCGCTTCACCGGCCCGCTAGCCGAACGCGGCGAGGACGACGCGAGCGTCGACAGCGCCGGCGACTCCCGCACGAGCAGCTCGACCGCGTGCCGGAAGCTGACACCCTGCGCGGTCATCACCCAATCGATCGGCCCACCGCCCGACTGGCAGGCGCCCAGGCAATGCCACAGATTCTTGCCCGGCGACACCACCAGGCTCGGCGTGCCGTCCTCGTGGAACGGGCACCGGCCGATCAGGTCCTGACCCAGCCGGCGCAGCTGAACCCCGACACCCTCGACGAGGCCTGCACCGACAAGACACCTCGGCCTTGAGCCGGGCAATCACCTCGTCGGGGATGCGAGCCACGAAACCTCCAGAGCGCCAAAACCTGTCAAGGAGGAGCAATGCTTGAAACCTGTGTTGAGACCGGGTGGGACGTACCTTCCCCGTAGCCATGTTGGTGTCAAGCAAGGCCGGCGCTGCAACGCTGGTCGGGAAGGTACGTCCATGTTCAAGGTAGTGGAGACAGCTCGGTCCGGGCAGGTGTCGCCGACGGGTGTTCCGTCGGGGCCGTTGCTGGATGAGATCGCGCGTGAGGGTGCCCGGCGGATGCTTGCGGCGGCGCTGAAGGTGGAGTCCGACGCCTATGTCGATGCGCTGGTCGACCAGGTCGATGCGGACGGTCATCGGTTGGTGGTGCGCAACGGTCACCATGAGCCGCGCACGGTGTGCACGGCGGCCGGGGCGAGCGAGGTGCGGGCTCCGCGGGTCAACGACAAGCGCGTCGACGAGGTGAGTGGTGAGCGCAAGCGGTTCTCCTCGGCGATTTTGCCGGCGTGGTGCCGACGCTCGCCGAAGATCAGCGAGGTGCTGCCGCTTGGGGCGTGACTCGCTGAATGAGCCGGAATGGGAGGGTGTAGGTGTAGGTGTAGGTGTAGGTGTAGGTGTAGGTGTAGGTGTAGGTGTAGGTGTAGGTGTCCCGCTCGTCGGTCCCGCCCGGTGTGGTGGCGTAGTCGGCGAGGCTGGTGCGGTCGCCGCTGGAGTCGTAACTGTAGGCCTGCCAATAGGGGGCGGGCCCACCCAGGGTGCTGGAGGACGGGGTCGGCGGCGTAGGCGACGTCCTGAAGCCGGTTCGCACCGTGATACCGGCGCCGCGCTTCATGGCGCTGACGCCGCGATTGCCGCGTGGAGCAAGTATGAAGCCGCTTCGCCTTCGGAATGGAACCGGATTAGAAGGTTTCGTTCGCCTTCATAATAGTAGTATACATACCACGACTCCAAGTCTTTCCCCAGGACGAACTGTCCCGAGCGGGTCGGTTCACCCATTGCACAAAGCGTAGAATCAACGCCGTTCATGTGCATTAGATCAAATACACTCTTATGATCGAGGTCTTGCACGGGCTTGCGCCGCGGCGCGTATCCTACAGATACCTCTTGAAGTTCAGACGAGAGAACCCAGTGATAGAAGTGGGTGCACGCAGAGTCTTCAGTTCCGTGGAAGAAATCTTTTGAGCGGCCGCCGCGCTCGTCGAGGTAATAGGTTCGCCAAATCGGCTCTATCTCCAGGATATAAGGCGTGCCTAGACGTTCGCCGTTGAGTGAATACAGATGGGGAGGAACCTGCTGCTCGTCAAGCATCTCCGCTAGTGAGTTACGGGTCAGCTCGATACTGGTACCATTTGTGGTCCGCAGAGTCATGTCCCACTAACCCAGCTATTCCTGCACGAGTTGGTCGTCACGCGAACACGACGCCGTTCTATCAAAGGACTTCCTCCCTACCAGCCCCACCTATATCTGACAGGCCACCGCCACCGCCACCGCCAGACTCCCCGGACCTGCTCGGCCCTCCGCCCTCGCCGGGCGGAACAGAGCTTCCAGGGACATCATCGGTTGAGCCAGGCTGTGTAGTCTGCCCCTCCCCGGGTGGCTGCCAGGTTTCGCCGGGCGCGTAGCTTATCCGTCGTATAACACCTCGAGCTCTAAGTTGGGCAGCATCTTCATTCGTACGGTATTGATTACCGCCGCCACGATTTGGGTAAGCACGGCCATCATAACGGAAAGTCCATGGCGCAGCCGTTCCGGAATCGACTTCGAGAGGCTTGACAACCACATAAATTGAACGCGGCCCAGCCGCCGAATCGGGCGGGATCGAGACCTCGTCGGGCGATGTTCCCAGGTCCGTGAAGTAGCGGCCGCCTTCCTTGCCATAACGCATAAGCTGGGTGCCCGGCTTGATCACTCGCTTTACTGGCTGCTCCGCGAATCCGGAGTTCTTCGGGTACTTCCAACGAGGAGCCGAGTCGCCAGAACCGTCCGAGGGTAATCCGTCATCGTTCCCCCCGTCGCTCGCGGTTGCTCGACCAGTTCCACCCCTGCTCGAACTGAGGTCACTTGACCGTTCTAACCCCTCGTGGCTGTCGCTAGAGCCACCTTGACGATCCGACGCTCCGGGCGTCGCTAAATTGCGTCCAGAGGCGAGATGACATGACCCGTCTGGCCCGTTTTCACATGCTGCTCCGCTGGGATCCTCGTTGGTGACGGGGTTGTTGTCGGCGTAGGCGTAGCCGTTGACGCTCTGCGGGTCGGCCGGGTTGAGCACCGGGTCCACCGACAGGAACCGGCCGATGGCGGGTGAGTAGTCGCGGGCGCCCAGGTGGGTGTAGCTGGTGAACGGGTCGGTGGGGGCGTTCAGGAACCCGCGCTGATCGGGCCAGGTGACCGGGGCCCCGCGCGGGTTACCGAACGGATCGAACAGCCGCGTGGTGACCGCGGCAGTAACGGTGTTCTCGCTGACCTCGGCGGTGTTCTGCGGGTTGGTGGACAACCAGTTCAACGTCATCCCGGTCAGCGACCCGTTCGGGGTCGAGCGGACCGCCACCGCCTGACCGGCCGCGGTGTAGGTGCGTTGCCCGGTGATGCTGGACGAGCCGGGAGCCTGGGTCAGGACCGTGTCGCCGAGGTAGGCCACGGTGCCGGTCACCGGATCGGTCTGGAGCAGGAGGTTCCCGTCGGCGTCGTAGATGCGGTTCTGGGTGCCCGCGCTGGTGGTGAGGCTGCCCAGCTGCCCTTGCGGGGTCCAGGTGAGGGTGCCGGCCGGCGTGCTGGTGGTTTGCCCGTCGGGGTTGTAGCCGTACGAGTCAGTACCCGTCGTGGACCAGGTGCCGGTCCCGGCCGGGGCGGTGGCGTGGCTGATAGCGGTGACCGCGTTCGGGCGGGCCGCGCCGGGATCGGACGGGTAGCTGTAGCTGTCCTGCTGGTCGGTGCCGCCCGGGCTGGTGGCGTAGTTGGTCAGGCTGGTGCGGTCGCCGCTGGAGTCGTAGCCGTAGGCCTGCCAGTACCGGGCCGGGCCACCCAGGGCGCTGGAGGACGGATCAGCGGCACAGTCCGCGCTGGCCGGGGTCCAGGCTTGTTGGAGCCGCTGCAGGTCGTCGTAGCGGTAGCACTGGGTGTCGGCCGGGCCGGCCGAGTGGGTGTTCGCATCCTCGGTGAGGTTGCCGGCGTTGTCGTAGCTGTAGGCGTGGTCGGCGGCGATGTTGCCGCTGGTGGCCGCGGTGGTGGTCAGGTCCCCGGTGAGCCGGTCAGTGCCGGCCTGGTAGGTGTAGGCGTCCTCCAACCGGTTCTCGCCGTTGTACCGGTTGACGCTGGTGAGGTCACCGACCTGGTCGTAGGACGCGGCCTCCACGTACTGGTTGCGGCCGATCAGCGAGTAGAGCCGGCCCAGGCTGGTGTAGGTGTTGTGCAGGGTTTCGGCCGGTAGGCCGCCGGCGGCCGGGTCGGCCTGGGTGGCGAGGCTGCCGTCGGGGTTGTAGGTGAGACTGGTGCTGTAGCTGTAGGCGGCGGAGCCGGCGCCGAAGGTGTCGGCCGGCAGCGTGACGATCGAACCGGTCGGTCGTCCGTCGGCGTCGTAGCCGGTGACGCTGTTGGTGTAGGCGGTGCCGGGGGTTCCGGGCAGGCCGCCGGTTCCGGCGGTGGAGCCGAGGTAGCTGCTGTCCGAGTCCAGCAGGCCCTTGCCACCGGGCAACTGGTCGTATTCCCAGGAATCGAGCAGCGGGCCGGTGACCGAGTCCTGGTTCACGGCGGTCTTGCGGCCGTCGGGATCGTAGCTGTACCAGAGGGTGGTGCCGGCCTGGTCGGTGCTGGACTGCAGCTCGCTGTCCGCGTCATACGTGGAGTGGGTGGCGCCGGTGTCCGGATCTGTGGCCGTCAGCGGGTTGCCGAGCAGGTCATAGCTCCAGGACCACTGGTTCCCGGCCTGGTTGGTCATGGTGTGCATGCCGCCGCTCGGGTAATACGTGTAGCTGGTCTGGTCGAACGTCGACGGGACGGTCGGGTCGCCGATGCTGGTGCCGTGCCACTGAAGAAGGCGGGCGGTGTTGCCGCGGGCGTCGGTGTAGGTCGTGGTGGGGGTTCCTCCCGAGGGCGGGGTGACGTCGACGCGGTCCACGCCGGGGTAGGCGGTGGAAGTGCGCCACAGTTCGGTGCCGTACTGGTCGGTGATGCTGGCGGTGACCCGGCCGGCGCCGTCGTAGACGGTCTGAGTGGCGCCGGGAATGTCATAGCTGTAGGTGGGCACAAACAGAGTGGCCGAGGGGGCGGCGCTGATGGCGTAGGGCTGGTAGCTGGTGACCGCCTGCCCGGCGGCGTCGTAGAGGGTGTCCGTGACCGTGCTGCCGCCGGTGCCCGGGGCGGCGTTGTAGGTCGCGGCCTCGGCCGGCGCCTGGGTCTGCCGCGGCCGCAGCAATCCGTCGTAGAGCCGGTAGGAGCTCTGCGTGCCGCCAGTCGGGGTGAGCGTGGTCGTGTCGACCGCGACCGGGTGCCCGGCGGTGAACGTGTAGGCGTAGCCGACCGACGGGATCGGGTTGCCGGCCTTGGGCCGGTCCGGCAACCATTGCCCGATGGCTCGTCCGAGCGGGTCATAGGTCGTGGTGGTCAGATGCGAGTTGGCGTCCAGGTTGGCCGTGACGACCCCGCGGCCTGGGTCGAGGGTGTCGGTGCTGGAGAACGTCTCCGGGTCGGTCGTGCGGACCTGGGTGACCGGGCCGATGTCGCCGGTGATGGTGCCGCCCGCGGCCGGCGCGGCCGGCGTGTACGTGGTGGTGCTGGAGCGGGACATCGCGTCGCTGGTCGACAGCGGCCGCCCGAGCGCGTCGTAGCTGGTGGAGCTGGCGGTCGTGAACACCGGGGTGCTGCCGGTGTAGCTGGTGGCCCGCTGGGTGACGGTGGCATCGCCCAGGGTGGGGGCGGCGGCCCAGGCGTGCTGGTCGTAGCTGGTGCGCACGTCCGAGATGGTGTCCGTCGCCGGGTCGGCCGGGCCGGCGGCGCAGGAGCCGGCGTAGCTGTTCAGCTCGTCTGGGGCGTCGTAGATCCAGGCGGTGCTGTTGTCGACGTAGCTGGTGAGGGTGCACTGCTCCTGGGCCGGGTCGGACAGGTCGCCGTGGTCGTCGACCTTGACCGGCCGGCCGAGGCTGTCGTAGCTGGTGTCGGTCTCGGTGGTGCGCACCGCACCGGCAGGTATCGAGAGGGGGCTGGTGGTGACGCTCTTCGCGTCGCCGGTGTAGCGGGCTGTGGGTGTGTAGCCGAAGGTGGTGGAGCTGTTGCCGACGTGTTCGGTGACCGTGCTGCCGGTCAGCGTCGGCGCCGATGCGTACGGCGTGGCGACGGTGTCGGAGACGACCGGACCACCGAGGCCGTTGTGCGTGATGGTTTCGAACGTGCGCCCGGCCCACCACAGTGAGTCGGTCACCGTCGTGTGGCCGTCGCTGGAGGTGAGCGTGACCGAGCGGCGGCCGGCAGCGGTGTCGGCCAGGTCGTTGTCCATGCCTTGGAAGTAGGTGTAGTAGCTGGTCTGCAGTGTCGACGGGGAGGTCGGGTCGCCCTGCTCGACGCGGACCTTGCTGAACCCGGCGAACACCGACCAGGTGCGTTGCCCGTCCGGGGTGAACGGGGACATGTCATAGCGCCAGGCGGGGGCGCCGATGGAGTAGTCGTAGCTGGTCTGCTGCACCGTGTCCGACGGGCCGCCGGTGACCGGGTCGGCGATGATGGAGGCGACCGGGTAGATGGTGAACCAGTCCAGCGTCAGCGGCATACCCGGTGGGGTCCAGTATGTCGGGAAGCAGCGTTTGGTGTTGCTCTGCGGCGTGGCCGGGCTGGAGCCCGAGCAGTCGGTCGCGAGGTAATTGATCGTGACGTGGGCGCCGGCCTCGGTGTCGATGGTGACCAGACGGGCCTTCTCCAGCGGGACGACGCCCGTCGGCGGCGCGACCCGATTCGGTTTCATCGCGTACCCGAACTTGGTGGCCGGCAGGGCGAGGGTGCCGCCGTCCAGGCCGGTGTGGGTGATCGAGGACAGCGTCAGCGCGGCGCTGGACCCGTCGCCCGGGCTGGGCCAGGAGAACGCCAGCGTCCACTTGTCCACCGGCAGGTAGCTGCTGCCGGACAGGTACTGGGTCTGGATGGTGGCCAGTTCCTTGTCGGCCCAGAACGTGGGCGAGTCCTTGCCCGAACAGGCCGTGGTGGTGCAGTTCTGGTCCCACGGCACATCGGGCCAGTAGACGGCGTTCGCGCTCGTCGGCGGCGTCGTCGTGCAGGCCCCGGCCGGTTCGCCGCTGACCCCGCTCTCGCAGCGGGCCGCGTAGGTGAACGTGACCTGGTCCGGGGCCTTGCTGGTGATTTCGTAGCCGGCGTGCATGCCGTAGTCGATCCGGGACAGGTAGCCGCCGCGCGTGTAGGACACCGAGGCCGTGGTCGAACTCTTCTCGGCGTACCGGTTCGTCTGCGGGGTGTAGTAGAACGCCTCGCTGTTGCCGTGCACATCTACGACATAGTCCAGGTTCCAGCGCCAGGCCTGCACGTTGAACGGCGTCGCGGTGCTGGCCGTGCCGGAGCATCTGGTGGCCGCCGTCCCGCATACCGGCACCGTCCAGGCCGAGTTGGTGCTCTGCGTGGCGCTGGTCCAGCCGGGCAGCTTGTTGCGGCCGAAGTAGTACACGGTGCCGTCGCTGGTGGTCACCCGCCAGCAGTCGCTGTCATACGTGCCGTTCGAGCACAACGTGGCACTGCTCAGGTGCTCGACCTTGCTGTTGTCATCACCGGCCAGCCGCCACGCACCGGCCGCACTCTCCACCAGTTCGCTGGAGTGCCCACCCAACACCAGGGAGGCGTTATCGGTCTTGAAACACTCATCGCCGGAGTTCGCGATCCCGGCCGTGCTGCACGGCACGTACGAGCGGGTGATGTAGCCGCCACCGGACACATCGAAGCCCTCACCGACGACCGACGGCTGGTTGTTGGTCGAGCCGGTGTGCCCCATCACCTCGGTCGAGTCATACGACACCGCCAGTGTCGGCGACGGACCGGCCGCTGCCGGCGGCACCGACAACGGGTCGCTCCAGGTGAACGCCCCCGTCTGCGGGGACGCCTGCCACTGCGCCGACGGGGACACCGCCGGCGCGGACGCGTCACCGGTTCCGTTCGCGGCGACCGTTCCGGCGCTCGCCGCCAGCAGCATCGGTGTGGACGTCACGTTCGTCGACGCCACGACTGCCCCGCTGCTCGTCGCCCGGGCCGCCCCGAGTTGGCCGCCCGGCACCGCCGGCAGCAGCGACGGGCCGCTGATCGCCACCGTCTTGGAGGACAACGCACGGGCAGCCGGGCACCTGCTCGCGCAATCTGGCACCTGCATCCACCGCACCCGCGAGGCGTAGTCCGCGCCGTACAGGCCGTTCAACAACGCAGTGGGCACACTCACCGACACCGCACGGCGAGCCGTACCGGTCGCCGACACCTGCAGCACCACACCGGCCAGGCCATGAGCCGCGGCCTGCGCCGGGCTCAGCACCCTCACCGACACCGGACCCGACCCACTCGCGGCCGCGACGGCCAGGCCGCTGCCGTCCACGCTCTGCCAGCGCCCACCACTACCGGCACCCAGGCTGTGGGTCGAGCTGCCGGGCAGCGCGGACGGATGCGGCACCGCGGCCGGAAGAGCTCGAACCGACTTGATCGCCGAGCCCTGCGCCTTGCCCGGGACCGGCTTCACCCGCGCCGCTTTCACCGACGGTGCCGGGTGTGCGGGGGCGGCAGCGCTAGCCGGGATCGTTTGAGCTGCCACGAGCAGGCCCACGACAACAACGCCGACGCCGAACATGGTGCGGAGATTGCGTCTCACAGAGGTTCCTTCGGCTAGTGCGATCGGGCTCAGTTCGAACAGAAGGCGGCAGTGTCGCTCGGCCAGCCGCAGTTCGACAGCTGTTTGATCTGCTCCGCCTCGACGACACCGGGGAACGTGATCGGGTCGATGATGTCGCCGTTCCACGACGGCGACTCGCTGCCGTGCAGCGACTCTGCGAGCGTGAACGCCCCGGCTGCCGTCGCGGTCGTCGTGTGCGCAGCGTCCTGCTCGATGAGATCCAGTGAGCCGGGTGCCGACGGCACATAGAGCAGCATCTGCTGCGCGGTGGCGTCCCAGACGCCCACGACCAGCGTCCAGGCACCGACGGAGCCGCTTGCCTGGGGCACGCTCGCACAGTCTTGACCGGTCGACAGCGACTGCGTGTCGGCCATGCAGAACTGCCACGATCCGTTCTGCTGACCGATCCAGAAGCCGCTGACCGTCGTCCCGTCCTGCGCGACGGCGACGTTCGCAGTCGTGGACGAGGACGCATTCGGGCGGAGCCAGACCGCGACGCTGAAGCTATGTGTCGAATCGTCGATAACAGCCGGATTGCCTGCGCCGGTGTCTGCCTCACCCGTGCCGTCGAACCGAAGCGACTCGGCAGCGTCAGCCCATACACCGGGACTGTCGTTGTTGTCGCTGTTCCACAACAGACCACTCGTCCCGAGCGTGAGCGGTGTGCCTCCAACTGGATCACTAACGTGGGCCGTGTCAGCGCCGGGGTTAGTCGGATCGAAGTCGCCGGTCACCCAGGTGTGTGACGGCTGCCAGTCGTTGACCGCATACGTCGTCGATCCGATATCCGAGGCGCTGCCCGAGACGTTGTACGCCTGGGCCGAGACGGCGAACTGCGTCAGAGGCGCCTCGACGCTGATCTGATTCCAGCCCGCCCCCTGACTCGAGCAGACCGTGTGCACACCATCCACGACCGTGCCGCACCCATTGGGAAGAGGCAGAAACAGCGGTGCCCCGGGGTCAACCTCCCACACGTACTCCGTCGGCGTGTACGTCACGTCGGGATCGGACAGTGTCAGCGTCGCGAGGTCGCCGACGTGACCATTGGGCGTACCCGACGCACCGAACGTCCCCGTAGCCAGTGACACCTGGGGCGCGGCCGCAATGGCGTCGTTGATGTGCCCGGTGCACGACGCCGCAGCCGAGAGCTTCGAGAGGTTGTCCGCCTTGACCGTCCAGGTGAACGCGGATCCGTCGGCCAGCGTGTTGGCCGGGATCTGTGGACTGGTGGCCGTGCCGGACGTCGCGTACACCTCGGGCGCGCTGTCCCCCGCCCACGACGTCCCCGTCACGGCGAAGTCGCCGCGCACAGCCTTGCCGTACTTGCCGTCTGGATCCGAGACCGTAGCGGTCAAGCTGATCGGCTGATCGCCGCGCATCGTCCCGCCGCAGGCCAGCGACGGGCTCGCGAACTTCAACGCTGTCGGTGTGTTCGGTGCCGGATCAGCGACGTGGAACTCGCACTGCCCCGAATACGGGCCCAGCACACCCTGCTTGTCCTCGGGTACCACGAGCCAGGCGTAGTTGTGACCGTCCAGGAACGTGGTGGTGCTGCCCGCGAATGACAGGTACGGGTACGGTACCGTGCCCGAGTCGAAGTAGCCGGTGTGTGCCCAGTACACCGTCGACGGTGCGGCCAGGTCCCAATACCGATACACGCCGCGGATCTGATCTCCGTAGGCGTAGTCGACGTCGGTGAGCCGAGCCTGCCAGGACATCGCCTCGGTGGCGTCGATGTTGGGCCGCCCGGATCCGCTCACGCAGCCCGGCGTGGCCGGTTTCGCGGTCTTGAAACCGACACTCGTCGCCGGGTTCGGTGCATGGTCGAAGTAGATGCTAAGTCCTGCGACCGCGTTGAACTTCTTCCACCCGTAGGAGCTGGTCTCGGAGTTGGCGCGCAGCTCGAAGGCGTAGTTCGTCGCGCCGGAGTCGTTCGAGGCGTCACCGACGATGCCGGTCACGTCGTACACGACGTTCGCCGATGCGCATGAGGAGTTGTAGCCGTGGGCGAAGGTCTGCGACACCGAGTTGGTGGACGTGATCGCCGGGCCGGGCCAGGCCACCGAGCTAGTGAACGCCGCCGACTTGTACACCGTCATCGCCGAGGCCGTGCAACTCCACGAGTAGTCGTTGTACACCGTCAGGTTCGCCGCGAAGATCGTCGCGTTGTGGGTGACACCCTGCGCGAACTGATACAGCCCACGCGTGATCGTCGCGCCGCCGTCGGCCGTGCCCACGTGCACCCGGCCGCCGTCGAAACTCGAGTCGATCTCCGTGTCACCGTCGCTCTCGATGTACCCGTCCAACCCCTCGCCGCCGGTCTGGTGAAAGCCCGGATCAAGCACCAGCGGATACGCGGTCGAGGGATCACTCAGCAGCGCCGCGGGAACCTGCAACCGGTCCGACAACGGCCCGCTCGCCCGCGTCACCGTGCCCGCACCGCTGTCCGGCGCGCTCAACACCGCACCCGCCGCCGTCGTGATCCGCGACGGCACCTCCTCCGTCGGGCCGCCCCCGGGTCCGGTGAGCGTGCCGCCCACGCGCATGTCCCACGCCTGCGGCTGCGGGGTCTGCGCGAGCTGCGTCCCGCTCGAGTCGACATAGCTCACCGCGCCCGCCGCGTCCAGTTGCGCGGTCAGACCGGACACCGACAACGCCAGCGTGATTGCCCCGGCCGACGTCGCCGCCTGCCTGTTGGCATACACCAGCGAGGTCTCCACACCCTCAGGGGACACGGTCGCGACCAGGCTCACACCCGGAAGCACGTTCGCGTACGTCGCGGTAGGACCGTTCAGCGTCGGTACCGGCAAAGCAGACGTCCACCCGTAACTCACACTGCCCGACCCGGTCCACAGCGTCGCGATCGTCGACGAACCACCCGAACCGAACGTGATCGACGCCGCCGACGCCTTCGGAGCGATCGCTCCGTTGGCAGAGCGGACCAGAGTCAGGTCGACCGGCACCCAGGAACCGGCCTGCTGCACCCGGACCGGATCCGAGGACAGGTCCTGCTTCCACGTCCCGTCAGGGTTCGCGTAGGTCGTCGAGGATTCCGCATCCAACGACGTGATCTCCACCGGGTGCCCATAGGCGGCTGCGATCTTGGCCGCTGTCGCCGCGTCCGCAGCGGACGGCGCGTCCGCCACCGCGCCTGCGGGCGAACCCGGGTCAGCATCGGCCCGCGCCGCCCGACCCACCGCAGCGGTGGCGAGCAGCCACAGCACAATGACGGTCCGCACGCCGAGCGCACGCCGACGCCGCTCCCCAACTCGAATGCTGAGCAAGATCAAACCCTCCCGTTTAGGGCCCGGTCATGATCAGGCGGCGGGCGCGAGAGGTGACACTAAGCGACGGATCACAGAGGATCCTTACGTTAAGCTGGCATGAAGCTGCCATTGCAGGAAGCTGAAACTATACAACGGGCAAATGCCCTGATGCGCTTGGTCCGCGCTGTGCAGATCCAGTTTCTCGGCTGTGGACGAGACGGTGCACAACCCCTTGCTTATCGTCTCGGCGAAGGCTCGCTACCGTCGATCCCCGGCTGTGGCACACCCCGGCGCGATGTGCGACAGGGCGGCCAAGCCGACCTGCCGGCTGACCGGCAGCCGCGAGATCATCCGGGCGCCCGGCCGCCGGAATAGCCCACGCACAGGTGCTCCACCAGGTCACCGAACGGCACACCTAACGCGTGAGCAACTCGATGCATCCTCAGCCGATCGAATGGGTCGACGCGCAGACCGGCGCCTCCGCGCGCTGACTGCGGCAGACATCCGGTCGAGTCCGTTAGTCAGCACCGGCTCGGTAGCGGACGCGCTGACGCGCCGGGGCGAGACCATCGAACGGCTGCCTGGGTACCCGACGGCGGTCTCAGAATCGAAGCCCACAGAATCGCATTTACCACGCAACCACGCATTACCAACGGTCGCCAATGGGCTCCAGTCCCGACTGCGCGCGTACTGGATGCCGATGGCATACGCGCGTGCTACTACGTAGGAATGGCAGCGATCGAGAAGCGGCTCCGCAACGGCAAGACGCGCTGGTACGTCCGATACCGAGACCCGTCGGGCGTGCAACGAACGAAGACGTTCGACCGCAAGGTGGACGCCGAGCGATACCTGACCACGACCGAGGCATCCAAGCTCACCGGCGCGTACCTCGATCCGGTGCTGGCATCGCTGACCATCGGCGAGTGGGCGAAGCGCTGGCTGGACGGGCAGGCTCACCTCAAGCCGTCCACGCACGAGCGATACGCAGGGATCGTGCGCGAGCACGTCGTGCCGCGGTGGCAGAACGTGAAGCTCGCCGACGTGTCCCACGCCGACGTACAGAGCTGGATCACGATGTTGTCGACGCAGCGTAAGGCTGCGACGGTGCGGAAGATCCACCGCGTGCTGGCGCTGGTCCTCGCGCTGGCCGTCAAGGACGGACGCCTCGTCCGTAATCCGGCCACTGGCGTGAACCTTCCGCGTGTGGTGAAGGACGAGCGCCGCTTCCTCACGCACGAGCAGGTCGACCGTCTCGCAACTGCGTGCGCAGTGCCAGCGACCGTGAGCAAGCATCGGCGTCTGGATGAGCGAGAGAACCGCGCCTACCGCCTGATCGTTCTGTTTCTCGCGTACACCGGCGTGCGGTTCGGTGAGATGGCCGCGTTGCGCGTCGGCCGGCTGGACTTCCTGCGCCGGCGAGCGATCATCGCCGAGTCCATCACGATGGTCACCGGTCGCGGACAGGTCTGGGGCACGCCGAAGGGTCACGAACGGCGCGAGGTCCCCATCCCGAAGTTCCTCATCGAAGAGCTGGCCGAACACGTCAAGGGCAAGGCGCCAGATGATCTGGTCTTCGGCGGAGTGCGCGGCGGCGGCGCGATGCGGCCCGGCGGATTCCGACGGGCCGGGTTCGACACAGCGGCCGCATCGATCGGCATGGCCGGGATGCATCCGCATGAGCTACGGCACACAGCCGCCTCGCTGGCCATCGCCTCAGGCGCCGACGTGAAGGTCGTGCAGCAGATGCTCGGGCACGCGAGCGCGGCGATGACCCTCGATCAGTACGGGCACCTGTTCGGCGACCGGCTCGACGAAGTCGCCGATGCGATGGACGCCGCGCGCGCTTCTGTTGTGTACCCGATGTGTACCCGGACCAATATTGTCGATCTTGAAGAAGTTCGCGATCGTGGTACAGGCCAGTAAATACGGGCCCTCTAGCGGTGTAGCCCCAACGGGATTCGAACCCGTGCTACCGCCTTGAGAGGGCGGCGTCCTGGGCCACTAGACGATGGGGCCCCAGAAAGATGTCGCTACTGCGATGGTTCTTCGGTACTGCGCTGGGGTACCAGGACTCGAACCTAGACTAACTGAACCAGAATCAGTTGGGCTGCCAATTACCCCATACCCCAAGGGCGTCGGCGCGGCCTGCGCGGCAGGACGAGCCGTCGTGGAACTCTACCGGACCGGGTCGGCAGATCCGAAATCCGGCGCGCCACCCCGACCCGTTACCGCTATGCGCTATTTGTCCCGAGGCTGCCGGTGGCGGCCATCGGAGCGGCGACGTCTAGTGTCCGTTTCGTGCCATTCCGTAAGTTGTCACCAGGATTATCACCCCCGGCATCGTCATCACCGCAAGCTCCGGCGACAGCGGCTACGGCGCGTCGTTCCCGGCGACCGGCGCGCACGTGACCGCGGTCGGAGGTACGTCGCTGACGCAGGACGGCAGCTCGCGCGGTTGGAGCGAGACGGCCTGGTCGGACGCCGGCAGCGGCTGCTCGACCGAGATCGCCAAGCCGAGCTTCCAGGCCGGCGTCACCACCGGCTGCAGTGACCGGGCCGAGGCCGATGTGTCAGCGGTCGCCGACCCGCAGACCGGCCTGGCGGTGTACGACACGTACCAGGCGTCCGGCTGGAACGTATACGGCGGCACCAGCGCATCGTCGCCGATCATCGCATCGGTCTACGCGCTGGCCAACGACCGGGCAGACTCCGAACGCCGACCCGTACGCGCACACCGGCGCGCTGAACGACATCACGTCGGGCAGCAACGGAAGCTGCAGCGCCACTGAGCAGTGCACCGCGGGCCCGGGATGGGACGGCCCCACCGGCCTGGGGTACGCCGAACGGCACCGGCGCGATCGGGCTACTCGATGCGCGATTCGTACCCGACCCTCTCCGGCGAGTTGACGGCGGAGGCGAACACCTGGTCGGTCCCGGTGGCGCGGGCGATGAACTCCCCCGCCCGGCGCGGAAGAACGCGGACCACGTTGCTCGCCCAGCCCAGGTAACCCGGGACGTAGACGTCCAGTCGCGGCCGGTGCAGCGCGGCGACGATCGCGGCCGCGACGTCCTCGGGGCCCACCTGAGAGCTCAGCCGCGTCTGCTTCAGGCCGGCCGCGAGCTCGGTGCGCACGATCGTCGGCATCACGCAGGTCAGGTCGACACCCGTGCCGCGCAACTCGAAGTGAGCCGCCTCGCTCAGTCCGACGACGCCGTGTTTGCTCGCGCAGTACGTCGCTCCCCCGGCTACGCCGACCTTGCCGGCCAACGACGCGATGTTGACGATGTGCCCGCTGTGCCTGGGCTTCATCCGCTGCATCGCCTCGCGGGTGCCGTGGATGACAGCAGCCAGGTTGATCGCGATCACGCGCGCGGTCGCATCGTCGGACTCCTCGTCCAGTAGCGCGAGCGGCATGATCCCGGCGTTGTTGATCAGCACGTCGATCGGGCCGAGTTCACGCTCGAGCTCGTCGAGGAACGCGGTGTAGCCGGCGTGGTCGGTGACGTCCAGCCGCATGGCGAAGCCGTCCACGCCCAGCTCCTTCACGGTGCGCTGCGCGAGATCCTCGTCGAGATCGCCGATCGCGATGCGCGCACCTTCGGCGACCACCGCACGGGCGGTAGCAGCCCCGATACCGCGTGCGCCGCCGGTGATGACAACGAGCTTGCCCGCCAACGATCTCTGCCTGCGCACTACGCCCACCCCGCGATTCCGGATTCGATGCCGTCGAGCGTCCCTGACTTGTCGGTCCCGATCGTGCTCGCCGTAAGCGAGTTCATCAACTCGGGAACCGCGATGTGGCTGATACCGTCGACCCGATGCAGCCATGACCTCACGCATGATGGGCGACCCCGAGCGCAGCTCGCGCACATCGCGGATGCTGCTGATCGCGGGCGCGGTCGTGGGCGTGATCAGCGTGATCACCTGGGTTTCGTTCGATTCCGGCGGCAACGGCGGAACTCCGACCGGCCAGTGCCGGGTCCCGGCACACGCGACGTCCGGCACCCAGACGCCGCCCGCTCTGGTCAGCCAGCTCGCGGCGCCGATCGGTCCGCCGAACGTCACCGCCACGCTGACCTCGGGCGGCTCGTCCGTCTACGTCTACTGCTACGACCTGATCGACGGCGCACAGCTCATCGCCGCGATCGGTGCGCTGCGCGAGGACGGCTACTCGCAGGCAGCCGGCGACGACCCGACCACGCAGGTGAGCTTCACCCAGGACGGCAAGTCGCCGTACGGGATCAACCTGACCGTCAATGGCGAGCTGGTGGTCGACCATCCGAACGCCCAGACGCATGGTGGGCTGTCGATCACCTGGACGGACGGCAAGCCGCCGGACCAGTGAGCTGACCGGATCGCGCGCGGGGAATCAGCGCGTGACGGCGGCCCGCAGCCGCCCGAGCGAGCGGTCGCGGCCGAGGATCTGCATCGACTCGAACAGTGGCGGCGAGACCGTCCGTCCGGTGATGGCCACCCGCAGCGGGCCGAACGCCTTGCCCGGCTTGAGCTGCAGGCCATCGACGAC
>JBOGDQ010000012.1:0-2977 GCA_050742975.1 Jatrophihabitantaceae bacterium
TCGAGTTCGGGCCAAACCGGAAGCAGGTCACTCATACAACGTCCAATGGATAGGCCAGTAGTCCACTAGGCATATCGGTGACCATACACGCTGGAGCTACAGCGTCAAGCCCCGGAGTGCGCAGCCGGCACCCTGCTGGCCATTCCGGGCCAACAGTTCGCGCCAACCCTCTTGACTACTACTAAGCGGCAGAGTAAGCATGCCACCTACTGGCCTGGCCACCTACTGATCCATCAATAACGGAGGTCTTCTGCCGTGTTCTCCCTCAGCTCGAGCAACCCACGACCGCACCTCCACCGGCTATCGCCACTGAGCTACGCAGCCACCCTGACCGTCTGCGTGCTCCTCGCAGTCACGGCGTGCAGCAGTTCCGGCGGCACGTCAAGCGGCGCTTCGGGCGCCACAGTGCCGTCGGCCTCCCACTCGCCGTCCGACGCCGGCGCCGGTTCCACTGGCGCCGGCAGCTTCACGCTCACCGCGCCGGCCGACATCAAGGCCGCCGGGAAGCTGAAGATCTGCGCGGACATCGTCTACCCGCCGTACACGTTCATGCAGAACAACCGGCCGACCGGCATTGACGTTGATGTCGCGAACGCACTTAGCGAAGCGATGGGCGTGAAGGTGGACTGGCTGCAAACCGGCTACGTGGGAATCTTCGCTGCATTGCAGGGCGGCAAGTGCGACATGATCATCAATGGCATCAACGGCGAGGCGGACCATGACAACGTGATGGCGCAGATCCCATACCTGCAGGACACCCAGGGTTTCATCACGAAGCAGGGCAACCCGGCGAATATCAAGACGTTGGATGATGCGGCCGGCAAGTCCATCGCGACGCAACTTGGCTCGACCACCGCGGCCTATCTTCAGAAGCTGAGCAAGCAACTGCAGGCCAAGGGCAAGTCTCCGATCAACATCGTGACGCTGCCGCAGGACACCGCCGCCTTCGCGGCGCTGCTGGCCGGACGGGTCGACGCATATTTTCAGGACGGTCCGGTGCTCGGCTACTACGCCGAGAAGTACTCCGACCTCGAGGTGCTTCCGCTCACGGTCAACCCGGAGACCGTCGTGGTCGGCCTCCGCAAGAACGACACCGCTCTTGCTGAGGTGATCACGCAGGGTATCCGAAAGATGTACGAGCTCGACCTCATGCAGCAGATCGCCAAGAAGTGGGGCGATCCCCCGGCGAACCTGCTGAAGGACATGCCCGGGCCGACATCCTGACCACGGTCAGCATCGAGAAAGAAGCGCTATCGCCATGGCCGATCTGATCGCTTCGGCCCCGACCGAGCAGGCCGGCGAGCACCCGCTCGACCCGCTCAACGCGACGGAGATCCGCACAGCGCGCCACATCGTAGCCCGCGAACTCGGACTGTCGAAGACTGCAAAGTTCGCGATGATCCGGTTGCAAGAGCCCGACAAGGTCGTCGTCCGTTCCTTCCGGCCCGCTGACGCGATCGAACGGTCGGCGTTCGTCGTCGTGGTCGACCGCGCCGCCGGGACCCTGCACGACGGCGTCGTCTCACTGACCGCCGGCAAGGTCGTCGAATGGCATGAGCGGCCCGGGTTGCAAGCTGGACTGCTCATGGAAGAGGTCGAGGTCGCCCAGCGCGTGATCCGCGTGGATGCCCGCTGGCAGGAAGCGGTGCGCCGCCGCGGCATCGACGACCTCACGAAGGTCCACGTCGACCCGTGGATGGTCGGCAACTTCGGCGCACCAGAGGAACAAGGTCGACGCGTAGTGGCGTCACTCAGCTACTACCGCGAGGACTCGGGCGACAACCCGTACGCGCGCCCGGTGGAAGGCGTGATCGCATACGTCGACCTCGGTACGGAGACGGTGACGCGTGTCATCGACGTGGATCCCGTTGTTCCCGTTCCGGCCGACCCGGGGCGTTACGACGCCTACTCGGTCGGCCCGTTGCGCAAGGACATCAAGGCACTCGACGTCATCCAGCCCGATGGGCCGAGCTTCTCGATAAACGGCAACGAGATCCGTTGGCAGCGCTGGCGGTTCCGCTTCTCGGTCAACGGTCGCGAAGGCCTCGTGCTGCACACCATCGGTTACGAGGACGGCGATGACGTACGCCCCATCGTCTACCGTGCCTCGCTGTCGGAGATGATCGTTCCGTACGGCGACGTGAGCCCCTCGCACTTCTTCCAGCACGCGTTCGATCTCGGCGAGTTCGGCGTCGGCAAAGGCATCAACTCCCTCGTGCTCGGTTGCGATTGCCTCGGTGAGATCCGCTACTTCGACGCCGTCCTCCACGACGACGACGGTGAGCCGGTTACCGTCCGCAACGCGGTGTGCCTGCACGAGGAGGATGCCAGCATCCTCTGGAAACACTGGGACTTCCCGGCCGGTGCCACCGAGGTACGCCGGTCGCGACGGCTGGTGATCTCGGCGATCTGCACCAACCTCAACTACGAGTACGGGTATTACTGGTACTTCTATCAGGACGGAACGATCGAGTACGACGTCAAGCTGACGGGCATTCTGCAGACCGCGGCCGTCCAGCCCGGCGCACAGCCCCTACATGCGAACATGATCGCGCCCGGTCTCTCGGCACCACACCACCAGCATCTGTTCAACGTCCGGCTGGACATGGAAGTGGACGGCGCCGACAACACGGTGACCGAAGTGGAGATGCTCCCGGCGGCACCGGGCCCGGACAACCCGTACGGGAGTGCGCTCGTCACACGGTCGACCCCGTTGCGCACGGAACTCGAAGCGCGACGCATCGTGGATCCGGCCACGGCGCGTACCTGGGTGATCACCAGCGGGCACCGGCGCAACAACACCGGTTGGCCAACCGGCTACCGTCTGCGCCCCATGTACACGCCGACGATCCTTGCCCCCTCGGATTCGGCGATCGGCCGACGCGGAGAGTTCGCGCGCTACAACCTGTGGGTGACACCGTCCGTCCCGGATCAACTGCACGCCGGTGGCGAGTACCCGAACCAGCACCCGGGCGGC
>JBOGDQ010000013.1:0-2548 GCA_050742975.1 Jatrophihabitantaceae bacterium
GGCGCGAGCTTCTTGTAGTCCAGCGGCACGATCCCGGTGCCGTTCGGGCCGAGTTCGAGTTTCAGGATCCCGGCGCCGGCGTCGTTGCCGGTGATGTCACCGAAGTCGCTGAAGGCCGCATACGTAGAACCGCCGGCCGCGATGGCGAGCGCGGCCAGTCCGGCCGCGCACCCTACCACCAGCCTGCGGTTCATCCTTACTCCCCATGTTGTGCCGATGCGGAGTGGGACCGGCTCCCCAAGCCGACCCCACTCCCCATCAACTGACTATTGACTCAGACGCTCGGCGCCGGTGTCGTCGGGGTGCCATACGGAGCCTGAACCAGGTCGAAGTGCAGGTCGAAGCTGGCGGAGTCACCCTGCGACGCGTTGTTGACGCCGTAGCCGAGGCCCACATCCATCGCGAAACACAAACCCTGACCGGGCGCGAGGTACGGCAACTTATAGGCCTGCGAGGTTCCGTTCAACTCATACGGCGCCGTCGCGGTCTGGCTCGCGAGCAGTGCGAGGCTACCGCCGTGCTGCGGTGTCACCGTCTTCATGGACGGTGAGTATGACTGGTTGCAGACTCCGGGGCTGTCCGGGACGTAGGAGTACCACTGCACCGTCGCGTCGGTGATGAACTGGCCCGCAGTGGGTCCGCTGATTGGTCCCGTGGTACACGCGGGGTCGACCAGGATCTCCGCGTTTCCGTCGCAGCCGTCCTCGGTTCCGACCAGGTTCGTCAGGCTGACGAAGAGGTTCGCGCTCGGCGTCGACGAGCTGTCGTTGCTGGTGACGAACACTTGCCGCTCGGCGTTGATGCCGCCGGGCGCCATCGTGACGTGGTCGAACTTCAGATCCTGACCGGCATTCGGCCCGACATTCAACTTCAGCGTGCCGGCACCGACGTTATTCCCGGTGACATTGCCGAAGTCGCTGTACGCGGCGTACGTCGACCCTCCGACAGCGAGGCCGATCGCGGCAACGCCGGCGATCGCCCCCAGTACGAGCTTTCGATTCATGTCCTGTCCCTTTCTGGAGTGCGATCGCGTGTCCCCCGTGGACCGATCGCTTTGGGATGGGACCGTCCGGTCCTCCCGCACCGTTGATCGTGATCGAGCGAGACCGCGAATCCCTCACCAAAATTGGGGAGCCCCTTTGCCGCCAATCCGGACCCGTCCGGACAAGCCGGGTGCCGTTCGTGCCAGCCGCGAGCACGCGCGTCGGTGCAACAGGTTCCAGTGCCCGTCGGCGATCCACCCCGATTGCCCCGTTTGAGGTAGGTGTTATTACTGGCAATTTTCGTTTCCGCTCCGGAATGCGCCTCAAGTCATTGACGCGATGCCTTCCGTGGAAGATCCTTCCGATGCGTAGTCGTACAGCGGCCGGAACAACCGGTCGAGGTACGGGCCGGGGGGGCCGAAGTGGCGGGGGAACTGTTGTTGAACGGCGGTCGCAGGCTGCCTGCATTCGCGGGCCGGCCGGCGCTGTGGGCCTGGAGCCTGGCCGCCGGTCTTGCCGCGTGGTGCGCGCTGGTGGGGCTGTCGCCCGTCGTCTCCGAGACGCTGCGCTACAACGTGCCGATCGTGGCCCGCAACTTCGGGTCGGGCCTGTTCCTGATGGCCGGCGTCATGCGGGTAGTGCACTGGCGACTTACCAACGAACGGACCTCCGCGCACTCGGCGCTCGCACTGCTGATCCTGGGCGCGGCGATACCCATCGTCACGGTGATCAGCCCGCTGATGCATCAGACGGCGGCCGTTGCCCAGGCGGCTCCTGGCGTCCGCGCCGTGTTCCTCGTCCCGGTGTTCGCGATCCTGCTGCCCCGCGCGCGCTGGCCGCATCCGGATCGCCCGATCGTGACCCGGTTCGTGCTCGCGGCCAGTGCGGTCGCGCTGGCCGTCATGCTGGCCGAGGTCCTGATCGGGCGCAGCGCCGGCTCGATCGATCTGCAGCCGGTCTGGCTGATCGTCGAAGGATCAGCGGCCACCTGCTGGCTGGTGCTCGCGGCTCGCTCATGGCGCGACGGGCAGTCGGGCGACCGCCCGACGACCCGCTGGGTGGTCACCGGGCTGGCGCTGCTGGCCGGATCCGAGCTGGCTCGCGCGTGGACGGTCGCCGGTGCCGCCGTGGCGGTGGGCATCGCGCCGGGCGTGCAGCTGTCCGCCGCGGTCGTCGCGATGTACGTGTGCGCAGCCGACCTGCGCGAGGCCTACCGGCGCCACGGCGCGGACACCGATGACCTGTCCCGCACGCTCGTCGACCTGCAGCTCCGGCTCGCGGATGTCGAGCAGGCGCAGCGTGAGCGGCTGCACGATGCGCGGTCGGCCGTCGTCGGCGTCATGGGCGCCACCGAACTGCTCACCCAGCGGGCACCGACCACCGCAGACCCGGAGCTGCTCCGCCGGCTGATGACCGAGGAGCTGCAGCGGCTGCAGACCGTGCTCGACTGCGACACCGTCGAGCCGATCGAGGAGTTCGACCTGGCCGACGCGCTCGGAACCGTCGTCGTGATCCATCGCCTCGACGGCCGGACCATCCTCACCGACCTCCAGTCGCTGCCGGTG
>JBOGDQ010000014.1:0-9300 GCA_050742975.1 Jatrophihabitantaceae bacterium
CACCGGGGCGGCCGCTCACCCGGACGCGGTGGCCGACGGCGGTCGAGGGCCCAAATTCAACCTGCTGAATTGGAATGGCCGAGACCGCGATTCGCGGATGTTCCCCGAGGCAGGCCCCGCGTGAACACGCAGACGGTCAAGCTGGCGTCGGTGCTGCTGCAGTACCCGACGGCCGCGCTGTTCGACGGGCTCGGCGAACTCGACGCGTTCGCCGCGACCACATCCCCCCGGCAGGCGCGCGCCGCCTTCGGCCGGTTCCTAGCCTGGCTGCGGGCCACGGCCCCGACCGACGTGGCGCAGCACTACGTGCAGACCTTCGACCTGCGCCGCCGGTGCGCGCTCTACCTGACCTACTACCGCTACGGCGACACCCGCAAGCGCGGCCTGGCCATGCTGGCCTTCAAGACCGCCTACCGGGACGCGGGGTTCATCCCCAGCGAGGACGAACTACCCGACTACCTGCCGATGGTGCTCGACTTCGCCGCGCTCACCGACCGCGGGCAGCGGCTGCTGCGCAGCCGCCGGGCTGACCTGGAGCTGCTGCGCCGCGCCCTGGCCAAGGCCGGATCCCCGTACGAGGACGTCGTCGTCGCCGTATGCGCGCAGCTGCCCGGGCTGGGCCGGCGTGAACTCGGCCAGGTGCTCACCGCCTGGGAGAGCGGACCGCCCCGTGAGGAGGTCGGCCTCGAACCGTTCGCGCCGCCGGACTACCTGGCCGGCTACCGGGCGGAGACATGAACGCCACCGCCGCGGAGCTGTTCTGGTGGGTGGCCCTGCCCTACCTGGCGCTCGGGATCTTCGTCGTCGGGCACGTGTGGCGCTGGCGCTACGACCAGTTCGGCTGGACCAGCCGCTCGACCCAGCTGCAGGAGCGGCGGATGCTCAAGTGGGGCGGCCCGCTGTTCCACTACGGGACGTTCGCCGCCATCGCCGGCCACGTGATCGGCGTGCTGATCCCGGAGCGCTGGACCCGTGCGATCGGCATCCCCGAGAACGTCTACCGCTGGTTCTCCGCCGGCGCCGGCACGCTGGCCGCGGTACTGGTGATCGCCGGCGTGGTCGTGCTCGCCACCCGGCGCCTGTTCGTGCCCAGGGTGCGGGCAACCACCGCCCCGATCGACTACGTCACCCTGGTCCTGCTGCTGATCATCATCGTCACCGGGATCGCGCCGACCATCGGCATCAACCTGTTCGGGCACGGCTACGACTACCGCACCACCGTCGCGCCCTGGTTCCGCGGGCTGTTCTCCGGGTCGCCGGACGTCGCGCCGATCGCGCACGCCCCGTTCATCTACCAACTGCACGCGACCGCGGCCTGGGTCATCTGGGCCCTGTGGCCGTTCAGCCGTCTGGTGCACGCCTGGAGCTACCCGCTCTGGTACCTCTGGCGGCCCTACATCGTCTACCGCAGCCGCGTGGCCGCTCGCCCGAGCGAGCCGGGAACGGGCGGGCGTAAGTGGCGCAAGATCGGCGCTCCCTACTGAGCCGGCGTGCGGTTGAGCTGCCCCGTCCTGGCGATGCCGTGCCCATCATCACGCGCTGCCCCGCCTGGTTTTACTGATTGCCTTCATATAAACTAAATAGCGACGACAAGGGGGCTGACGATGACGACAGGCACGCTGACGAACACCGTGACAGCGAGCAGCCCGGTGCGACGCCCGGCCGCCGACCTCGCGCCCGATTCGCGAACCCTGACCGGTGAGCACGCGCTCCTGCGCCGGGATGTACACCGGCGGGCCGCGCCCGTGCTCGCGCTGGTCACGGCTCGGACCTGGCCCGGCGCGGAGCTGCGAACCCTGACCGCGTTCCTGCGCACCAGCGTGCTCCGCCAGGCCTCCGACGAGGAGGCGTACCTGTTCCCCAACGGCGCGTCGGCGCCGTTCGCGGAGCTGACGGCCGAGCACGTCCGGCTGCACACCCTCACCGCGCAGCTCGACCAGGCGGACGCAAAGCATTGCCCGCTACCGAAGTTGCGCGGACTGGTCGAGCAACTGCTCACCGTGCTAGAACACCACTTGGTCGACGAGCAGGCCGTCCTCGCCGCGCTGCCGGACACGCCGACGGACGTGCCGAGCGCCGCCGACCTCGTCGCCGGAACGCAGATCTGGCTCGCCCCGAACGGGCAACCGGTGCAGATCCGGCTCGACCCGCCGTCGGCGCAGGCCGTGCAGCTGTGCATCGAACGGCTGCTGCGGCTGCGCCCGGGCGAGTCCGCGCAGATCTGCTCGAGCGAGGACGCCGACCTGCGGCGCGTGCGTCGGTGGCTGCACGAGTTCGACTCGATGCGCTACGAGCTCGCCGACCTGCCGGCGGATGGCGCCCGGTCGATCCTGAAGGTCACCCGCCGTAACGGCGCGTGATCGGCAGCCATGTCGGACACCAACCAGGCCGTACTGCTCGGCGTATTCACGCTGGCCAGCTGCACCTGGGTCGGCGGGTACGTCGCCATCGCGGTGGTGGCCCGCGCCGCGACCGCTGCGCTCGCACCTGATCAGCGGGTGGCGTTCTTCCGCGCCCTGGGGCGCTCGTACATCCGCGTCGGGGTCCCGGCGCTGATCGTCGCACTGGGCACCGGCGCCGCCCTCATGAGCGAGAACGCCTGGGACGGCACCAGCACCGCCGCCACCGTGCTGGCTGGGGCGCTAGTCGTGGCGCTGGCGGCCGGAGTCGTGCAGGCCCGACGGATGACCCGGCTGCGCCGCGACGCCCTCGCCGCTGCCGAGGATCCCCGGCTGAGCGCCAGCGTCCGGCAGGGAGCCCGGTCGGCGACCGTGCTGCGCGCGGCAATCGGCCTGCTCACCCTCGCCCTGATCGCGCTCGGTGCCCTGCTCGCCACCTGAATCCACACCGACCGCCGGCCGGGCCGGCGATCACCGATGAAGGAGCGTCGATGTCACGATGACGACGACCGAACGGCCCGAGGCGCCGGCACCGCAGCCGATCGTGGCGCGGCCGTTCCCGGTCCGCGAGGTCACCAAGGGATCGATGTTCAGCCAGGTGCTGCGCACGACCGACCACAAGCTGATCGGCCGCATGTACCTGGTGACCTCGTTCGGGTTCTTCGCCATCGGTGGCGTGCTCGCGCTGCTGATGCGCGCCGAGCTGGCCCGGCCGGGCATGCAGTTCCTATCCCCGGAGCAGTACAACCAGCTGTTCACCATGCACGGCACGATCATGCTGCTGCTGTTCGCCACCCCGCTGGTGTTCGCGTTCGCCAACCTGGTGCTGCCGCTGCAGATCGGCGCACCGGACGTCGCCTTCCCGCGACTGAACGCCTTCTCCTACTGGCTGTACCTGTTCGGCGCCATCACGGTCGTCTCCGGTTTCGCCACGCCCGGCGGTGCGGCCGACTTCGGCTGGTACGGCTACTCCCCGCTGACCAACGCGACCAACTCACCGGGAGTCGGCGGCGATCTGTGGATCATGGGGCTGGCCATCGCCGGCCTGGGCACCATCCTCGGCGGCGTGAACATGGTGACGACGGTGATCACGCTGCGCGCGCCCGGCATGACGATGTTCCGGATGCCGATCTTCACGTGGAACATCCTGGTGACCAGCCTGATGGTGCTGCTGGTGTTCCCGCTGCTGACCGCGGCGCTGCTCGTGCTGTGGGCCGACCGGCACCTGGGCGCGCAGGTGTTCGACGCGAACAACGGCGGGGCACTGCTGTGGCAGCACCTGTTCTGGTTCTTCGGCCACCCCGAGGTCTACATCGTCGCGATCCCGTTCTTCGGAATCGTCACCGAGGTGATCCCGGTCTTCAGCCGCAAGCCGCTGTTCGGCTACAAGGGCATGGTGCTGGCCACGATGTCGATCGCCGCGCTGTCGATGACGGTGTGGGCGCACCACATGTTCGCCACCGGTGCGGTGTTGCTGCCGTTCTTCTCGTTCATGACGTATCTGATCGCGGTGCCGACCGGGGTGAAGTTCTTCAACTGGATCGGCTCGATGTGGCGCGGCGCGGTCACCTTCGAGACACCGATGCTGTTCTCGATCGGGTTCATGGTCACGTTCTTGTTCGGCGGCCTGACCGGTGTGCTGCTGGCCAGCCCGCCCATCGACTTCCACGTCGGCGACACCTACTTCCTGGTCGCGCACTTCCACTACGTGCTGTTCGGGACGATCGTGTTCGCCGCCTTCTCCGGGGTCTACTTCTGGTTCCCGAAGTTCACCGGCCGCTACCTGGACGAGCGCCTGGGCAAGGTGCACTTCTGGCTGACCTTCCTCGGCTTTCATCTGACGTTCCTGGTCCAGCACTGGCTCGGCGCCGAGGGCATGCCCCGCCGGTACGCCGACTACCTGCCGACGGACGGGTTCACCACCCTGAACACGGTCTCCACGATCGGATCGTTCGTGCTCGGCGCGTCCATGCTGCCGTTCGCCTGGAACGTCTACCACTCCTACCGGTTCGGCGAGATCGTGACATCGGACGACCCGTGGGGCCACGGCAACTCCCTGGAATGGGCCACCTCGTCACCGCCGCCGCGGCACAACTTCACGTCCATTCCCCGCATCCGTTCCGAGCGCCCGGCCTTCGAGTACCACTACCCGCACCTGCTGGACCGCCTGCACGCCGAGGCGCACAACGGCAGGTGGCACCACCCGGTGCCGCCACCGGTTGCCGTCGCGGCCGGCGCCGGAACCGCTCTGCCGGACGATGGCGAGCGGCCGGGCTGAGGCTCAGGCGCGACGGGCGTCGGGTTGCTGCGCCGGGACGTGAACCGCCTGCTCTGCCTGTTCCGCTTGCTCCAGGCGGGCAATGTGGTGCATGGCGCCGTCGAGGTGCCGCGCCTGCCGCGGATGGCCCGCGCGCAGCACCACCCAGGCATCGGCGGCCAGCCGTCCCGCCTGCTGGGGCTGGCCGGCCTCAGCGAGCTTGCGACAGGCGCGCACCAGCACGGTGGTGAGCGTGTCGATCACGTCCGGCTCAGGCGGCCCGGGTGATCGCCCGCCGGCGCCACCCGCCGCACTCGGGGTCGATGTCATCGCGAGCTCCTCTGCAGCAGTGACCTGTATGGCTCCGACTTGTTTTCACAGCGCTATTCGTCAAAAATATAGACCATGAGCGCCGGACCACTCTCGATCACCGCGCTGCTCACCGCCGGGACCGAGGCCGACCAGCTCCGCGAGATGCTGCGGGACGTGCTCGACCCCGAACTGGGTGTCGACATCGTCTCCCTCGGGCTGGTCTACGGCCTGGAGGTCAATGGGCGGGTCGCCGCGGTCCTGCTCACCACGACGACGCCGGCCTGCCCGCTCGGCTCCTACCTCAGCGAGGAGATCGAGCGGGTGCTGTCCGCCAGCGGTGCGGTGGACCGGGTCGAGGTCGCGATCACGCACTCCCCGCCCTGGACGCCGGAACTGATGGCGGACTCGACCAAGCGGGCCTTCGGCTGGTCATGACCAGCCCGGTGATGCGCCGGCTCATCGCGCCGGCGATGCGCGAGGCCTGCAGCTTTGCCAGCTCGGCCTTCGCGCCGGCATGCCGGTCGTCGACGGTGGCGCACCAGAGGGTGAGCCAGCGCTCAAAGTGGGCTGGCGTGAGCCGCGCCTTCTCGTTCAGCCGCTGGTGCGGGTGCAGGGCGTTGCCCCGGTAGGTCCCGCTGCGGAACAGCACGGTCTGCCAGAAGTCGCACATCACCGGCAGGTGCTCGGCGAGGTCCATCCGGGCAACGTCGAGGAAGACCGGTCCGAGCAGCTCGTCCCGGAACGCGCGGCCGTAGAAGTCCGTGAGTAGGGCCGAGATGTCCGCACGGCCGGCGATGTCGGCATGGCCGATCGGGCTCACGACTACCTCCGCTCGACGCCGATCCCCGGCTGGGGTGACCCTTCCTGGTATTCACTATCTTACTCAGTTTTACTATGGCGCCTCCCGCGGTCGGTTTGTCCTGCGCGAAGCGAGCACCGACACTGGTAACGCAAGGGTGGCTTCACGATGCAACCGCCACGCCGAACGTACGACCGGCACGAAGGAGACGACGTACCGATGCCGACGGACCATCAGCTCCGCGTCACCGACGCGGCCGCGGTCCCGGACACCCGTCGGGCCGGCGTGATGCTCGGCCTGGCAACCCTCGGCTTCGTCGTGAACTTCTGGGCGTGGGCGCTGCTCAGCCCGCTCGGCCCGCGGTTCAAAGACTCGCTGCACCTGTCTGCTTTCGCCCAGGCGCTGCTCGTCGCCGTGCCGGTCGTGGTCGGCTCGCTCGGCCGGATTCCGGTCGGTGCGCTCACTGATCGCTTCGGCGGCCGGGTGATGTTCCCTGCCGTGTCGCTGCTGACGATCGTCCCGGTGCTGTTCCTCGGACTGGTCGGGCACTCCAGCCTGGCCGCGCTGCTCGCAGGCGGCTTCTTCCTCGGCATCGCCGGAACGTCCTTCGCGGTGGGAGTCCCGTTCGTCAACGCCTGGTTCCCTCCGCAGCGCCGCGGCCTCGCGGTGGGGATCTTCGGTGCGGGCATGGGCGGCACGGCGATCAGTGCGCTGACGACCGTCAAACTCGTCGACGCGCATGGCATGGCGACGCCGTTCGTCCTCACCGCCATCGCGCTCGCGGTCTACGGCGTCCTTGCCGCCGTCGTGCTGCGCGATGCTCCCGGGCGGACTGCGCCCACCGAACCTTTCGGCCGACGGTTGCTCGCCACGGCGCGGCTGCCGATCACCTGGCACGCATCGGTCCTGTACGCGGTCGGCTTCGGCGGCTACGTGGCCTTCAGCGTGTACCTGCCGACGTACCTGAAGAACGCCTACGCGGTGTCCCAGTCCGACGCCGCGAACAAGATGGCCGGCTTCGTGCTGCTCGCCGTCGTGCTGCGCCCGATCGGCGGCTGGCTGTCGGACCGGTTGAACCCGGCCCGCGTGCTCGTCGCGGCGTTCGCGGTGGTCGCGATCGCCGCCCTGACGCAGTCCGCGACGCCGGTGCTGGCCCCGGTCGGTACCGTCGCGTTCCTGGCCATGGCCGCCGCGCTCGGCACCGCGTCCGGCGCGGTGTTCGCGCTGGTGGCCCAGCGAGCGCCGGCCAACAAGGTGGGTGCAGTCACCGGCCTAGTGGGAGCGGCGGGCGGCCTGGGCGGATTCGTGCCGCCACTGGTGATGGGCTCGATCTACGGCGGGCTCGGCAGCTACGCCGTCGGCCTCGTCGCGCTCGCCGTCGTGGCCGGGCTGGTCGTCGTGCTGTCGGCCCGCTCCGCGGGCGTGGCGGATCCGGCCTGACACGGCACCCGCTTCTGGCTGTGCCGGGCGAGGCGCCCGGACCTCCGGTCGGCGCGTCGCTGCCGGCTTTCGCAAACCCGACCCGGCACAATAGGTGCCGCACGGGAAAAACGAGGCCCCTCCATGTATGAGATGGAGGGGCCTCGCTCGGTCCCGCTGCACCGCCTACCGATTGCTCGGCACACGTGCGTTGCGCAACCACCGCCGGCCTACCGGCCACTCAGAGCGGACGAACCGGTTTCCCGACCCATCAGCCCCCCGCACGAAGGTCCGGTTTCCCGATCCTTCGGCGCCCGGAGTCACCTCCGACTTGTGAACCACCGCCTTGCGATGAGGTATTTCTACTGGTCCGAATCCCCTTGCGCAATAGGCAATCCGAGGCAATTTCGCGCTCCTGCAACTGTCCACATGGGTGTCCACAGGTGCGCCTGGGTTATCCCCCGACATCGGCGTTGTCCACCGCCTCACCCACAGCCTCGTCCACAAACTGGTCAGGCAACGAGGTCCCGATAGGCCGGGTTCTTGTCGATGAAGGCCTTCACGAACGGGCACAGCGGCACGAGCCTCCTGCCCCTCGCTCGCACGTCGTCCAGCGCCGCACCGATCAGCCGCTTGGCCAGGCCCTGCCCGGCGAACCGCTCGTCGATCTCGGTGTGCGGGAAGAGCATCGAGTCGCCGTCGGGCCGGAACAGGGTGAAGCCGGCGAGCTCACCGTCGACCATGATCTCGTACCGGCTGAGTTCGGCGTTCTCGCGTACCTCGATGGGCATCGGCGTTCTCGTTTCTCGGGACGATCTGGTCGTAGTGTCGAGTGCATGAGCAACCTGGACCGTACGCCGGGGCTGAGCACGTGCGGTGGCCTCGCCGACGTCGCCGCCCGGCCGGTGCACGAGTTCTTCGCCGGCCGCGAGGTGCTGGTGGGAGAGACGACGAAGGTGCGGCGGCTGCTGCCGAACCTCGGACGCAGGCTGGTCGGGCCGTGGTGCTTCGTCGACCACTACGGGCCCGAGGACGTCGCGACCTCGCCGGGGATGCAGGTCCCCCCGCATCCGCACTGCGGGTTGCAGACGGTGAGCTGGCTGCTGGACGGCGAGGTGCACCACCGCGACAGCATCGGCAGCGATCAGCTGATCCGTCCCGGCGAACTCGGCCTGATGACGTCCGGACGGGGCATCGCGCACGCCGAGATGTCTCCCGTACCGCACCCGGCCCAGCTGCACGGGGTCCAGCTGTGGGTTGCCCTTCCGGGCGAGTCACGCGCCGTGGAGCCGGCCTGGGAGCACCACCACGAACTGCCCGCGTTGACCGACACCGGCGTGACCGCGACCGTCATCATGGGCGAGCTCGGCGGAGCACGTTCGCCGGGACGGACCTACGCACCGATGGTGGGTGCGGACGTCGCCCTGGCGCCGGGATCGGACGGCCTGCTGCCGCTGACCCCCGAGTTCGAGTACGCGCTGCTCGCGATGGCCGGTTCGGTCGAGGTCGAGAACGCGACGCTGGCCATCGGCTCGATGCTCTACCTGGGCTGCGGGCGGCGGGACCTGCGGCTGCGCGCGGACGCGTCGGCCCGGGTGCTGCTGCTCGGCGGTGCGCCGTTCGAGGAGCGGATCGTCATGTGGTGGAACTTCGTCGCGCGCAGCAACGAGGAGATCGCGACGGCTCGCGAGCAGTGGCAGGGCGCCACCCGATTCGGCGAGGTGCCCGATGCCGGGGCCCGGCTGGCCGCACCCGAGCTGCCGGCCGGGCGGCTCAAGCCGGGTGGCTCGGCCGTTAGGCGTGCCGCTCGGCCGTTAGGCGTGCCGTTCGGCGTGCCGTTCGGCCGTTAGGCGTGCCGCTCGGCCACCGCCCGCGCCTTCTCCAGCAGGCGGCGGGCCAGATCGCGCCGCCGGGCCGCGGCGTCACGATCGCGGCCGGCGCGGATGCGGTCCTTCTCCAGCGCGGCCACCTCGCTGCGGGCCTCGGCCAGCGCCAGCTCGCCGGCCGCGACCCGGCCGCGCGCCCGGTCGAGGCCGTCGGCGACGGAGTCCAGCGTCGAGTCGGCGAGGATCAGCGCCCGCTCGGCGTTCGCCGCGTTCTCGCCGGCCTCGCCC
>JBOGDQ010000015.1:0-14310 GCA_050742975.1 Jatrophihabitantaceae bacterium
CACGCCGTCCCGGAAGCCGGAGCAGTCCCGGAGACGACGCCCGTGGCCGATGCCGCGCGGGTCGCCGGACCGGTCGCGGTCATCTCGCCACTCGTGCGCAAGATGGCGCGCGACGCCGAGGTCGACCTGACCGCGATCACCGGCACCGGACCTGCCGGCCTCGTCCGGCGGATCGACGTCGAGCGGGCGATGGCGCAGCCGACCGGCGAGGACGTGCAGCGAATCCCCTTGCAGGGCCTGCGCAAAGTGGTCGCCGACAAGTTGAGCCGATCCCGCCGCGAGATTCCCGAGGCCACGGTCTGGGTGGACGTCGACGCGACCGCACTGCTGGACGCACGGGCCGCGCTGAACGCGGCAGATGCGCTGCGCCCGGTCAGCGTGCTCGCCCTGCTGGCGCGATTCACGGTGCTCGGGCTGCGCCGCTACCCCGAGCTGAACGCCCGGGTCGAGAACGACGAGATCCTGATCTCGAGGCCCGTTCACCTCGGGTTCGCCGCCCAGACCGACCGCGGCCTGCTCGTCCCCGTGGTCCATGACGCGCACCGGCTGACGACCCGCGAACTGTCCGCCGCGATCGTCGCGCACACGTCGAGCGCCCACTCCGGCGCTCTGGCCCCCGCCGACCTCACTGGTGGCACGTTCACCGTCAACAACTACGGCGTGTTCGGCGTCGACGGCTCGGCCGCGATCATCAACCACCCGGAGGTCGCGATCGTCGGCATCGGCCGCATCATCGACAAGCCGTGGGTCGTGGACGGGACGCTTGCGGTGCGTAAGGTCTGCCAGCTCACCCTCGCGTTCGACCATCGCGTGTGTGACGGCGGCACGGCCGGCGGGTTCCTGCGCTTCGTGGCCGACTGCGTCGAGTCGCCGATCACCGCGCTCGGCGATCTCTGAAGCACCGGTCAGGGCAGCCGCACGACCTGTGCCGCGTAGGCGAGCCCGGCGCCGAAGCCGACCAGCAGCGCGAGCTGGCCGGACTTCGCGGCCCCGGTGTCGCGCAGCCGGGTCAGCGCGATCGGGATCGAGGCGGAGGACGTGTTGCCCGAGTCGACGATGTCGGTGGCGATGACGGCGTGCTCCAGCCCGACCTTGCGCGCGACTGCATCGATGATGCGCAGGTTGGCCTGGTGCGGCACGAAGACCTCGATGTCAGTGGGCTTGACGCCTGCACGCCGGCACGCCTCGATCGCGACACCGGGCATGCTCTCCACCGCCCAGCGGAAGACCGGGCGGCCCTGCATCCGCATGTACTCGTCGGTGTCGTCGTCGCCGAAGGCGATCAGCGGCGCCTGCTCGCCGTCGCTGCCCCACACGACCGGGCCGATGTCGAGTTCTCCCTCCCGGCCCGGGCCGACGACGGCGGCACCCGCCCCGTCGCCGAAGATGATCGCGGTGCCGAGGTCGTCCGCGTCGATCAGGTCGCTCATGTGCTCGGCCGCGACGATCAGCACGTGGCGCACCGAGCCGGCCCGGATCATCGACTCCGCAGTGCTGACGGCGTAGCAGAACCCGCTGCAGGCCGCGTTCAGGTCGAACGTCGGGCAGCTGAGGCCAAGGTGCTGCGCGATCTGCGGGCCGAGTGCGACGGCGCCGGGTCGGGACGTGCACGACGTCGCGATGATCAGGTCGATCCGGTCGGTGCCGATCGCCGATGCAGCCACGGCCTCGTCGGCCGAGGTGAGCGCGAGATCGATCAGCCGCTCATCGCCGGCGAGCAGGCGCAGTTGCCGGATCCCGGTGCGCGTCTCGATCCACTCGCCGGTCCGGCCGAATCGCGCGGCGACCTCGTCCCCGCTGACCGAGCCCGCCGGCTGCGCCGCGCCGACGCCCAGGATGCGCGCGCCTGACGTCGCTACCGCGTCACCGTCGCTGAGCAGGCCGAGCGGGCGAAGGGTCGTCACTTAGTTACTCTGACGTCCTACCAACCAGTAGGGGTAATCCTACTGGCGGGTAGTGCCGAACCCGTGACACACGGCATAGCACTACGGCTCGATACCGCCGGCCGGATAGCGCGGCGGCGGCGCGGTCAGCCCGTCGCTGTGGACCGGCCCCGACCGGTCGCGCAGGGACGCCGGTGCGCGTCCGGATCGGGCGGCGAGCAGTTCGGCGATGATCGCGACCGCGATCTCGCCCGGGGTGCGGGCGCCGAGGTCGAGCCCGGCCGGCCCGTGGACGCGCGCCAGGTCGCTCACGCCGCGGCCGGCAAGCCAATCGGCGCGCGCGGCCTGGGTGTGCCGGGCGCCGAGCGCGCCGATGTAGCCGACCCGCCCGGCGAGCGCGGCCGCCAGCGCGGGCCCGTCGACGTCCCGGCTGTGGCTGAGCACGACGACGCCGTCGTTGGAGGCCAGGGCCTTGATCGCGGCCACCGCCGCAGCCGCGTCGTTCACGACGACGCTCGTCCAGCCGAGCAGACCGGCGTTCGCGGCCAGGGCATCGGCGATCAGCCCGTCGCCGACGACCACCAGGCAGGTCGTCGGCCAGATCGCGGTGACGGCCGTGCGCGGCTCGTCGAGCAGGGCGGACAGGGTGGAGCCGCGCGCGAACAGCCTGGCCACGCCGGGGTGTTCCCGCTCGGCGCCCGCGACCGTGGCCCGCGTCGCGAGCGTCGTGGCGACCCCGCCGTCCAGCGCGGTGATCAGACACACCGGCTCGCGGTCGGCGATCAGCTGCCAGGCCTCGGCCGGGATCTCGTCGGCCGGCTGGACGAGCAGCTGAGCGACGCCACCGCAGGACAGGCCGGACTCGACCGCGTCGGCGTCGTCGACGACGACCTCCACGAGCCGGCCCGGCGAATTCGGGTGCGGCGCGATCAGATCGGCCAGCTTCGCGTCCGCCGCTCCGGACAGCACCGACCCGGCAACCGGCTCACCCGGCGTCAGCGCGGCGAACGGGTCCTCGCTGCTCATCCCGCGCACCGCGACCGCGCGGGCCAGCGTGACCGGCCGCCCGGCGGCCCGCCATCGCGCGATCTGTTCCAGCAGCTCGTCCATCCTGCGAATCTAGCGCGGCGCGCCTGCGAATCTAGCGCGGCGCGAACTCGGTGAGCAGCGACTGCGCGTAGTCGAGCGACGCGGCCGGATCGACGTCCATGCCCACGTGCTCGGCGTCGAAGTTGAGGTCGATGAACGCCTCGGTCACGCCCTGCGCGGCGAGCCGGTCGAAGTCCGCACGGATCTGGTCTGCCGACCCGGACAGCGGCTTGCGATCGGCCGGTCCGGCCCCGCCCACCGCGAGGACGGCGCGGACGACGAAGCGCAGCGAGTCCGGATCGCGGCCGTTCTCGCGCGCCGCGTCCTTGATCTCGCCGATCGCCACGCCGATCTCGGTGAGGTCGTGCCGGCTTGCGCTGACCCAGCCGTCCGCGAGCCGGCCGACGCGGCGGTACCCGGCGGACGTCCCGCCGCCGAGCAGCAACGGTGGGCGAGGCTGCTGCACCGGTTTCGGCTCCAGCCGCGTCGCGGGTACGCGGTAGAACTCGCCCTGGTGTTCGATGATCTCCTTCGTCCACAGGGCATCCAGCAGCTGGACGAACTCGTCGGCGCGGGCACCGCGGCGATCCATGCCGATCCCGGACGCTTCGAACTCGGCCGGCAGCCAGCCGAGTCCGAGCGCGAGGTCGAGACGCCCGCGGCTGACCCGATCCAGGGTGGCGCTCTGCTGCGCCAGCAAAGCAGGCGAGAAGAACGGCAGGTTGACCACGGCAACGCCCAGCCGCACCCGGTCCGTGACACCCGCGAGGTAGGCAAGCGTGACCAGCGGATCGGGAGTGTTGCGATACGTCCCGATCGTCAGGTCGAGCGGGTTGAGCAGCCGTTGCAGCACCCACACCGAGTGATAGCCGTGCTGCTCGGCGAGCTGCGCGATCGTGACCTGGTTGTCCGGCGTGGCCCACGAGCCGGTCGCGGGGACTGCGAATCCGAGCTTCATGACGCCGACTGTAAGTCCAGGCGCCCGCGGAGGCGACGAAGGAGCCGACGCAATAGGCAGCGCGCCGACTGTAAGTCCAGGCGCCCGCCAGAACCATGATCAGCTGCGACTACCGGTCGCTGCGCAGCCGCAACCCGCAGCTGATCACGCGGCAGGTCGCCGGCCACGCGTCAGGACGGCAGCTTGAGGTTGTAGACGGCGGCCGCGTTCCCGGCGAGCACCAGCGCGGCGGTCTCCTCGTCCGGGCAGATCGCGGCGACGGCCCGGGCGTTGCGCGCGATGCCGGGAATGCCCGGCCAGTCCGTCCCGAAGATCATCCGGCGGGTCAGGCGGGCCCAGTTGTGCCGTGAGTAGTAGGCCTGCAGGCGCGACGGGGGCAGGCCGGACAGCTCGATCCAGACCCGTTCGTTGGTCAGGGCGAGAAAGGCCGCAGCGTCATACCACCAGCCACGGCCGCCGTGCGCGAGCACGAGATCCAGCGCTCGGAAGTCGCGCAGCACGTCGTCGAGCAGGATCGGGTCGCCGAACTGGTTGAGCGCGCCGGGGAACGTCGACGTGCCGCAGTGCACCACGACCGGGATGCCGGCCTCCTGGCAGATCGCGTACGCCGGGTAGAGCGCCCGGTCGTTGACGGCGAAGCCGCCGTGCACCGGGTGCACCTTCAGCGCGACGGCCCCGAGTGCGAGCTGGCGCTGCAGCTCCTCGTCGATCGGATGGTGTAGGTGCGGGTTGAGGTTCGCCGCGAACCTCATACGCGTCGGGTTGTGCTCGACGAGTGGTAGCAGGTCCTCGACGCGCTGCCAGCCGGTGACCCTCGGGCTGTACTCGGCCAACAGCACCGCGACGTCCACGCCCTCCGAGTCGAGGTAGGCGTCGAACGCGGCGGGCCGCACGGCGCCGTCGTCGCCGTACAGTGCCTCGAGTTCAGGCGAGCCGAAGTCCTGCAGCCACACGTCCCACGGCAGCTTTAGCCGGTGGCGATGGGCCGGGTGCAGGTGCACGTCGACGAGCGGGCGGCCGTCCAACATTCAGACCGACTCCATCTCGGTGAAGACGGTCGCGGCCAGCTGCCGCAGCTCGACCCGGCGGATCTTGCCGGTCGCGGTTGTCGGGTAGCCCGTCACGAAGACGATCTTGCGAGGCCGTTTGACCGACGGCAACCCCTCGCGGCAGAACTCGATCAGCTCGGGCTCGGACACGCTCGCTCCCGCGCTGAGCATGACGTACGCGACGGGTTTCTCGAGTCCGTCCGTGTCCAGCGCGGCGACGACGACCGCCTGGCTCACCGCCGGGTGAGTCAGCAGGCGGCTCTCGACCTCGGCCGGCGAGACCCAGATCCCGCTGGCCTTGAGCATGTCGCCGGTCCGGCCGAGGCAGGAGTAGTAGCCGTCGCTGTCGCGCACGTAGGTGTCGCCGGTGCGCAGCCACTCCCCCTGGAACACCTGCCGGCTGGCGTCGTAGCGCGACCAGTAGCCGGTCGCGGTCGAGGCCCCTCGCACCAGGAGCGTTCCGGGCGTGCCGTCGGTGACCTCGGTCCCGGCGTCATCCACGATCTTCAGGTCGTATCCCGGAACCGCCGTGCCGGTCGTGCCCGGCCGAACCGCGCCGGCCCGGTTGGACAGGAAGATGTGCAGCAGCTCGGTCATGCCGAGGCCGTCCAGGATGTCGACGCCGAAGTGGCTGGTCCAGCGCTGATAGAGCGTGGCCGGCAGCGCCTCCCCCGCGGACGCCGCAAGCCGGACCCCTTCGAATGCGTCCGGTGGCAGCTCCGCGCGCAGCATGTTCACGAAGAACGTCGGGCCGCCGAAGAAGAGCGTCACGCCGAACTCGCGCACCCGATCGGCGACCGCGTCCGGCCGTGACGGTGCCGGCTCGAGAACGGCGCACGCACCGACCGAGAGGGGGAACAGCACCGAGTTGCCGAGACCGTACGCGAAGAACGCCTTGGCGGCAGACAGGCAGCGATCGTCCGGGCGGATTCCCAGCACCTGCTTGCCGTAAGTCTCGCAGACGACGCGCACCGAACCGTGCCGGTGCATCGCGCCCTTGCTCCGGCCGGTCGTGCCCGACGTGTAGAGCCAGAACGCCGGAGAGTCCTCGGTCGTCGGGTAGACGGCCTCGCTCGGTGCGGCCGCCGCGATCAGCTCGTCAAGTGAGTGGCCGGGCACCGACGCTGCGGTGAGCTCGCCGCGGTTCAGGACACCGCAGCCCAGGACACCGTTCAGCTCGGGCGCTGCGCCGGCCGCTTCGGCAGCCACGGCGGCGAACTCCGGCGTCACGGCGAGCAGGCGTGCTCGCGAGTCACGAAGCAGCTCAGCCAGGCCGTCGGCACGCAGCATGGTCGAGACCGGAACCGGGACGGCGCCGATCCGCATCGCGGCCAGGTACAGCGCGACGAAGTCCGGGCTGTCGGACATGAACATCAGCAACCGCTGCTCGGGCTCGAGGCCGAGCTCGCCGAGCACGGCCGCGGCGCCACGCACCCGGTCCAGCAGCGCGCCGTAGGTCAGCTCGCCGGCGACACCCGTCAGCGCGATCCGGTCCGCATCGCCTTCGGCAATGCGCCGGTCCAGCAGGTACTCGCACGCGTTGAACTGTTGCTCAGCCATCGCCGATTGCCCTCCGCTCTAGCGCAGATGCACGTAGTCGTAGTCGAACGGCTGGCCGTTTATGCCCTGCCGCGGCGGTGCTATCCACGCGGCAATCTTCCCGCGTTCGCGCACCGGCTGCATCAACGAACGCACGTGCGTCTTGTCGACGGCGGTCGGCAGCCACTCGCCGTGCCGGACCGCCCAGGCGTCCGCGCTGAGCTTCGTCCCGTCCGGCGCCGCCTCGATGGCGGCGAAGGCACCGACCTTGCGGTTGAACGCCACGCTCGGCAGGGCCAGGCGCGCCCCGATGCCGGCCTGGTCGAGAATCTTGTTCCACCTGTTCACGCCGCTCTGGCAGTCGGCGATGTACTCGCGGCGCAGGTCGGTGTTCAGCCCTACCAGCGCGGAGACCTCGGCCTGCGAGATGGCGCCGTCGTCGTCGAGCGAATCGACCATGATCGAGTCGTCGCCGAGCCGGTGGTCGTCCTTGCGCCGCTCCTCCATCCAACGCCCCTTGAGCCCGGCCGTGTAGTAGTTCGCGACGTTCGTCGACGTCTCCGACCCGAACAGGTCGAGCGAGACCGAGTAATGGAAGTTCAGGTACTTCTGGATGACGTCGAGAGGGATGCCGCCACGCGCCGCGACCTCCGCTGAGTCGTGCTCGGTCATCAGCTCGGCGGTGCGCTGCACGACCCGGTCGATCCCGGTCGTGCCCACCATCATGTGGTGTGCCTCCTCCTTGAGCATGAACTCGCAGGTGCGTGACAGCGGATCGAAGGCGGACTCCTTCAGCGTGCCGAGCTGGTACTTGCCGTCACGGTCGGTGAAGTAGGTGAACATGAAGAACGACAGCCAGTCCGGGGTTTCCTCGTTGAACGCGCCGAGGATGCGGGGCGCGTCCTCGCTGCCGGAGTTGCGGTGCAGCAACTCCTCGGCCTCCTCGCGTCCCTCGCGCCCGAAGTGCGCATGCAGCAGGTACACCATCGCCCACAGGTGCCGGCCCTCCTCGACGTTCACCTGGAACAGGTTGCGCAGGTCGTACAGGGACGGCGCGGTAGCGCCGAGGTTGCGCTGCTGCTCGACGCTCGCCGGTTCGGTGTCGCCCTGGATCACGATCAGGCGCTGCAGGTCCGCGCGGTACTCACCGGGCACCTTCTGCCAGGCCGGTTCGCCCTTGTGCTCACCGAACGCGATCTGCCGGTCCCGGTCGCGCTCGGCGAGGAAGATGCCCCACCGGTAGTCCTTCATCGCGACGTGCCCGAAGTGGGCCCAGCCCTCGCGGCCGACGTTGACCGCGGTGCGCAGGTACACGTCCTCGGTCGGTAGCGTCGGGCCCATCGACTCCCACCAGTTCAGGAAGTTCGGCTGCCACGACTCCAGCGCCCGCTGCAGGCGCCGGTCCTCGTGCAGGTCGACGTTGTTCGGGATCTTCTCGGTGTAGTCCGCCGTGGTGGTCATGAGCTCACACCCGCTTCCGGTCGAAGGTGGGGCGTTGCCCGGTGCCGAACCTGCGCAGCGCGCCGTCCGGACCGGATGCGTTGGGGCGGTTGAAGATCCAGTTCTGCCAGGCGGTCAGCCGGCCGAAGATCTTGGTCTCCATCGTCTCCGGCCCGGCGAAGCGGTAGTTCGCCTCCAGGCCGGTCAGCGCGTCCGGGCTGAAGCTGGAGCGCTCCTCGATCGCGATGCGGACCTCCTCGTCCCAGTCGAGATCGTCCGGCGCGAACGTGACCAGGCCCAGCGCGGCGGCAGCCTCGGCCTCGAGCGGCTCGTCCGACCGGGCCCGAACCGCGTCCACGGCGGGCGAATCGTCGAGGAAGCGGGTCTGCAGGCGGGTCAGACCGTTGCCCATCAGCAGCGGCCCGAAGTTCATCGCGCCCGCAGTGATCGCGGCCGGGGTGGCGTCGGGATCGACGTCCTCGAAGACGCCGATCAGCTGGAACGAGCGGTCAGCGGCGAGAGCCACTTCGAGCAGCGAGCCGGCGAAGCAGCTGCCGGGCTCGATCAGCGCGATCAGGCTACGGCTCGTGACGTCGAGGCGTTTCAACGTCCGCTTGAGGTAGTGCACGATCTCGTTCACCAGCCAGTCGTCGGCGTTGTCCAACAGCAGCTGGTCGTAGCCGAGCACGCGGTGTGCGTCGCCAATCGTCCGGAACACCCAGGTGCCCAGCTCGGTCTCGTTGGTGCGCAGGTCCAGGATCAGGTCGTCCAGCTCGCGGGTCAGCGCCAGCGTCCAGAAATCGGCACCCTGCGCGTGGATCGCGTCGACGTCGGCCGGTGCAGTGTCGTCCGGTGCGGCGACCGTGATCTCCACCAGGCCACTCTCGCGGGCCAGCTTCGCCGACACGCACCGGTAGCTGATCGTGTCGGCGCTGCGGGTCTTGTCCAGTGGCGGCAGCGCGATGCCCGCCGACTCCGGGCGCGTCGAACGTGCCGCGAGCTCCGCGGCGCGGGCGGCGACCGTCTCGTCCCACTTGGGCCGCGGTACGGCCTCGTCGATCAGACGCCAGTCGACGGCCTTCTTCCCGCCGATGCCTTCGGACTTGGTGGAGAAGTAGTCGGCCCGGTCGCGGCGAACGTGCCGCTTGTCGACGACCCGGGTCAGCCCGCCGGTACCGGGCAGGACGCCCAGCAGCGGCAGCTCCGGCAAGGACACGGCCGACGAGCGGTCGTCCACGAGCATGATGTGCTCGCAGGCCAGGGCCAGCTCGTAGCCACCGCCGGAGGCCGTGCCGTTCAGCGCGGCCAGGTAGATCTGCCCGGAGTTCGCGCTCGCGTCCTCGATCCCGTTGCGGGTCTCGTTGGTGAACTTGCAGAAGTTCACCTTCCACGAATGGGTGGAACCGGCGAGCATGCGGATGTTCGCACCGGCGCTGAAGATCTTGTCCTTACCGCTCGTCATGACCACGGTGCGGACCTCGGGGTGCTCGAAGCGCAGCCGCTGCACCGCGTCGTAGAGCTCGATGTCCACACCGAGGTCGTACGAGTTCAGCTTGAGCTCGTAGCCCGGGACCAGCCCGCCCTGCTCGTCGACATCCATCGACAGCGTCGCGATCGGGCCGTCGAACGCGAGCCGCCAGTGCCGGTACGTCTCGGGCGCAACGCGGAACTCGACGTGCTCCACTGCATCGTCCGTGGGTGCGGTGTCGTTCGTGGGTGCTTGGGTGTGCGTGGCCACGCTGGTCATGAGTCAGCCTCCTGCCGATGGACCGCCGTCTTGCGACTATTCTCTACAATTCAACCGCATGCCGTCAAGGTCTCGTAGAATATTGTGAAACCGCGCCGCAGCCGTTCCAGTAGCATGCGAGGACGGTCGGGGTGCCCGGAGAAAGGACGTCGATGTCCGACGGCGAGCCGGTCATGGCCGAACTCAGCATGTCCAGACGGCACGCGGCCGGCACCGAGAGCGCCCGCGGCCTGCTGTTCACCGTCCTCGGCGAGTTCGTACTTCCGCACGGCGGCGTGGCCTGGACGTCCGCGTTCATCGAGGTGTTCGGCCGACTCGGGGTGGAGGAGAAGGCGACCCGTCAGGCGCTGATGCGCACCGCCGCGGACGGCTGGCTGTCCGCCGAGCGGATCGGCCGGCGTACCCGCTGGCGGCTGACCGACAGCGCCGAGCGGCTGCTGACCGAAGGCACCGAGCGGATCTACGGGTTCACCGGCTCGGCTCCGGAGTGGGACGGGCGATGGCTGCTCGTCATGGCGCGCGTGCCCGAGACCGACCGGCCGTCGCGGCACGTGCTGCGTACCCGGCTGAGTGGGGCCGGGTTCGGCAGCCCGTCGGCCGGCGTCTGGATCAGCACGCACACCGATCGCATTGCGGAGGCCGAGCGGGTTCTTGCCGAGGCCGGCATGCTGGACGAGGCACGCATCTTCGTCGCCGAGCACGCCGGCGGCGATCTGGACGCGATGGTCCGGCAGGCCTGGGACCTCGACGCGATCGAGCAGAGCTACCACGAGTTCATGGCTGACTTCGCGACCCCGAACCCGCCCGATGTCCTGGCCCGGCTCGTCGGCATCGTCCACGCCTGGCGCCGCTTTCCGTGGATCGATCCCACCCTGCCGCGCGAGCTGCTGCCCGCGCACTGGAGCGGCACCAAGGCGGTCAAGTTGTTCCAGCGCCGCCATGCCCGCTGGGCGGCGGACGCGATCGCCGAGTGGGTGCGGCTCAACGACACCGGCGGCTGAGCCCGGACTACGGTCGATCCAGTGACCAATGCCCACGGAGGATCAGATGGACGAGAACCGAGCACGGCAGCTGCTGCAGGGACAACGCGAGGAGGTGCAGCGGCTGCTCGGCGACGCTTCCGTGGCCGGCGAGCAGGACCGCGCGGCCGAGCAGGAGACGGGCGACTCCGCCGACCCGGGCCCGGCTCTCGCCGCCGAGGGCGTAGACGATGCTGTCGCGGCCGGGCTGCGCGAGCGCCTGGCCGCGATCGACCGCGCCGAGAAGCGCCTGGCCGACGGGACCTACGGATTGTCGATCCGCAGCGGCGACCCGATTCCGGACGAGCGGCTCGAGTTCGACCCGGCCGCCGAGCTCACCGTCGAGGAGGCCGCCCAGTCCCGGTAGGACGCTAGCTGCTCAGCTCGGTTGCGGGACGTGGGTTCGGTTGCGGACGGGACCTGGTCGGGTCAGGTCGGGTCCCGGGGGGTCCGATGCGGGACTCCGCCGGACACGACGCAGTGCCGCCGCGTGCGGTCAACGCCGCCGATGCGGTACTACGGCGTCGGCCACATCCCCGCGGGCAGGGCGTCGTGATGGACGACGTGCAGTCGTTGGGTCGGCCGGGTCAGCGCTACGTACAGGTCGTTCAGCCCTCGCGCAGACTCCGCGACGATGGCGGCGGGCTCGACCAGCACGACCGTGTCGAACTCGAGGCCCTTCGCGGCCGCGACGGTCAGCACCGAGACCGGCGATCCCAGCGCGTCGGAGTCCGCGGTGACCACACCGTCAGGCAGCGCCGAACGTATCGCTGCGGTAACGGCATCGTGGCCCGACCTGGGCGTGATCACCGCAACCGTGCCGCCGTCTGCGAGGCGCCACTCCTGCTCGACGACCCGGGCCAACGCGGTCGACGCGAACACCTCGCCGGCGACGGCGGTGAACTGCGGCTCGTGCTTGCCCACCCGGGCCGAGGTGGGCGCCTGCACCGACGAGCCAGCGGCGGCGAGCACCGCGGCGGCCAGGTCCATCACCTGCTCGGGCGTGCGGTAGTTGACGGTCAGCTCGGCCTGGCGCCACCGGTCCGCGACGTGCGGTGCCAGGACGTCGGCCCACGCGCTGGCACCGGCCGCTGAACTGGTCTGGGCGACGTCGCCGACGACCGTGAACGAGCGCGTCGGACACCGGCGCATCAGCAACCGCCAGACCATCGGCGACAGCTCCTGCGCCTCGTCGATCACGACATGGCCGAAGGACCAGCCGCGGTCGGCGCCCGCCCGCTCGGCCACACCGCCGAGCGATTCGTCAGCCAGGTACCGGCCGGCGAGGTCCTCCGCCGTCGAGAAGTCGGCGCCGCCGAACGTGTCCTGCACCTGACGCGCGTACTCCACCTCGAGACGACGCTCGGCCGCGATCCGCGCCTGGGCCGCCTGCGCCGCGCTGTCGTCGTGCCCCAGCAACTCGGCCGCCTCATCGAGCAGCGGTACGTCGGCCGGCGTCCACGGCGCGCGGCGCTCGCGACGCAGCAGGGCACGCTCCTCGCGGGTCAGCTGGTGGCCGGCCTCGGCCAGCCGCTCGGGGTTGGCGAACAGGTCGCGCAGCAGCCGCTCGGGGCCGATCGGCGCCCAGCACCAGTTCACCTCGCGCCGCACGTCGACCGACCCGTACAGCTCGGCCAGCAGGCTCGCGCGGGCCTCGTCGTCGACGTCGATGCCGCGCGCCTCGGCGAGCGCGCGAACGAGCCGGCGCATAACCTCCGCGACGAACGTCTTGCGCGCAACGTTGTGCGGCGCCCGGGTGCGCCGGGCGTGCTCACGCGCTTCGCGGATGAATCGGGGCTGCAACTGGATCGTCGTGCCTTCGACGTCGACCGGCCGACCGGCCGAGAGGGTGCGCTGCCGCCGCTTCACCGCCTCGGCGATCACGCCGGCCATCCGCACATCGCCTTTGAGCGCGACGACGTTCCCCGCCTCGACCACGGTGGCGACGACTCCCGGGTACAGCTCGCCGGGCGTGCGCATGAGCACCGCATCGGCCTCGCCCAGCGCGGGCAGCACCTGGTCGATGTAGCGCAGGAAGACGCGGTTCGGCCCGACCAGCAGCACACCCGAGCGCGCGATGCGCTCCCGGTTCGCGTAGAGCAGGAACGCGGTCCGGTGCAGCGCCACGGCGGTCTTGCCGGTTCCCGGACCACCCTGGACGACGAGGACGCCCGGCAGCGGCGCGCGGATGACCCGGTCCTGGTCCGCCTGGATGGTCGCGACGATGTCGCGCATGTGCGCGCTGCGGGCAGCGTCCAGGCTGGCGAACAGTGCGCCCTCGCCGACCACGACGCGACTGCCTTCGACGCCGGACGTCTCGAACCCGGCGAGATCGAGCACCTCGTCCTGCACCCCGGTGACCCGACGGGCGGCGGTGGAGATCTGCCGGCGACGCAGTACCTCATCCGGACGGGCCGACGTGGCCTGGTAGAACGGCTCGGCGGCCGGCGCGCGCCAGTCGACGAGCAGCTCCTGTCGCGCGTCGTCGGACATCCCGATCCGCCCGATGTAGCGGCGCGTGGCGTCGGCGAGATCGAGACGTCCGAAGCAGAGCCGCTCCTCGACGCTCTGCAACGTCCGCACCCGCTGCGAGTACAGCCGCATGAACGCGTCGCGCTCGGCCCGCGAGCCGGGCGTCCCGGCGGTCATGCCGCGCGCCGTGCGATTCAGGGTCGCGGTCGCCCGCTCGAGCAGCTCATCCAGTTGCCGGTACAGGCGGCTGACGTGCACCTGCTCGACTGCGATCTCTGCTGCCTCGATTTCCGCGCCCGCCGATTCGGACATGTCCGGATCGCCTGCTGAGCTGGGAACTACGTCAGCGATGATGGTCTCCTCGGAAGGCAGGCTTCAGGTTATCGGGCGGCAGTGTCAGGCCGGCTGGGCGGTTCGGCCGGGTCGGCTCGCGTTGCCGTGTCACCTCTCGCTTGGCTCTCGGTGTCGCTCGGGTCGCCGTTTCGTGTCCGGCTCGCCTGCCGACATTGCCTTGCGAAAGGCTTGCAAGTGTCCGATGGCTGCGGTAGTAGCATACGTATGTTCGAGGGGACCTGCACCAGGACGACGCGACGACTCTGACGCGCGTTCACGCTGCGCTGGACGAGCTCACCACCCTGGCGCTGACCGGACGTACTGACGGTGAGCTGGTGGCGTTGTGGCGCGAGGTCGAGGCGTGCCGGCGCCGGTTCGCGCCGCTCGATCACGCGCTGATCGGGGAAGTGCAGTCGCGGAACCTGGCGCATGCGTTCGGGGCCCGCTCCATCACCGTCCTGGCCAGCGACGTGCTGCGCATCAGCGCCGGTGAAGCCTCGGGGCGGGTGAAAGCGGCCGAGGCGCTGGGTCGGCGGCGCTCGTTCGTTCGAGAAGATGGGCTGGCGCTGCCTCCTGCTCGACGGCGTCCCGTACTGGATCCCGCCGCTGTGGCGCGATCCCACCCAAACCCCCATCCGCAACCGAACCCACGACCCACAATTCGTCTGACCGCAAGGTCCAGCTACGCGAGCGATCACGGTCGGCTCCGGGGTGATGTGTCGGCCGGACCGCTGCCGTGCTCGGCTGGGATACCGTCGGTGCGTGTTCGGGCAGGCCGAGG
>JBOGDQ010000016.1:0-4050 GCA_050742975.1 Jatrophihabitantaceae bacterium
CGTACGACGCCGCGGCGCGCCGGGTGGTCAGCAACGCAGCGGGCGAGCGAACTGCGCAACCAGGCGAAAGAACACGCTTTGCCAGCGGTTCCAGGCCAATAGCCGCTGCACGATCTTGCGGCCCGTCAGCACGACCCAGACGGAGCCGTTAGTTGGACTGGATGTGCTGGTAGATCGTGAACATGGGCAGGTACAGGCAGACGACCATCGTCCCGATGACCGCACCGAGCAACACGACCAGCAGCGGCTCCATGGCCGCAGTGAGTGACTCGGTCGCCGTCTCGACCTCCCGGTCGTAGTAGTCGGCGACCTTGTCGAGCATCGTGGTGATCTGCCCGGTCTCCTCGCCGACCTCCATCATCTGGGTGACCATCGTCGGGAACAGCGGGTGCTTCGCCAGCGCAGTGGACATCTGCCCACCCATGCGTACCGTGTCCCGCACGTCGTCCATCGCCTCGCTGACGACCGCGTTGCCCGACGTGCCGCCGACCACCTCGAGGGCCTGGATGATCGGCACGCCCACCGCGACCAGGGTGCCGAGGTTGCGGGCCCACCGGCTGATGGCCAGCTTGGTGAACAGCTTTCCGAACACGGGCAGTCGGAGTTTGAGCCGGTCGACCTTGAGGCGGAACGCCGGGTTCGTCTGCATCGCCTTGCGATACGCCGTCAGGCCGCCGAACACGACAACGATCATGATCGGAAGGATCCACGCCATGTTGTGCGAGAGGTTCACCATGATCTGCGTCGGCAGCGGCAGCTTGCCGCCGAGCTGCTTGAACATCTTCTCGAAGATCGGGACGATGAACAAGATCACCCCGGTGCCCATCAGCAGCGAGAAGATCAGCACGATCACCGGGTAGGTCATCGCGGACTTGATCTTGGCGCGCAGGTTGGCGTCGGCCTCGTACATCATCGCGATGCGGGCCAGCGCGTCGTCGAGGAAGCCGCCGGTCTCACCGGCCTTGATCATGTTCACAAGCAGCGGCGGGAAGTGTTCCGGGTGCGCCGCCATCGCCGTCGACAGGCTTGACCCGCCCTGCACGTCGATACGGACGCTGGCGATGGCCTCCTTCAGCTTCGGCTTGCTGGTCTGCTCCTCGAGGATCGCCAGCGAGCGCAGCAGGGTCAGCCCGGACGAGGTCATCGACGCGAACTGCCGCGCGAAGACGGCCAGGTCCTGCAGCGACGTCCGGCCGCCGAAGCCGGGGATCTTCAGCTCCTTGTTCATCCCGGTGCCGAGGCCGGCGATCTCGATCGGGATGAGCCGCTGGTTCGCCAGCGACTTCGCCGCCGCGTCCGGGGAGTCCGACTCGAGCTTGCCCTTGACCACGGCGCCGCTGGCGTCGATCGCCTCGTAGGTGAACGTCTTGGTGGCCATGATCTACAACCTCGCCAGTCGTTTGAACTCGTTGGGATCGTGCGCGAGCTCGAGGGCGAGGTGCTTGCTGACCAGCTGCTCGCCGTAGCGCTGCGCGAGGTGCTGGTCGAAGCTGATCATGCCCAGCTCGGCCGAGGACTGCAGGAACGTCGGGATCTGGTGCACCTTGCCCTCGCGGATCAGGTTGCGGATCGCGGCGGTGGCCACCATGACCTCGCACACCGTCGTGCGGCCGTTGCCGTCGCGCGTGGGGACGAGGGCCTGGGTGACCACGCCCTGAAGGCAGTTCGCCAGCTGCGCGCGGATCTGCTGTTGCTGGTGCGCGGGGAAGATGTCGATCAGGCGGTCGATCGTCTGCGCGGCCGACTGCGTGTGCAGCGTGGCGAGCACCAGGTGGCCCGTCTCGGCCGCGGTGATCGCCGTCGACGTCGTCTCCAGGTCGCGGAGCTCGCCGACCAGGATGATGTCCGGGTCCTGGCGCAGCACGTGCCGCAGCGCCGTCGGGAAGTCCTCGGTGTCCTCGCCGACCTCGCGCTGGTTGACCACACAGCGCCCGTGCGAGTGCAGGTACTCGATCGGGTCCTCGATCGTCATGATGTGCGACGAGCGGGTCTTGTTCGCCACGTCCAGCAGGCTGGCCAGCGTCGTCGACTTGCCCGAGCCGGTCGGGCCGGTGACCAGCACCAGGCCACGCGGCAGGTGGGCGAACCGCTCGACGTCGGCAGGCAGGCCGAGTTCGGACAGGCTCCTGATGTGGTGCGGGATCGTCCGCAGCACGACACCGACCGAGCCGCGCTGGACGTACACGTTGACGCGGAACCGGCTCACCTTCGGCAGGGTGTACGAGGTGTCCAGCTCGTGCTTGGCCTCGAACCGGTCCCACTGCTCGGGCGTCAGGATGGCCCGGACCAGCGCTTCGGTATCGGCCGGGAGCAGCTTGGCGTGACCCTCGATCGGGCGCAGCGAACCGTGCACCCGGATGCACGGCGCGATCCCGGCGGTCAGGTGCAGGTCCGAGCCGCCACGCTCGTACGTCATCAGCAGCAGCGCGTCGATCTCGGCCTTGGGATTCGACTCGAGCCCGCTCTCGCCCGGCAGGCGCGGGAAGGCCGGGTCCAGGGGAAGTACGTTGGTCATGGCAACCTCACGATTTCTGGGACATCAGACGGTGACACGGAAGATCTCCTCGACGGTGGTGAGGCCGGTGGCCGTCTTGCGCAAGCCGTCCTCGCGGAGCGTGATCATGCCCTCGCCGACCGCGATGCGGTGGATGTCGGTGGCGGATGCGTGCGTGACGGCCATCCGCTCGATCTCCTCCGACACCGGCATGACCTCGTTGACGGCCAGCCGGCCGCGGTAGCCGGTCTGCCCGCACGAGCGGCAGCCGACGGGACGCCATAGCTGGTCCGGAGACTTCAGATGCTCCAGCGGCCAGTTCATCGCGGCCAGCTCGTGCTCGGCGGGCTCGAACGGCTCCTTGCACCAGTCGCACAGCCGGCGAGCCAGCCGTTGGGCGAGCACGCAGTCGAGAGAGGAGCCGACGAGGAACGGCTCGATCCCCATCTCGATCAGGCGGGTGACGGCCGAGGGGGCGTCGTTGGTGTGCAGCGTGGACAGCACCAGGTGACCGGTGAGTGCGGCCTCGACGGCAAGCTGGGCCGTCGTGCGATCCCGGATCTCACCGATCAGCACGACGTCGGGGTCCGAGCGCAGGATCGCCGGCAGGACGGCGGCGAAGGTGAGCCCGGCCTTGTGGTTGACCTGCACCTGGTTGACGCCGGCCAGCCGGTACTCGACCGGGTCCTCGACGGTGATGATGTTGACCTCGGGCTTGCTGATCTCGGCCAGGGTCGCGTACAGCGTCGTCGACTTGCCCGAACCGGTCGGCCCGGTGACCAGCACCATGCCGTGGGGCTTGCTGAACGAGTGCGAGTAGCGGGCGTAGCTGTCGTCCTCGAAGCCCAGCTTTCGCAGCTCGAGGTCGATGCCGCCGGTGTCGAGCACGCGCAGGACGATCTTCTCGCCCCACACCGTCGGCAGTGTCGCGAGGCGCAGGTCCACCTTGTGATGGCCGAGGCGGACCGTGATGCGGCCGTTCTGCGGCACCCGCTTCTCGGTGATGTCGACGCTGGCCATGATCTTCAGCCGGGAGATGAGCGGCGACTGCACCGCGGTCGGCACCCGGTCGATGTCGTGCAGGACGCCGTCGATGCGGAAGCGCACCCGGAGGTCGCTCTCGGTCGGCTCGAGGTGCAGGTCGGAGGCGCGGTTCTGGATCGCCTGTTCGATCAGCGAGTTCACGTACCGAACGACCGGCGCGTCGTCGTCCTCGGCCTTGACGGCCGACATCTGCGATTCGGAGGGGGTGAACGATGCGGCGATGTCGGCGAGGTCGGTCTCCTCTCGCTTGAGCCGGTCGATCAGCTTGCGCAGTTCGCTGCGGGCCGCGACGACTGGGACGATCGTCATGCCGGACGCGGCGCGGGCGTCGTCCAGTGCGACGACGTCAGCCGGATCAGAAACGGCGACGATCAACGAGTCGCCGGACATCCCGATCCCGATCAGACGGTGCCGCACGACCAGGGCGAGCGGGATCTTCGCCATCGCGCCCACGTCGAGTGGGTAGCCGACCAGGTCGACGCTGTTGACGCCATGCGCGTCCGCCGACGCCT
>JBOGDQ010000017.1:0-27763 GCA_050742975.1 Jatrophihabitantaceae bacterium
CGAGCGTTTCACTCGATGGCGTCCTGCCTGGCCAGGCCTACTCGGTGGTGGTGATCGTCAGCCCGCCGCGCCACGCATCGGCGTCGATATCCCTTCCAGCGGCGGCTGTCAGCCCGGCTAATGCCAACTGGCCGGATCTCAGCGTGTCCCCATCGTTCGCCACATCCGACAGCGCGAACGGCACGCTCACCGTCAGTATCAACGGACTGGACAGTTCGGATGCGCGTGGCGAGACGTTCGACCTGACCAACAGCGGCCTGGCCTGCGGCAGCGCGTTCCAGGGCCTGACCCGCTCCGACTTCAACCCCAAGACGACCGCCCTGAGCTTCCCGGTCGCTCGCGCGGACGAGAACGGCAGCTGCCAGGTCACGATTCAGCTGGTCGAGAACGCCTCGACCAAGCGGTCGCCCGCTTACTTCGGCGGCAACCCGTCGCGTTCGGCCTCGGGTTCGGTCACGATTCCGGTGCCCACCCTCGACACGACGCAGGATCAGTTCAAGGCGAACTTTGTGGCACAAAACCTGTTCGGGCACCCGTCGATGGCGGTCAGCTTCACCGCGAATGACGCGGATCAGAAGACTCGGATGGAGGGCGCCACCGGCTGGCGGATCAGCCTGTCCAACGACGGAGGAACCACGTTCGCGTGCGGCGGTACCACCGCCAGCCCTGTCGACGCACCAGTGCAGTTCGACGTCAACACCAGTTGCGTACAGAACGCCACCAACTGGGTAGTGAAGATCGACTTCAGCTACTACAGCTCGCCCGACCCGGCCTACCAAGTCGCAGTGACCGCGGGCAATTTCCCGGCGCCGGTCGATCCCGCGCAGATGAGCTTCACGGTCGCCTACGAGCAGAGCGCATTGCCCGGTCAGGCCGCGCTGGTCACGACCTACCACGGGCCATACCCGCAGAGCACGCTCGACCTACTCCAGTGGACCGAGACGATCACGGCCGACAGTGCGCCCGGTGTCTGCGATCCCCAAGGCCAACCCGAGTCGCAGACACCCGTCTCCTTGGGTTCGAACACCTTCCAGATCGACACCGGGCTTTGTCCCACGACCAAGACGCCCACATCGTCGGGCGGGACGGCCAGCCCAACGACCTACACGATCGTCATCCACTTCTTCGACCCGGTCTACAAGACCGCGCACGACTACACCTACCAGCAGCTCGCATCGTGAAGAACCGAACACATCAGGAGCACTATGACCGGCCCCGCTGATCCGATAGTCCGCGTCGCCACCGACGTCGAGCGGCTGTGCACCAACATCGGCTACGTCATCCAGGGCAAGCCGGAGGTGATCCGCAACGCGGTGATCTGCCTGCTCGCGGAGGGGCACCTGCTGCTGGAGGACGTGCCCGGCACCGGCAAGACCTCCCTGGCCCGCGCTCTCGCGTCGTCGCTGTCGATCACGTGGAACCGCATCCAGTTCACGCCCGACCTGCTGCCGTCCGACGTGTCCGGAGTATCGATCTACAACCAGCAGAGCCACGAGTTCGACTTCAAGCCCGGGCCGGTGTTCGCCAGCATCGTGCTCGCCGACGAGATCAACCGCGCCTCGCCGAAAACGCAGTCCGCCCTGCTCGAGGTGATGGAGGAGGGGACGCTCAGCATCGACAGCATCGTGCACCCGATGCCGCGCCCGTTCATGGTCGTCGCGACGCAGAACCCGATCGACATGGAGGGCACCTACGTCCTGCCCGAGGCCCAGCTCGACCGGTTCCTGATGAAGCTGACCGTCGGCTACCCGACGGCCGAGTCCGAGGCCGCGATCCTGCGCACGCAGAAGATGGGCCCGACCGTCGACCACCTGTCCCCCGTCCTGTCCGGAGCCGACGTCATCGGGATGATCGCCGCGGTCAAGCAGGTCGAGGTCGCGCCTGCGCTGGAGAACTACATCGTGTCGGTGGCGACGGCGACGAGGACGATGTCCGAGCTGCGGCTGGGCGTCTCACCCCGCGGCAGCCTGGCGCTGTTGCGCGCCGCCCGGGCGTCCGCGGCCGCGGCCGGTCGCCCGTTCGTCGTGCCCGAGGACGTCAAGCAGATGGCACCGGTCGTCCTCTCGCACCGCGTCATCCTCCAGCCGGAGGCCGAACTGCAGGGACGCACCGGGGCCGAACTCGTGGCACGCGCGCTGCAGTCGGTTCCGGTCCCCCGGACCGTCAACGCCTGAGCCTGACGAAGCGAGCAAAGCGTGACGAGGATGGGGCTGGCAGCGCTGCTCGGCGGTATCGCCGCGCTGGTGCTCGGCCTGTGGCTGGGGTGGCTGGCCTTCGACCTGCTCGGCCTCGGCCTGCTCCTGCTCGTCGCCATCGCGCTGGTCAACATCCTGCGCCCGTCGCGGCTGTCGATCGAGCGGGCGATCCAGCCGCCGCGCGTGCCGAAGGGTTCGCCGGCCATCGCGGTGCTGACCTTCGCCAACCGCGGGCACCGCACAATCGGGGTCACGGTGGCCAACCAGCCGTTCGGTGACACCAGCGTCCGCACGATCATCCCGAAGATGCGGCGCGGCGAGCGGGGCATGCGTACGTACCGACTGCCGACCAAGCAGCGTGGCATCTTCGACGTCGGACCGGTCGAGGTCACCCGGCGCGACGCGTTCGAGCTGTTCCGCACCTCGCGCAAGCACGGCGCGCCCGAGCGCATCTGGGTGTACCCGCGCGTGCTCGGCTTCCGAACGCTGCCGACCGGCCAGACGCGGCACCTGGAAGGCCCGTCCTCGGACACCTCGCCGCAGGGCAACATCACCTTCCACCGGCTGCGCGAGTACGTGGAGGGCGACGACCTGCGGCTGGTGCACTGGCGCTCGTCGGCGCGGACCGGGACGCTCGTCGTCAAGCACAACGTCGACACCTCGCAGCCGTACACCGTGCTGCTGTTCGACCAGCGTCCCGACCGGTACACCGCCGAGGCGTTCGAGGAGGCCGTCGACGTCGCGGCGTCGGTGCTCATGTCCGGCTCGGTGAACAAGGCGCCGATCGAGCTGCGACTGACCGACGGCACCGTGATCGGCGGCCCGCGGATCCGCGACGTGACACCGATGATCGATCACCTCACCGGGGTCGAGCCGTCGGCGGAGGGATCGTTGCAGGCGCAGCTGATCGCGCTGCGCCGTAGCCGCGGCGGCACGTCCTTCGTCGTCGTCACCGGCGTGCTGGATCACGGCGACCTGCCCTACGTCACGGCACTGCGCCGCCGCTTCGATCAGCTCGTCGTGGTGTCGGTCGACCCGGACCGCCCTAGGGCGCCGCACTTTCCCGCACTGCGGACGATCGTGGCCGCCGACGCCGACGAGGCCTGCGCCGCCTGGAACCTGCGGGTACACGTATGAGTAGCTCGGTGATCCGGCGCGCGGTTCCGCTCACCCTCGTACCGTTCTGCATCATCGCGGGTGTCCTCGCCTGCATCCCCTGGCTGCACTCGTTCCCGTCCGGCGTGATCGCCGTGCCGCTGTTCGGGGCGGCCGTCCTCAGCCCACTTGTCCCTGCGGTCGCGGCGCGCCTGGGAGCCCGCCGGCTGTGGAACTCGCTACTGGTCGACGCGGTCGCGTTCGTCGTCTACACGCTGCTCGTCGGGCTGCACGATCCGGTCGGTTTCGCCGACCTGGTCAGGGGAATCTACAATGGCCCGTCGCAGATCCTGACCTTCGCGCTGCCGCTCGTGAGCCCGCGCGCCCTGGTCGTCGCGCCGGTCGCCCTGACCTGGTTGGCGGGCACGCTGGCCGGTGAGTGCCTGACCCGGCGCTGGTTCACCGTCCTGCCGTATCCAGGGTTCCTGATCAGCTTCGGGCTCGCCTACGCGGGAACCGTCCGTGCAGTGCAGTCGGGTAACAACGCCTCGCATGTCAACGAGAGCGTCATCGCGGCGCTGCTGCTCGCGGTGCTCCTGCTGATGCGGGTCGCGCAGACCTGGGTGCGCCAGGACGAGACGGCCGAGTCGACGCAGGCCGACGGCATCCTGCCGATGCGGGGGCTGGTGGTGGGGGCGATCACCACCGCGGTGGTGGCGCTCATCGCCGGGCTCACCGTGCAGTCGTCCGCGTTCACCCGGCACACGACCAGTCCGCAGCGCGTCCCTTCCGTCAACGACTCGCGCCCGCTGAGCCCGGTGGACTTCATCGCGTCGCTGCGGCCGATCGACCCGAAGTCGACGGGCAAGCCCGCGTTCAACGTGCAGACCGACGGCCCGACCCTCGGCTACTTCGGCATCGCGAACGTCGATCAGTACGACGCGCTGGGCTGGTCCTTCACGCGAACGTTCCGCCCGTCCGGTGGCGTGCTGCCCGACGACAGCAGCGTGGGACTCAAGCCGACCGGGCGCACCGTCACGCAGCAGTACCGGATCGACAGGGGCCCGCTCGTCGGTGCCCCGTGGATGCCGTTCCTGTACCGGCCGCAGAAGGTCACCGGAGCGTCCGTGAACATCGACGCCGACAGCGGCATGATCGTGCCGTCCGGCACGCTGGCCGGTGGCGAGGAGTATCGCGTGCAGTCGCACGCGACCACGACGACGTTCGACAAGCTGCCGAAGTCCGCGCAGCCGGACACCTCGACGAACTCCGACAACTCCGACCTGCCCCCCGCGCTCACGACGCCGCTCGACCAGCTGATCACCGGCTTTGCCGCCCAGACCGGCACGCCGTCCACGCCGGTCATCCCCTTCCTGCAGGCGCTGGAGAAGGACTTCCAGCAGAAGTACTCGCTCAGCGGCACGCCCCCAGTGGGTGGCAGCGCCGCGTCGACGTCCGCCAACCGGCTCGTCGAACCCCAGTTCGCCGTGGCCAAGCCGACGACGAACAAGCACCCGCACACCACACCGAAGAAGAAGACGACGCCGCCGGCACCGAAGACGACGCCCCTCTCGACGCCCCTTCCGACGTCCACGCCCGGTGCGCGCGCCGGTAGCAGCAGCTACGCCGACGTCAGCGCGTCGGTCGTCCAGAGCCGGTCGGGAACGCCCGAGCAGTACGCGACGCTGATCGCGCTCATCGCCCGCCGGCTCGGCGTCCCGGCGCGTCTGGCCTCCGGCTTCCGGGTCACGCCGGACGCCGGCAAGTCGACGATCCCGGCCGGTCACTACGACGTGAGGACCGCACAGGCTTGGACGTGGGTCGAGATCCCGATCGTAGGGGTCGGCTGGGTCGTGCTTGATGCCTCGCCCGGTACGTACTCGAACGCGCGCGTCGAGCCCACCGCGGCCGCGAGCCCCAGCCCGTCGCCGACGAGCACCCCGACGCAGAACGCGCTGATCACCAAGAGCAACAACGGTCATGCGATCGCGCCGAAGAGCAGCACCCCGCACTCACCCGGCACATCGCAGCGCACTCTGGTGATCACGCTGCTGATCACGTTCGGCGCCATCCTGCTGGCGCTGCTGGTCCTACTACTGCTGCGCAAGCAGTTCCGTCGCAGTCGACGGCAGCGAGACGCCGACCCGCGCATCCGGGCACTGGGCGCGTGGCGCGAGAGCATCGACGTGCTGACCGAGGCCGGCCTGCCCGATCTCAGCTCGATGACGAGCGCGGAGATAGCGGCGCTGACCGGCTCGCGGTTCGGACCCGACCCCGCAGAGCAGGCCGGCTACCTCGGCCGTACCGCGAATGCCGCCGTCTACAGCACGGCGTTGCTGGTGTCACCGCAGGACGCCGACGCCGCCTGGCAGTCCGAGCGCGCGCTGCGCAAGTTGGTCGGCAGGCAACTCGGCCTGCGCGGACGGCTCGCCGCATGGTTGCGCTACCACCGCAACCCGCACGCTGCGGTGATCGCCGGCCCGAAGTCGTGGACCGCCGAGGCCGTCGAGCGCAAGGCCGAACCGCGGCACCGGCGCCAGGCCCGCTCGCGGTTCGGCCGCCGCGAGCACTGAGCCGCACTTATAGCGATTCAGTACCGATTCGAGTACTGCTTTCGATGTGACTGACGTGTTGCCGACCAATGAGGCCAGAGCGAAACTGAACCAGATTGCGGCCGGATTCGACCACGATGGCGCCGATGCCGAGCCGGTCGTCTTCGGTTCGCACCGCCGCGCCCAGGGCGTGATCGTGTCCTGGCAGCTGTGGCAGCGCCTCGCCCCGGCGATCGAGGACGCGCTGGACAACGAGCAGGCCCGCACAAGGTTGGCCGAGGCAGGGGACCAGCGACTGAGCCATGAGCAGTTGCTCGGCGAGCTCGAGCGGCTGCGCGCCGCCAGCGGAGCGGAGTGAGCCGCCGGCCGCCCAAGCCCGTCCGTTACGCGATCAGCTACTTGCCCGATGCCCCTGCCGACCTGCAATGCGCTAGCCGGGTTCCCACGGGCTCAGCGCCATCGAGGTGTCCGAACTCGACGCGCCGCTGCAGCGGGCCATGATCAAAGTAGCTTGATCGTCGCATTTCGACGTTGCCGGTACTTTGATCCTGACGAGAGCCGAACCGAGGCTGGGCGCCTGGCCCGCCCGGTGAATCATGTCAAGATGCGCGCGTAGCCGGCCCGTAGCCGGGACGCGATTTGTTGGTCATACTGCGTTCGTGGCAGCGAACGAGTTGCGGCGCGCGGCGCTCACCGATGGGCTTGTTCAGGGAGTGCTGTTCGGCCTGGCCATGGGGTTGCTCGTCAAGTTGAGCTACCACGCCAGCTGGACGCACACCGTTGGAGAGTTCGCGGTTACTGGTTCGCTGTTCGGTGCGTTCTCGACCTTCTTGAACCGCGGGAATCGTCGACAGCGCGTGGGAATCCTTGCCGGCCTGACTTCTGCGCAGTGCCGCCAGGCCCGACGCGCCGCCGAGCGCGGCCCCCTGCCGCAGGATGTGCTGCTGCGTGCCAGGGCGGCGGAGTTGGCGCAGTGGTCACAGCAGGAGTGGCGCCGGGTCCGGGGTCTCAACACGGTGGTTCTCGTCGTGGTTCTGGTCGGCTGCGTCATGCTCGCGCTCACCGGTAGTCCCTGGTGGTGGATCACGGTGCCGTGGATCGGCGCGAACCTCGCCAAGGTCCGGGTTTGGCCGGCCCGGCTCAGGCGTCGCGCCGAACTCTTGCGCGCTGGTTAGGCCGGTCGCATCGGCGCTCACGCCGAATCTTGTTGCATCTCGGACGCTCCAACCGCACAACTGCGCCATCGTCGGCGCCCGGGCGGCGGCAGGACGGTTCAGCCATTAGCAGCCGCGCACGGCCAATCAGGACAATCAGTGCGAATCCATTGACGGTGGTGCACGCCGGTCATAGCTTGGCGGGAGGTGCGGGGGCCTGCCCGATCGGTCTACGAAGGAGCACCTCGTGCGCGCTGTCCGACGGCCCCGTCCATTTCACTGGTTCCTGTTGATCATCGGGCTAGCGGCAGTCGCGGTGCTGGTGGTGGGCGTGGCGAGTTCGGTGCACACGAGCGCGCCGAAGCGCCAGGCCGGCTCGCACCAGCACAGCGACTCGGAGCACGGCGACAGCGACGAGGGCGACGACGACGGTGGCCCGGACGCGCCGGCGGAGTACCTGACGCAGCGGTTCACGTCGGGCCAGAACGTGACGATGGCACAGATCCGCCAGGCCCAGGCGCAGGCTGCGGCGCTGCCCGAGAACGGCCGGAGCTGGCAGCTGGTCGGCCCGTCCAACATCGGTGGCCGCATCGTCGATCTGGTGGTCGATCCGCGCCACACCGACACCGTCTACGTGGCCGCGGCCGGCGGCGGGATCTGGAAGAGCACCGATGCGGGCAAGACGTTCTCCTCGGCCTGGCCGTCGCAGTTCACCCAGACGCTCGGCGCGCTGGCCATGGGCCCGGACGGCACGCTGTGGGCCGGCACCGGCGAGGCCAACCCGTCGGGCGGCGGCCTGACCTACTTCGGCAACGGCGTCTACAAGTCGACCGACGGTGGCGCGACCTGGCGGCAGTGGGGGTTGACCGACAGCGGCGCGATCGGACGGATCGTCGTAGACCCGGCCGATCCGCAGCGCGTCTATGTGGCCGCGGCGGGCAACCTGTCCGGCTCGGCCGGGCAGCGTGGCATCTACCGGTTGGACGGGCGCGGCAAGGACTGGCAGCTCGTGCTGCCGACGCCCAACAACACGACCGGCGGCGTCGACCTCGCCCTCGATCCGGCCAACCCCGATCGCGTCTACGCGACCCTCTGGGACCACAAGCGCAACAACGGCGCGCGGGTCTACGGCGGCGTGGGCTCGGGACTGTTCCGGTCGGACAACGCAGGCCGCACCTGGACCCGGCTGCAGAACGTGATCGGAACCGCGCCGACCGACGCGGCCGGGACCGGACTCAAGAGGGACGCCAGCCTCGGGCGCATCGGCGTGGTCGTCGCACCGAACGATCCGAACCGCGTGTACGTCGTGTCCGGCACGCAGTACGGGCTGGACAAGGGGTTCTACATCTCCAACGACGACGGGGATTCGTTCACGCCCGGCGGCCGGGCCGGCGGCAACAGTGGGTACGAGTGGTGGTTCGGCCGGCTGTGGGTCGACCCGACGGACGAGAACCACCTGTTCAACGCGGACGTCAACCTGCGCGAGTCGACCGACGGCGGCGCGACCTGGCATACGTCCGGCGGCGTACACGCCGACCAGCACGCGATGGCGTGGGACCCGAACGTCGCCGGCCGCATCTATCTCGGCAACGACGGCGGCTTCTACCGGTCGGACGCGAACGGTGCGACGCGGAGCTGGGTCCACGCGACGTACGAGCCGTTCAACCAGTCGTACCACCTTGCCGTCGCCGCCGACGATCCGGCGCGGCTGGCGACCGGCCTGCAGGACAACGGCAGCGTCCGCACCTGGACGGCGACATCCGAGCCGACAGACCTGACCCAGTGGAACGCGTACGGCGGTGGCGACGGGCACGAGGTACTGATCGACTATGCAGACCACAACGTCTTCTACGAGTGCTCGCAGGTCGGCGTGTGCACGCGTCACGAGGACACCGGCGGCGTGACGAAGTCGTCCCGGTTCGGGACACGGCACTCCACCCGGACCACCACGGACGCGCCGATCGTCCTGGACCCGACGAACCCGAACGTCGTGTACTTCGGCGGGAACGTCCTGGACCGCTCGAGCGACAGCGGCGCGACGTTCACCCAAATCAGCCCGCCGGGCGACTACCTCACCGGGCCGGTGCCGCCGGACGAGAACGACCAAGGCCCGTTCTACGCGAACGAGTACGCGACGATCACGTGGATCGCGCCGGCGAAGACCGATCCGAACACGATCTACCTGGGTACGGACACCGGCCGGCTCTGGAAGACGAGCGACCTCGGCGCGCACTGGACCGAGTTCACCGGCAAGGGCCTGCCGACGCGATGGGTCAACTCGATCGTCGTCGACCCGACCGACGCCAACCACGTCTACGTCGCCTACTCCGGCTACCGCGAGGGCGACCTGTCAGCGAACGTCTGGGAGACGCGCAACGGCGGCTCCAGCTGGAGCAACATCAGCGGCAAGCTGCCCAATGCGCCGGTCGAGATGCTCGTCTACGACCGGCCGCACCGCGACCTGTTCGCAGCCACCGACCTGGGCGTGTTCATGGACAAGAACGGCAAGAAGAACTGGGTGCGGGTGGGCCGGAGTCTGCCGAACACCCCGGTGCTGGACGTCAAGATCAGCGGCGATGACAAGACGCTGTACGCGGCGACGTTCGGGCGCAGCGTCTGGTCCACTCCCCTGCCGACGCGTTAGCCGTCGGGCGGCTGACTCGCATCGTGCGGCACTCGCTCCAGCGCCTGCTGCATGGCTGATCTGCGCACGAACGTCGTCATGGTCCGGACCAGATCGAATGACCTCCGTGGGGTCCAGCCGAAGCTCCGAGCCGTCCTTGCGAACGACCGCAACCTGGGCTCTGTCCACCCGCCGCGGGCCGCTGACCGCTCGCAGCTGAAACGAATCGATGTCCGATACGGGCACGAAGGTGACGCGGAAGGCCGAATAGAGCACGCCTCGCTGATCAACGCGGACACGCGAGCGAGCTCCGCGCCAGCCGACCGGAGCCAGCAGCACTCCGAGCACCACCATCAGTCCGCCGGATTCCCAGTCACCGCCCGACCCGATCGCGAGACCGATCAGAACGCAGAGCAGTCCGGCGCCGAAGATCATCCAAAACAGCAGCCGTACCCATCTGGGACCGCGCAGGACCAACGCGGCGCTCCCGACCTCGCCCCTCGCACGCACGTCCGCATAGTCCCATCGCCTGGCTTCGGGTCCGGCATCGAGTACCCGGCCAGGTGCTGCTGCAGCCAACTGTCCCCGTAGCAACCGGCCCTTCGTGCAGGTCGTCGTTCAGGTTCGGCACGACCGGCCGCGGCGGTGGCGAGGCGCGCCGCCGGCCGTCCAAACACCTCATCGCATCGCGCCCGGCCGAACGTTCATACCGGCCGAGCGCGGCCGGGCACTCACCCGTTCACATCGATGAGGACCTTGCCGATAGCGGCGTGCTCGACCGCCGCATGGGCCGCGGCGGCCTGCTCGAGCGGGAAGTGATGCAGCGGCAGGCCGGCGTGCGGCCCCACCCGGACGGCACCGTCGAGAACGGCGGCCGACACGTCGAGGACAGCGGCGGCCATCGCATCGACCGGAGCGGTGTACATGAGGACGAACTGCCAGCGCGCATTGGGAACCATCAGCGCGCGTACCGGGAGACTCAGCTCGTCACCGCCGTTGTTCGCATACACCGCGACCGACCCGTGCGGGGCGAGCACGGCCGCGTCGATGACGGCATTGGCGGACGGCGACACCTCGAGGACGGTGTTGACGCCGCGCGCTGCGATCCGGGCGATCTCCGCCACGACGTCCTGGCGCCGGTAGTCGATCACGTGGTCCGCGCCGGCGGCCGAGGCGAGCTGCGCCTTCTCCGGGCCGCTGATCGTCGTGATCACGGTGGCGTCCGACCAGCGCGCGAGCTGGATCGCCGCGTTGCCCACCGCGCCGGCGCCGCCCGTGACCAGCACAACCCGCCCGTCCAGCGTGCCCGGCCCGAGCCGGTCCGGTCCGTCCTCGGTCACGGTCAGGCAGCGCCGCGCCGTCAGGAACGGCACGCCGAGACTGGCGCCCAGGTCGAACGACGCCGTGTCGGGCAGGGGCACCACCCGCCGCGCGGGGACGATCGCGACCTCCTGCGCCGTGCCTTCCGGTCGCCGGTACGCCGCCTCCCAGACCCAGACGCGCGCACCGATCAGCGCGGCCTCGACACCCTGGCCGACCGCGTCGACGACACCGGAGCCGTCCTGGTTCGGCGTCTGCGCGGGCGCAACCGGCAATCCGGGACCGCTGCCGCGACGCGCCTTCCAGTCGGTGGGGTTGACGCCCGAACGATGGATGCGCACCCGCACCTCGCCCGGGCCCGGCTCGCGCACCGGCTTGTCGATCAGGGTCAGGACGTCGGGGTCCCCGGTCAGCTCGTAGACGACGGCTCGCATGGATCCGACCGTACTGCGCTGACATTGCGGGGATCACCGGCAGCAACTGATCGACGGGGCGAAAGTGTCCGAGTTGCGCACTGTCGCCGGGACCCACCATCAGATAACATAGATTTCACATGCGGGGGAAGCGTAAGCAGAACCCGGTCGTGACCAACGCGGCCGGTCCCGCTGCTTCTGAACCTTCGTCCCGGAGATCTACATGGTGCTCGCGTCGTCCCCGCAGGACGTCATTCACATGCCGGGATGGCGGCCCATCCTCAAGCGCGCGGGCACGACCGTGCTGCTCGCATCGCTGCTGCCGATGGCCGTCTTCTACATGTCGATGTCGCTGTTCGGCCTGCGCGCGGCGGTCCTCGCGACCGTCGCCTGGTACTACGCCGGCCTGCTGCTGCGGGTCCTGCGGCACCAGCCGGTGCTCGCCGCCGCGATGCTCGGCGCCGGGCTGCTATCCATCCGCGCCGTGAGCGTGTTCGTGACAGGCAGCGCGTTCGTGTACTTCCTGCAGCCGGTCGCGGGCACGATCGCCACCGCCACCTTCCTCGCCGCCACCGCCCTGGCCGGCCGGCCGGTGATGGACCGGCTCGCCCACGAGTTCTGCCCCATCCCGGCGGAGGTGTCGCAGCGGCTGCGCAACGAACGGTTCTTCTGCCGGCTGTCGATGGTGTGGGCGGTGACCTACTTCGTCAACGCGGCCGGGACGGTATGGCTGCTGACCAACGCCTCGCTCACCGGGTTCATCGTGCTGAAGTCAATCCTGTCGCCCGCGCTCGTACTCGCGGCGATCGTCGCGTCCTACGTGGTCCTGCGCTTCACGTTGCGCCACCAGAACGTCGTGATCCGGTGGGCCCACCACCAGCCGTGGGCCGCGCTGTAGTGCTCGGCGCGCACGCCCGGCTCATGGCACCCTGAACGCATGACGATTCCCCAGGGCGTCCCCCGGCCGGGCCTGACGCTCGACTACCCGCGATCACTCGGTGTGTACGACGGCTACGCCCAGGCCCAGCGCGCGGTCGACTACCTGGCCGACAACGAGTTCCCGGTGCAGAACGTCGCGATCGTCGGCACCGAGCTCAAGACCGTCGAGCGGGTCACCGGACGGCTCACCCGGGCCAAGGTGGCGGCCGCGGGCGCGCTGTCCGGACTGTGGATCGGGCTGTTCGTCGGGATCGCGTTCGCGCTGTTCAGCAAGAGCGGCGGCGTGGGCTTCCTGATCACCACCCCCCTGCTCGGCGCGCTGTTCATGCTGCTGTGGAGCCAGCTCGGGTTCAGCGCGGCCACCCGGGGCGGCGCCCGCGACTTCGCCTCGGTCAGCCAGGTGATCGCGACCAAGTACGAGGTCCTGGTCGAGCACACCGTCGCCGAGCGCGCCCGCGAGATCCTCGCAGGCATGCCGCCCCGCTGACCACCCGGCTGCGGCTGCCCCCTACGGCGTGACGGCCGAGCCGGGCTCCGGGGTCGGCTGGTGACCGGTCGAGTGCTGGTGCTCGAGGGCGATCTCGTCGGCCGAGGACACCCCGGCCGGCAGGTCGATCGTCACCTTCGGTCCCTTGAACCAGTTCTTGACGGACAGGTGCCAGTAGATCCAGAGCACGATCAACGCGCCCGGCACCACCAGCACCGTGTAGTTCACGTACTTCCAGGCGAATCCCGAGTACCACGGCGCGCCCCCGGACGAGGTGGGCAGCAGGGCGACGATCGAGGTCACGACGATCTCGACGAGCGCCACGATGCACATCCACTTGTACTTGGCACCCAATGTCCACGCACCCGGCGTGAAGTTCGCACCGGCCTTCCACCGTAGGAAGATGGGTATCGCGAACGCGACGTACAGGCCGATGACCCCGATCGAGACCACGGCGAAGAAGGCGACAGGGACGGGCGCGCCGTTGATGTCGACCTTCACGAGGGCCGGCAGGGTCAGGACCATCGCGATGATGGCGGAGGCGATCACGCCGTACACCGGAACGCGATTGGCGTTGAGCTTGGACCAGTACTGGCCACCGGGCACAGCGCCGTCACGGCTGAACGCGAACAGCATCCGGCTCGTGCTGGTCATGCAGGCCACGGTGCAGAAGAACTGACCGGCCGCGGAGATGAGCAGCACCGTTCCGCCCCACCGGCTGCTGAGCGCCTGACTGAAGATCACCGAAACGCCGCCGCCGCCCGCGGTCACCTTGCCCTCGTTCTGAACGGCGAACAGGAAGGCGAGCAGCAGGATCCAGCCGCCGATCGCGGAGTAGAAGATCGAGCGCCAGATGCCCTTGGCCGCCGCGTTGGCGGCGCTCTTGGTCTCCTCCGACAGGTGGGCCGACGCGTCGTAACCGGTGATCGTGTACTGGGTCAGGATCGCCGCGAGCGGCAGCACATAGAGGATGAACCCGAAGCCGTGGGTGTGGCCGCTGAAGAAGCCGGTGTTGTTCACCGTATGGGTGAACACCGAGGACACGCTCGCGTGGTGCTTCGGTACGAACACGAGGATCAACACGACAGCTGCCGCGCCGGCCACGTGCCACCACACCGAGATGTTGTTGAGGACGGCCAGCAGGTGGCTGGAGAAGATATTGATCAGCGCGACCAGGAAGAGCACAACGATGAACTCGATGAACACCCGGGTGAGGCTGTAGTGCGCGGCCCACGATGTGCTGAACGTGCTGACAGTGAGGTCGAAGAACGTCGCGCAGCCGTAGGCCACCGACGCATCGATCGCCAGCAGGCCGATCAGGTTGAGCCAGCCTGTGTAGTAGCCGGCCTTCGGGCCGCCGAGCTTGGACGCCCACCAGTAGATGCCGCCGGACGTCGGGAACGCCGAGACGAGCTCGGACATGCAGAGCCCGATGACCAGGATGAACACCGAAACGATCGGCCAGCCCCAGGCGATCGCCACCGGACCGCCGTTGTTCCAACCCAGCCCGAAGCTGGTGAAACAGCCGGCCAGGATGGAGATGATCGAGAACGAGATGGCGAAGTTGGAGAAGCCGGACCACGACCGGTTCAGCTCCTGTTTGTAGCCCATTTCGGCCAGTCGTCGTTCGTCCTCGTTGAGCGTGTCGGTCACGGCGTGCTCCCTCGCGGTTGGTCAGGCTGCTGTGCGTCGTGCATCAATTGCGATAGCTGCGGTCCGTCGAACTCGGCGACGGCCCGTTCGTACTTCTCCATGCCCCAGGACCAGAAGTCGAAGTCCACGTCACTGACCCCGTCCTGGATGGACGCCCAGAGCGTCCAGCCGTACTTCGACATCAGGGCGAGCAGCCGGGCGCGCGCGGTCTTCGCGGGAGACCGGTGCCCGAAGTAGGCGGTGACCAGCTCCTCGAGCCGGTCGGCGGGCAGGTTCGCCTCGCTCCAGATGTTGCCGAGCTCGAAGCACGGATCGTTGTTCCCGGCGTACTCGTAGTCGATGAACCAGACGTGCCGGCCGTCGTCGAGGATGTTCGCCGCGAGCAGGTCGTTGTGGCAGGGAACGGTCGGTGCGTGCCCCAGCGCCACGCGGATGCGCTCGACCTGCGGCATGAAGTCCAGGTACCGCGGCGGGAGCCGGAACCGGCGGTCCTGGACGATAGCGAGGTAGCCGCGCTGGATCGTGAACATGTCGAAGTCGTTGACGAATCGCGGGCCGGCGTGCAACCGGGCGCAGGTCGCGGCGACGCGCGCGAGCTGCGCGCTGTCGTCGAGGTCCGCCGCTTCGAAGGTGCGGCCGTCGATCCATTCGATCACCGCCACACCGTTCTCGGGCTCGCACGCGAGGACCTGCGGGCTGACCCCGGCGTCCGCCGCGCGCCGCGCGTTCTGGCACTCGGCGTGCCGATCGATCGCGAGCAGGCTGCTCTTGCCCGAGGACAGCCGCGCCACGACCGGCGGACCGGACGAGCCCGTCACCTTGAAGATCCGGTTGGTCAGCCCCCCCGGCAGCGACTCGAACCGCCGCGGACGTGGTGCTATCGAAGCGCATCGGTCGAGCGCGGCGTCCAGCGCGGCAGTCGCGCGGTCTCCGGTTCCGCCCGAAGAGACAGTCGAGGCAGCGAGCATCGGCTGGCCTGTCACACGTCCTCCTCCCCGATCGCTCGAGGGTGGGTACGGCGCTACCTGGGTCGTCACACTGTGCAGTGTCGGGAGAATAGGCCCGCCGAGCGCTTACGGTCTAGTCCCCAGACCTTTTGATCAGCGCGTCGCTTGTCGGCGGGCCCGCGGCGCAGCAGGATGGGCAGTCGTGGCCGCCAACGAACTTCCAGCTTCCGCGCGCGTCGTGATCGTCGGCGGCGGCGTCGGAGGGGCGAGCGTCGCGTACCACCTCGGCGAGCTCGGTGAACGCGACGTCGTGCTGCTCGACCGGGACGAGCTGACCAGCGGCTCGACGTTCCACTCCGCCGGGCTGGTCGGCCAGCTGCGCGCGGACCCGACGTTGACCCGGATGAACATGTACTCGGTCGAGCTGTATCGCCGGCTCGGGCCGGTCGTCGGGTGGACCGAGAACGGCGGCATCAAGCTCGCGTCCAGTCCGGAACGGCTGGAGGAGATCCGGCGCCAGATCAGCTGGGCCCGCACGTACGACCTGCCGCTGCACGAGATCTCCGCCGCCGAGGCGAAGGACCTGTTCCCGCTGCTGGATCCGGCCGGCGTCGTCGGTGCGGCCTACCTCGCCTCGGACGGGCATCTGGACCCGTCGCAGCTGTGCTACGCGCTGGCCGGGCTGGCCCGCGCGAGCGGCACGCGCATCTTCGAGCGCACCAGGGTCGTCGGCCTCGACGTCCGCGCCGGGCGGGTGCGCTCGGTACGGACCGATCGCGGCGACATCGAGTGCGAGGTCGTCGTGAACTGCGGCGGGATGTTCGCGGCCGAAATCGGACGGCTGGCCGGCGTGCGCATTCCGGTCGTCCCGATGTCGCACCAGTACCTCATTACCGAGCCGTGCCTGGAACGCGGGGCAGAACCCCTGCCGACCCTGCGTGATCCGGACCTGCTCGTCTACTTCCGGCAGGAGGTCGACGGCCTGGTGATGGGTGGCTACGAACGCGACCCCGAACCGTGGACCGCCACCGAGCAGCAGTACGACGCCATCCCGCCCGACTTCAACGGCAGGCTGCTGCGCGAGGACTGGCCGCGGCTGGAGGAGATCGCACACAACTCGCAACGCCGCGTCCCGATCATGGGCGACCTCGGCGTGCGCAAGGTGATCAACGGCCCGGAGGCGTTCACACCCGACAACGAGTTCTGCCTCGGCGAGACGTCCGTCGCCGGCTTGTTCGTCGCGGCCGGGTTCTGCGCGCACGGCATTGCCGGCGCCGGCGGGATCGGCAAGGTGCTGGCCGAGTGGATCGTCACGGGCGAGCCTGGCCTGGACGTGTGGCACATGGACGTCAACCGGTTCGGCAGCCAGTACCGCTCTCCGGGCTACACGCTCAAGCGCACCGTGGAGAACTACCAGACGTACTACGACATCCCGTACCCGGGCCTGCAGCGGAACGCCGGGCGCCCGCTGCGCATGTCCCCGGCGTTCGGCTGGCACGCCGAGCACGCGGCGCAGTTCGGCGAGAAGGCCGGCTGGGAGCGGGTCGACTGGTACGAGAGCAACGCCGAGCGCGGTGACGCCACGCTGCGTCCCGACGGCTGGGCCGGCCGATTCTTCTCGCCCGCGATCGGCGTCGAGCACCTCGAGACAAGGGACGGCGCCGGCCTGTTCGACGAGTCCTCCTTCGCCAAGCTCGAGGTCAGCGGACCGGACGCGGCGTCGCTGCTGCAGTGGACGTGCGACAACGACGTCGCCCGCGAGGTCGGCTCGATCACCTACACCCAGGCGCTGAACCGGCGTGGCGGTATCGAGTCCGACTTCACCGTCACGCGCACCGCCGAGGATGCGTTCCTCGTCGTCACCGGTACCGCCTTCGGCTCGCACGACCTGGCCTGGCTGCGCAAGCAGACCCGCCGCCGCGACGCGCGGGTGCGGATCGTCGACGTGACCGGCCAGTTCGCCTGTTTCGCACTGTGGGGACCGAACGCGCGCGAGATCCTCGGTCGGCTCACCGCGGCGGAGTTGGGCAACGAGGCGTTCCCGTTCATGACGGCGCAGGACCTGACGGTCGGCGACGTGCCGGTGCGGGCACTGCGGGTCACCTTCGTCGGCGAACTCGGGTGGGAGCTCTACGCGTCCAGCGAGTACGGCTCCGCGCTCTGGTCGGCGCTCTGGTCGGCGGGGCAAGCGAGCGGCCTGGTGGCAGGCGGCTACCGCGCGATCGAGAGCATGCGCCTGGAGAAGGGTTACCGCGTCTGGGGAACGGACGTGACCGCGGAGACGAATCCGTACGAGGCCGGGCTGGGGTTCTGCGTGAAGCTCGACAAGCCGGGCGGCTTCGAGGGATGCGACGTCCTGCGCGAGGTGAAGCTCGGCGGCCCGTCCAGGCGGCTGCGCGCAATCGTGCTCGACGACCCCCGCGCGGTGGTGCTCGGCAGTGAGCCGGTCCGCATCGACGACAGCGTGCTCGGGCGGGTGACGTCCGGCGGGTACGGCTACACGCTCGCGGCGTCGATCGCGTACGCCTACCTGCCCGTCGACGCCGGTCCCGGGACGCGCGTCGCCATCGACCTGTTCGGCAAGTGGGTCGACGGCACGGTCACGCGGGAGCCGCTCTTCGATCCCAAGGCAGAGCGCGTCCACCGCTGATCGCCGCGCCGGGCCGAGTTGGACCGGCGGACGTACCATTTGCGCGTGACCCCGACGCCATCGAGCCAGCCGCTGCCGCGGATCGGGCTGAGCACCTATCGCGAGACGGCAGCCTGGGGCGTCTGGAACGAGCCGGCCGACCTGCTGCCGGCGAGCTATTCGGACTCGATCAGGGCCGCGGGCGGCGTGGCGCTGCTGCTGCCGCCCGGATCGAGCGATCCCGAACTCGCCGCCGCCTCCGCGCTGGACGGACTGGACGGCCTCGTCCTCTGCGGCGGATCGGACGTCGGCCCCGAGCGGTACTCGGCCGAACGGGACCCGAACACCGGCCCGGCCCGGCCGGACCGCGACGCGTGGGAACTCAGTCTGGCGAACGCCGCGCTCGACCGGCACGTCCCCGTCCTCGCGATCTGCCGCGGCATGCAGGTGCTCAACGTCGCGCTGGGCGGTGACCTCATTCAGCACCTGCCCGACGCAGTGGGCAGCGACGTGCACTGCCCGGTCGTCGGGGAGCACGGCCGGCACGATGTCACGTTCGCTGCCGGCAGCCGGGCGGCGGCCATGTTCGGCACGGACGCGACGGTTGCGACCTACCATCACCAGGCGGTGCACCGGCTCGGCGCGGGCCTGGTCCCGACCGGTTGGGCGATCGACGGGACGGTCGAGGCGATCGAAGTGCCCGGGCCGGGCTGGGTGGTTGCGGTCCAGTGGCATCCGGAGGTCCACGAGGGCGAGCCGCTGTTCGACGGCTTCATCGCCGCGACCGAGCAGTACCGGGCCGAACGCTCGGTGCGTGCCTGATGCCCGCCGGGAACGTCGAGGCGCTCTGGGCCCGCACGGTCTTCTCGCGCGTGCCCGTCCGCAACGCGTTCGAGGTGACCGTCGAGCGGCTCGCGCAGAGCATCCGGCTCGGCGTCCTGCTCGACGCCGAGCGGCTGCCGCCCGAGCGTGAGCTGGCCGAGACGTTCGGGGTCAGCCGGGTGACCCTGCGCGAGGCGATCAAGGCGTTGCGCGACGTCGGCCTGGTCGAGTCGCGCCGTGGTCGCGGCGGCGGAACCTTCGTCGTCTCGCCCAAGGTGCAGCGCCCCCGCTCGACCGATCAGATCAGCCGTTCGTTCGAGCACTCGCTGGACGACGCGCTCGACCTGCGGCGGGTGGTCGAACCCGGCGCGGCGGCACTGGCGGCGACCCGCACCCTGACCGCCGCGGACCGGGCGAGCCTGCATCGCTACCTCGCCGAGGCGACCGACTGCACACCGGGGGGCAGGCGGCTGGCCGACTCCCGGCTGCACCTCGCCATCGCGGCTCTCGGTGGCAGCGCGTCGGTCACCGCCGCGGTGGCTGACGTGCAGATGCGCCTGGACGAACTGCTCCGGGCGATACCGGTGATCCCGGCCAACATCGCGCACTCGAGCCTGCAGCACGCCGCGATCGTGGACGCGATCCTCGCCGGCCGGGCCGATCGAGCGCGGATCGAGATGGAGGAGCACGTGGACGGCACGGCCGCGCTGCTGCGCGGATTCCTCAGCTGACCTGTCTCGGTGCCCTTCCCGCCCGTCATGCGAGAAGGTATGGTCGGCGAACCTTCATCTGAGAGGTCTTCGGTATGGCTGCACCACCTTTGAGCCTCGACGAGCTTCGCACCCTGGTGGCCGATGATTCGATCGACACCGTCGTCGTGGCCATCACCGACATGCAGGGCCGGCTGCAGGGCAAGCGGATCGACGCCACGCACTTCCTGAACGACGTGCTGGGCCACGGCACCGAGGGCTGCAACTACCTGCTCGCGGTCGACGTCGAGATGAACACCGTCGACGGGTACACCATCTCCTCTTGGGACCGCGGCTACGGCGACCTGGTGATGGCGCCCGATCTCGCCACCCTGCGGCGGGTGCCGTGGCAACCCGGAACGGCGATGCTGCTCGCCGACGTGCAGTGGCTGGACGGCACGCCGGTCGCGGAGTCGCCCCGGCAGATCCTGCAGCGGCAGGTCGACCGGCTGGCCGAGCGCGGCTGGATCGCCTACGTCGGCACCGAGCTGGAGTTCATCCTGTTCGACGAGAGCTACGAGTCCGCGTGGGCCAAGCACTACAGCGCACTGGTGCCGTCGAACCAGTACAACGTCGACTACTCGATCCTCGGGACCAGCCGGGTCGAGCCGCTGCTGCGGGCGATCCGCCTCGGGATGCGCGACGCCGGCCTGCACGTCGAGTCGGCGAAGGGCGAGTGTAACCTCGGCCAGCACGAGATCGCGTTCAAGTACGACGACGCGATGACGACCTGCGACAACCCCGTGATCTACAAGAACGGCGCCAAGGAGATCGCGGCCCAGCACGGCAGTGCGCTGACGTTCATGGCGAAGTACGACGAGCGCGAGGGCAACTCGTGCCACATCCACCTGTCGCTGCGCACCGAGAGCGGCGCACCCGTGTTCGCCGGAGACCGGCCCGGCGGGGTGTCGAAGTTGTACGAGCAGTTCGTCGCCGGCCAGCTGACGGCGCTGCGCGAGCTGACCTACGCGTACGCGCCGAACATCAACTCCTACAAGCGATTCCAGCCCGGGTCGTTCGCGCCCACCGCGGTGCTGTGGGGTTTCGACAACCGCACGTGCGCCGTCCGGACGGTCGGGCACGACGAGAGCCTGCGCTTCGAGAACCGGGTGCCCGGCGGGGACGTGAACCCGTACCTCGCGGTGGCCGCGATGATCGCCGCGGGCCTCTACGGGATCGACCACGACCTCGAGCTCGAGCCGGCGTTCGGCGGCAACGCCTACGTGGCCGACGCACCGCGCGTGCCCAGCACGTTGCGTGAGGCGGCCGAGCTGTGGCGCTCCAGCGCGGTGGCGCGCAAGGGCCTGGGCGATGCGGTGGTGGATCACTACGCCAACACCGCGCAGGTCGAGCTCACCGCCTTCGAGGCGGCGGTGACCGACTGGGAGCGCGTCCGCACCTTCGAGCGGATGTGAGCGCAGTGACCACCGAGCGATGCCCGCGGAGCATGCGATGACGTCGACCTACGACGTGATCAATCCGGCGACCGAGCAGGTCGTCGCCACCGTCGAACAGCTCGACCGCGCGGGCACCGAGGCCGCGATCGCCCGGTCCGGCAAGGCCTTCGAGCAGTGGCGAGCGGTGGCGCCGGGTGACCGGGCCCGACTGCTGCGCCGCTTCGCCGACGCCGTCGACGCCGACCTGGAGCGGCTCGCGCGGCTGGAGGTCGCGAACTCCGGGCATACGATCGGCAACGCTCGCTGGGAGGCCGGCAACGTGCGCGACGTGATCGCCTACTACTCGGGCGCGCCCGAGCGGCTGATCGGTCAGCAGATCCCGGTCTCGGACGGCCTGGACGTGACGTTCCACGAGCCACTCGGCGTTGTCGGCGCGATCGTGCCGTGGAACTTCCCGATGCCTATCGCGTCCTGGGCCTTCGCGCCGGCGCTCGCCGCGGGGAACACGGTCGTGCTCAAGCCGGCCGAACTCACTCCGCTGACGGCGCTGCGGCTGGCCGAGCTGGCGCTGGAAGCCGGGCTGCCCGAGGACGTGTTCCAGGTCCTGCCCGGCAAGGGCAGCGTCGTGGGCCAGTGCTTCGTCGAGCACCCCGACGTCGCGAAGATCGTGTTCACCGGCTCGACCGAGGTGGGCCAGCAGGTCATGGCCGGCTGCGCGCAACGGATCAAGCCGGTGACGCTCGAGCTCGGCGGAAAGAGCGCCAACGTGGTGTTCGCCGACGCCGACCTCGAGGCCGCGGCCGCGAGCGCCCCCTACGCCGTGTTCGACAACGCCGGCCAGGACTGCTGCGCCCGATCCCGCATCCTGGTCGAGCGCAGCGCGTACGAGCGCTTCATGGAGCTTTTCGAGACGGCGGTGAAGGGCGTTGTCGTCACCGACCCGGGCGACGACACGGCCGAGATGGGCCCGCTGATCAGCGCGGCGCAGCGCGAGCGCGTGGCGGCGTACGTCCCGAACGACGAGCAGGTCGCGTTTCGCGGAAGCGCGCCGTCCGGAACCGGGTACTGGTTCCCGCCGACCGTGCTCGCTCCGACCGACCTGGCCGATCGCGTGCTGCACGAGGAGATCTTCGGCCCGGTCGTCGCCGTCGTGCCGTTCGACGACGAGGCCGCGGCGATCCGGATCGCGAACGACAGCGAGTTCGGGCTGTCCGGCTCCATCTGGACGCATGACGTCGGGCGCGCCGTCCGGGTGAGCCGGGGCATCGAGGCCGGGAACCTGTCGGTCAACTCGCACTCGTCGGTCCGCTACTGGACGCCGTTCGGCGGTTTCAAGTCCTCCGGGCTCGGCCGCGAGCTCGGGCCGGACGCGCCGTTCGCGTTCACCGAAACGAAGAACGTCTTCATCTCGACGAAGGAGAGCTGATGGCCACAGCCGTGGCGAGACTCGCCGACAAGGTCGCCGTCGTCACCGGAGCGGGCAGCGGGATCGGGCTGGCGACGGCGCGCCGGTTCTCGGCCGAGGGTGCACGGGTCGTCTGCGTCGACATCGACACCGAGTCCGGCGCCAAGGCAGCGGTCGAGGTGAACGGGACGTTCGTGCGTGCCGATGTGACGTCCGAGGCGGAGGTCCGAGCGCTCTTCCAGGGCGTGGTCGACGACTTCGGCCGGGTCGACGTCGTGTTCAACAACGCGGGCATCTCCCCGCCGGACGACGACTCGATCCTGGACACCGGCCTGGCTGCCTGGCGCCGTGTGCAGGAGGTCAACCTGACGTCGGTCTATCTGTGCTGCAAGTTCGCGATCGAGCACATGCGGACGTCCGGTGGCGGCTCGATCATCAACACCGCATCGTTCGTCGCCGTCATGGGGTCGGCCACCTCGCAGATCTCCTACACCGCGAGCAAGGGTGGCGTGCTGGCGATGAGCCGCGAGCTCGGGGTGCAGTTCGCGCGCGAGGGCATCCGGGTGAACGCGCTGTGCCCCGGCCCGGTGAACACCCCGCTGTTGCAGGAGCTGTTCGCGAAGGATCCGGAGCGGGCCGCCCGGCGCCTCGTGCACATCCCGATCGGGCGGTTCGCCGAGGCCGACGAGATCGCAGCGGCCGTCGCGTTCCTGGCGAGCGAGGACGCCTCTTTCATCACCGCGTCGACGTTCCTGGTCGACGGCGGGATCAGCGGCGCCTACGTCACGCCACAGTAAGACCAGTGTGTCGCTATCCGGCGGTCCACGGCCCGGTGGCCGGCTTGCGTATTTATCCGGACACGCCGAGAGTCGCGCGACCCATTGATCGCATGAAGACCCAGCGCCGTGCAAGCGCGCACCGGCAGGTCCGTGAGCGGTCAGGCGAGTTCGGTGATCAACCCGCTGCGGCTGCGGAACTCATTGGACAGTCGGTGGCGCGATTTGCCCGATGTGTGTATCCCGCATGTCGCCCCATCACCGGGCATTTTCTCGGGCGGAGTAAACGGGCATCGCTTGGCGTGGAGGGGTTTGCGCTCTCGGGCATCCGCGCATGCGCCCGGTCATCGTTGGGCTTGAGACACAAGAGTGTTGGTCCAGCAGCGCTGTTCGCAGGGCGGAGCAGCTGGTGTTGGTTAGCGGATCTGCCGCCGGTTGTAGAGGCATATCGACCATAGGTAGGCGGCGGTGGTGATGGCGAGGCTCCACGTGATGGCGGCGATGGCGTGGGGTGCGACGGGTCCGCCGGTCAGAAGGTGCCGCACGGTCTCGGTGACCGGGGTGAAGGGCTGGTATTCGGCGAATTGGCGTAGCCCGGCTGGCATCGATGCGGTGGGGACGAATCCGCTGCCCAGGAACGGCAGCAGGGTGAGGAACATCGGGGTGTTGCTGGCGGTCTCGACGCTTTTCGCGGCCAGGCCGAGTGCGGTGGACAGCCAGATCAGCGCGAGGGCGAACAGCAGCAGCATGCCGAGCGCGGCCAGCCAGGACAAGGCGCCGGCGTCGGGGCGGAAGCCGATCGCAGCGGCGACCGCAGCGATGACGATCAGGCCGACCAGGGTCTGCAGGAGGGTGCCGAGTACGTGTCCGGTGAGCACGGCGCCGCGGGCGATGGACATGGTGCGGAACCGGGCGACGATGCCGGTGCTCATGTCCATCGCGACCGAGATGGCGGTTCCGAGCGCGGCGGAGGCGACGGTCATGATGAGGATGCCGGGCGTGATGTAGTCCAGGTATGCGCCGCGTGCGGTGTGTGAGCCGGCGCGGTGGCCGAGGCCGGTGCCGAGCTGGCCGCCGAAGACGTAGACGAACAGCAGCAGGAAGATCAGCGGCATCGCGATGAGCATGACGGTGATCGACGGGTAGCGGATTTGGCGTTTGAGGTTGCGCCGCAGCATGGTGACCGAGTCGGTCAGCGAATACGCGAGGGTGGTAGTGCTCATCGCGCGGCGATCTGCGTCAGCTCGGTGTCGTGGGTGGTGGCGTGGCCGGTGACGGCGAAGAACACGTCGTCCAGGTCAGGGGTGTGGATCGTGAGCTGTTCGACGTCGATCGCCGAATCCTCAAGCTCGCCGAGCAGACGGCGCAACGTCGCGATGCTGCCGTCGCCGGGCACCTGCAGGGTCAGGGCGTCCTCGTCACGTGCGGTCGCCGGCAGTAGCCGGGTCGCCGCGTGTAAGGCTGGCAGGCTGGTGAACTGCAGCTGGATGTGCCCGCCGGGGATACGTCGTTTGAGCACGACGGGGGTGCCTTCGGCGACGATGCGGCCGTTGTCGAGGACCGCGATCTGGTCGGCGAGCTGATCGGCCTCGTCCAGGTACTGGGTGGTGAGGAAGATCGTGATCCCGCCGCGCGCCAGGTCCCGGACGTTGTCCCACATCGCGCGGCGGCTTCGCGGGTCCAGGCCCGCTGTGGGCTCGTCGAGGAAGATCAGCCGGGGCGTGCCCATCAGGGTCATGGCCAGATCCAGCCGGCGCCGCATCCCACCGGAGTAGGTGGATGCCGATTTGGCTGCCGCGTCGGCGAGGCCGAACCGGTCGAGCATCTCGCGCACCCGCCGCCGGCCGGGGCCGCGGCCGAGGTGGAGCAGGTCGGCCATCAGCTGCAGGTTCTCCGAACCGGTGAGCAGATCGTCCACGGCCGAGAACTGGCCGGTCACCCCGATCGCGGCACGCACCCCACGCGGATCGGCCGCGACATCGCAGCCGGCCACGCTCAGCTGCCCGGCGTCGGCCGGGATCAGCGTGGACAGGATGTGCACCATCGTGGTCTTGCCCGCGCCGTTGGGACCGAGCAGGCAGAACACCGTGCCCTCGGCGACGGCCAGGTCCACGCCGTCGAGCACCACATGGTCGCCGAACGACTTGCACAGTCCGGCCACCTCGATCGCTGGCCGCACATCAGTAATCATGATCAGTCCTTAACTCTCAGGTTGAAGATGTCGGGCAGTTCGCCGGCCGTCACCAGCGCCGCGCGATGCTCGTTCCATTCCTTTTCCAGGGCGGGCAGCCGGTCGGCCAGAAACTCGGCGAACGCCGCCATCCACATCAACACCGCTCGCCGCTGCGGTGCAGCGTCCTTGATCACCTGCAGCCCTTCCCGCGCCAGGTCACGCTGCTCGAGGTACTCGGCGGGGTCGAACCCGAGGGCCTGCGATGACGTCAGCTCTATCCGGACCCGATCCATCCGCTCGCCCGCGGCGCGGGAGCGCTGCACCAGGTGCAGCTGCTCCAGCGCCTTGACGGCACCGGTGATCGCGCTGCGGCTGGCCAGCAGCGCGTCGGCCAGCTCGCCGACGCTCTGCTCCCGCGGATCGCAGATCGCCAAATAGCCCAGCAACCGCCCCACCATCGGCGCAAAACCGTACCGGCGGGCGTACAGCCGGCCCGCGTGATCAGCGAAGGTCAACTCAGCGTCGGTAGGCACAGTCGCAAGCTACACACATACCGGAGATCGCACAAATCTGTGTCATCCCGACCAGGAACTGTGAGTGCTCGATCCGGTGCTTGGCCCCGGTGCACTCGCGGCAACCGGACGCTGATGATCAAAGGCCGTCTCGCCTGCCGGGCGATGACCCGGACGTCGTCCCAGACTGGATCCGGAACCGGCGTGAATGGTGGGTACGAACCTCGGTTCTACGCGGGCCTCAATTAAGGATCTGGCCGCGCTCGCTTGCGAGAAGCGCCGACAGTCGCTCCCGCCATGTTTGCAGCTGTTCGGGTGTCAGTCGCGTCCACTCGGTCATCTCGCTGACGATCCGCAGCGGGGCGCTACTGCGGTACGACCGAGTGGGGTTACCGGGGAACTTCTTGTCGGTCACGTTCGGGTCGTTCTCGAACGCCCCGGTTGGCTCTACTGCATATACCCTCGGAATCGCGTCACCCTCTGCGAGCTCCGCAGCGAGCTCCGCAGCGAGGCCAGCTGCATCAACAAGAGCGGTGAAATAGATGTGGTTCATCACGATCTCGGGACGGTAGTTCGATGGGCGGCCCGCCATGAGGAACTCACCCACGCTCAGATCCGCGATCGTGCCATGGAAGAACGGACCCTCATCGAGCGATTTGGACACCTGACACCCTTCCGCCTACGTGGTTGGACGCGCGAGTCTGCCGCACCACCCGGGCCTTGCCGCAAGCCCCCACCGGCGCCCTATCCTGAAGGTGGAAGGACCGCCACGACCATCACCTGGGACAGGCACTCCGCCGTAGAACTTGTCGAGCACGGTGCCGAAGACAGTCCTCGAGTCGGGCGGGGAACGTGCGGTGGCCTTCGCGATGACCAGCAGCTCGACCAGCCGAGTGCACATCGCCGGGATCGACCGCGTGTCGTATGCGAATCGGGACGCGGGACAGCCGGCGCAAGCTGTCTGTGTCTCGGGGTGCGGCCATACAATCTCGTCGCATGACACGCACGGACATCGCTTCCCGAGTGATCGCAACCCCGCTTGAACGCGCCTATGCCGCCTTGGTCGATCCGGATGCGCTCGTCGCGTGGCTCCCGCCAGCGGGCATGACCGGCAGATTCGAGAGATTCGATGCCCGGTCGGGCGGGTCCTACCGAATGGTCCTGACCTATGCGGACGCGTCGAGCGCGCGGGGCAAGGCAACACCGGATTCTGACATTGTCGAGGCTCGCTTCCTCGACATTGTCCCCGGCGTGAGGGTCGTCCAGGCAGTGCAGTTCGTCTCTGACGAACCGGGGTACACCGGCACCATGACCATGACCTGGGAGGTCGCCACAGCCGGGAGGAGGACCCGGATCGAGATCCGAGCCGAGAACGTCCCCGACGGCATCTCTGCCAAGGACCACGCGGCTGGGCTCACGTCCTCGCTGGCGAATCTCGCCGCATACCTGGAGCGGTAACGCCCGACCGCAGTAACGCCTCCGGCACGCACCGAGATCAGGCTCGGACTCGCCGGCTGGCCTGTCATCGGTCCGTGGCCCGCCGTCGCCGCAGGGGGATCGCTCAGCGCGTCCCGCGCCAGGATCGCTCAGCGCGTCCCGCGCCAGGATCGCCAGGCGGGGACCGTGGCGGTTGGGTGGAGTGCGGGGGCGCGGCCTGCGCGACGGGGTCGTTGTATCGAGGAGTCCTGCGTACGGTTCAGCTGAGCTTGGCGATGGTGGGCATGGCTTCGCGGGCGGCGAAGCGCAGCGGAGGCAGGGGGCGTTCGCCGGTGGCCCAGGCGTTGAAGGCCTTGATGTACAGGGCGAGGTGTTCGCGGGTGTCGCGGCGGCGCAGCACCTGCCCGGCCTGTTTGCGGGCGTGGGCGAACATGACCCGGCGAAACGCCAGCCGCGGATCACCCTTGTCCAGCCCGGCACCCTCG
>JBOGDQ010000018.1:0-9977 GCA_050742975.1 Jatrophihabitantaceae bacterium
GGTCGTGTTCGAGCACGAACCCGATGGCGGCCACCTCGTCGGCGAGGGAGATCCACGGCATGAACTGGCGGCCGCTGCCGAGCCGGCCGGCGATCCCGGCGCGCACGATCGGCCGCAGCCGACCGAGCATCCCGCCGGACGGGCTGAGCGCGAGCCCGCTGCGCAGGTGGGCCACCCGGACGCCGGTATCCCGCGCCGGATCGGCCGCGGCCTCCCAGCCCCGGCATACCCCGGCCAGGAACGTAGACCCGCTCGGCGCGGACTCGTCGAGTTCGGCCTCGCCGCCGTCCCCGTAGTAGCCGACGGCGGACGCCGCCACGAGCACCCGCGGGCCGCCGTACTCGGCGAGCGACCGCGCGATGGTGCCGACGCTGTCGACCCGGCTCTGCACGATCCGGTTCCTGACGCGCTCGTTCCAGCGGCGCTCGCCGACCCCGAATCCGGACAGGCAGACGACCGCGTCCGCGTCGGCCAGGAAGCCCGGGTCGATTAGGCCCTGCGCCGGATCCCAGCTGTCCTGATCGTCGTCGTTCGTGGCGTGCCGGACCAGCGTCTTGACGTGATGGCCCTGTCCGCGCAACCGCTCGTGCAGCGCCGGACCGATCAGGCCGGACGCGCCCGCGAGGACGATGCGCATAGCCGCACGCTAGGCCCGGCCGAGCGCCCGTTCGAAGGCGCCGGCCTCCAGGCGCTGCTTGATGGTGCTGAGGAAGCGGGCCGCGTCGGCACCGTCGACGATGCGGTGGTCGTAGGACAGCGCGAGGTAGACCATCGAGCGGACGGCGATCGTCTCGCCGAACTCCTCGTCGGTGACGACGCTGGCCCGCTTGACGACAACTCCGGTGCCCAGGATGCCGACCTGTGGCTGGTTGATGATCGGAGTGTCGAACAGCGCACCACGACTGCCGGTGTTCGTCAGGGTGAACGTCCCGCCACCGAGTTCGTCCGGACTGATCTTGTTGTTCCGGGTGCGGTCGGCGACGTCGGCGATCTTGCGGGCCAGCCCGGCCAGGTTGAGATCACCGGCATCGTGGATCACCGGGACGAGCAGCCCGCGCTCGGTGTCGACCGCGACACCGAGATGCGCGCCGTCGTGGTAGGTGATCGTCTTGGCGTCCATGTCGACCGAGGCGTTGACGACCGGGTGGGCCTTGAGAGCCTCGATCGCGGCCACCGCGAAGAACGGCAGGAAGCTCAGCTTGACGCCCTCGCGGGCCTCGAAGTCGCGCTTGGCCTGATCGCGCAGCCGGGCGATCTTGGTGACGTCGACCTCGACGACCGTGGTCAGCTGCGCGGACGTCTGCAGCGACTCGACCATCCGGGCCGCGATCACCTGACGCATCCGTGACATCGGCTCGGTCTTGCCGCGCAGGTTGGCCGCCGCCGGCGTCGAAGGTCGGGAAGCCGACGGAGCGCTGGCCGCGGCGGGCTGGGGGGCGGGCTCCTCGGCCGGGGCGGCGTTCGCCTGGGCCGCGCCGAGCACGTCGGACTTGCGGATGCGCCCGCCGATACCGGTGCCCTGGATGCTGGCCAGGTCCACGCCGTGCTCGCTGGCCAGCTTGCGGACCAGCGGGGTGACGTACGCGCCCGCGACGTCCTCGTCTTCGTCCGCTTCGGCTCCTTCGTCGCCTCCGCGGGCGCCTGGACTTGCAGTCGGCGCCGGTGCGGGTGCGGACTTCGCGGCCGGCTCTGGCTCTGGCGCGTGCTTGGCCTCGGGCTCGGGCTTCGCCTCAGGCTCCGGCTCGGCTTCTGCCGGCTCCTCCGTGGCGGCCTGCTCGGCCTCGTCGCCACCGGACGGCTCAGTGCTGGCGGCCTGCTCGTCGCCGCCGGAGTCAGCGGCGCCGGACGCCGCGCCACCGGCGTCGTCGGCATCGCCGATCACCGCCAGCTCGACGCCGATCTCGACGGTCTCGTCCTCCTGCACCTTGATCGACAGCACGGTGCCGGAGGCGGGGGAGGGCACCTCGGTGTCGACCTTGTCGGTCGAGACCTCAAGCAGCGGCTCGTCGGCGTCGATGTGCTCGCCCTCCTGCTTGAGCCAGCGGGTCACGGTGCCTTCGGTGACGCTTTCACCGAGGCGCGGCATGGTCACGGAAACCGGCATGGTCCTTGTGGCTCCTTAGTCGGATGGGCGAGCAGATTCTGTCAGTCGTGCACGTGCAGCGGTTTGCCGGCGAGCAGCAGGTGCGCCTCGCCGATGGCCTCGGACTGGGTGGGGTGCGGGTGGATCAGCTGGGCCACCTCGCTGGGCAGGGCCTCCCAGTTGTAGATCAGCTGCGCTTCGGCGATCAGCTCGCCGACCCGCTCGCCGACGATGTGCACGCCCAGCACGGGGCCTTCCGTCTCAGCGACCAGCTTGACCGCGCCCTTGGCGTTGAGGATCGCGCTGCGGCCGTTGCCGGACAGGTCGTACGTGACGGTCTTGACCCGGTCGGCGCCGAGCTTCTCGACCGCCTGCGCTTCGGTGAGCCCGACGGACGCGACCTCGGGTGCAGAGTAGGTGATCCGCGGAACGCCCGCGTAGTCGATCGGGACCACCGGCAGGCCGGCGATGTGCTCGGCCACCAGGATGCCCTCGGCGAACCCGACGTGTGCGAGCTGCAGGTGCGGCCCGCCGCCCTGCGTGATCAGGTCGCCGACGGCGTACACGCCGTCGACGGAGGTGCGGCACACCTCGTCGGTCACGACGAAGCCGCGCTCGATCGTGATGCCCTGGTCCTCGTAGCCCAGGTTCTGCGACGTCGGTCCGCGGCCGACGGCAACCAGCAGCACCTCGGCCTCGAGCGTCTCGCCGCCTTCGATCGTCACGCGGACGCCGTCGTCGGTGGGCTCGACCTTCTCGAACCTGGCCCCGAGCTTGAAGCCGATCTTGCGCCGGCGGAAGGCGCGCTCGAGCAGCTTCGAGCTGGCCTCGTCCTCGAGCGGGACAAGATGCGGCAGCGCCTCGACGATCGTCACCGCGGCGCCGAACGAGGTCCACGCGCTGGCGAACTCGACGCCGATGACCCCGCCGCCGAGCACGATCGCGCTCGCCGGCACGTGGTCCAGGACCAGCGCGTGCTCGCTCGTGATCACCCGCTGCCCGTCGATGTCCAGGCCGGGCAGGGTCCGGGAGTACGAACCGGTGGCCAGGATGACGTTCGCGCCGGTGTAGGTGTCTGAATTGACAGTGACCGTCTTCGGGCCCGTGAGCCGTCCGTCGCCCTCGAGGATCTCGATGCCACGGCTCTTGATCAGCCCGACCAGGCCCTTGTGGTTCTTCGAGATCACGCCGTCCTTGTACTTGTGGACGCCGGCCATGTCGATGCCGTTGAACGTGGCGTTGACGCCGAACAGCTCGCTCTCGCGGGCCTGGTCGGCGATCTCGCCAGCGTGCAGCAGCGCCTTGGTCGGGATGCAGCCGCGGTGCAGGCAGGTGCCGCCGACCTTGTCCTTCTCGATCAGCACCACGGACTTGCCGAGTTCGGCCGCCCGCAGGGCCGCGGCGTACCCGCCGCTGCCACCGCCGAGGATGACGAGATCGGCCTTGTTGTCACTCACTGCTGCTCCTGCTCGATCGATTGGGACGCCAACGTCCATCTTGGCACTCTGCATCTTGGCACTACTACGGCACCCGGCCGCCCGCTCGGCCTCCTACGTCAGCCGCCCACGCTGTCCTCGCGCGTGCACGGGTCGCGGTGGCACCATGAACGCCTTCACCGCGTGACCGCATTCCTGCTGAGGAGTTCCCGTGCGTTGGTTCCCACGCCGCAAGGCCGCGTCCGGCACGCTGCGCACCGCGGACGGCGCCGATGTCGAGCACCTGAGGGCGTTCGCCGGTTCCCGTCAGGGCGTCGAGGCCTATCTCGAGCCGCGCACGGCGGTCACCGAGGCGACGCTCGTGCTGGTGGCGGCGGACGGCGAGTGGACGCGCCGGCGCATCGGCGATCTGGACGCGGCCCAGCGCTTCGCGAACAAGCAGGCGATGCCGCTCTACGACGCCGGGCTGGTCGGCTACCCGCAGCGCATGCGCGACTGGACCGCCCGGCGCAAGGCGGCCGGCGATGCCGGGGAGCGCGCGTGATCGACCGGGTCGCAGCCGATCCCGATCAGGACGATCCGTATCGCCAGCTCGCGCTGCCGCGCTGGCTCGGCCCGCTCACGATCTGCTGCGTGGTCGGGTTCCTGCCGTGGATCGTCTACCTCGGGCTGACGCTCCCGCGGCGCGCCCGCGCCGATCACTACGACCTGGCCTGGCTCGGCTTCGACGGTGCGATGTGGGTCGTGCTCGCCGCCCTGGCCTGGGTGGCGCTCAAGCGGCATCCGGCGACCGGGCCAGTCGCGGCCGTGGCCTCGACGATGCTGATGGTCGACGCGTGGTTCGACGTCGTCACCAGTTCGAGCCAGGGTCAGTTCGTCCTTGCCCTCGTCCTCGCTGTCGGCGCGGAGCTCCCGCTGGCGATCATCTGCGCCTGGGCGGCGATCAACGCCGAGCGGATCCGCGCGCGTGCCTACCGTCGGCTGCACCTGCGCTGGCAGAACGCGATCCGGCAGGTCGGCCGGGTGAGCGTCGAGCGGGCCGCGACGGTCAGCCCGCCGCCAGTCGCTCCACCGCCGCGATGATCGTGCGCACCGCGGCGCCCGTGCCACCCTTGGGCGTGTAGTCACGCGGTCCGCCCATGTTCCAGGCCGGGCCGGCGATATCCAGGTGCACCCACGGCAACCCGTCCGGCATGAAGTCGGCGAGGAACGTGCCGCCCACCAGCATGCCTGCCCAGCGGTCGCCCGGCAGGTTCTGCAGATCGGCGACGGTGGACTCCAGGCCGTGGCGCAGCGACTCCGGCAGCGGCATCGGCCAGACCGACTCGCCGACCGCGTTGCCGGCAGCCGCGACCCTGTCGCGCCAGCGCGGCTCGCCCATCGCGCCGATGACCCGACCGCCGAGCGAGACCAGCTGGGCGCCGGTGAGCGTGGACGCCTCGATCAGGTAGTCCGGCTCGTCCTCGACGGCCCGGGCGATGGCGTCGGCCAGCACCAGCCGCCCCTCGGCGTCGGTGTCGGCGACCTCGACGGTCCGGCCGTTGCGCATGGTGATGACGTCCGACGGGCGATAGGCCGACCCGGACGGCATGTTCTCGGCCATCGGGACGGTGGCGACGACCTCGACCGGAACCTTGAGCGCGGCGATGGCGCAGATGCTCGCCACCACTGCCGCCGCGCCGCCCATGTCGGACTTCATCCACTCCATGTGCGCCGTCTTGAGGTTCAGGCCACCGGAGTCGAAGGTGATGCCCTTGCCGACGAGGGCGATCCGCGCCTTGGGGCGGTTCGGGCGGTAGCTGATCCGCACCAGGCGTGGTGGTCGGACCGAGCCGGCACCGACGGCCAGGATCGCACCGAACCGGTTGCGCTTGAGCGCGCGCTCGTCCAGGACCTCGACGTCCAACTTGGCCGCCGTCGCGAACTCGGCGGCCCTACCGGCGAACGTCTCGGGGTACAGGTCGTTCGGCGGGGTGTTCACCAGGTCGCGAGTGCGCGTGATTGCTTCGACGACCACACGTGCGCGTCTGAGCTCGGCCTTCGCCGCCGCGTCGTCCGCTGCGGCGATGGTGATCCGGCGCAGCGCGGGCTTGGCGCCCGTCGACTTGTAGGCGGTGAACGTGTAGTTGCCGAGCTGCGCGCCTTCGGCCAGCGCGCCGACCGGCCCGTCGATCGCGATGTGCACGTGCGCGTGCGCGCCGAGGACGCGGACTGCCGCGCCCACTGCGCGCCGCAGGCTCTCGGCGGAGGTCGCGTCCTCGCCGAGGCCGGTGGCCACGACGAGCGGGAACTGCGCGAGACCGAGCGTCGGGACCTTCAGCACCTCGTCGGCCTTGCCCGACGCGTCGAGTGCCTTGAGCGCCTCGCGGAGCTGCTTGCCGAGGACCGCCTCGACAGGCTTGGCTCCGCGCGCGAGTCGCGGCCCTCGCTCGCCGGGGATCAGCCCGACGATGACCGCGTCGGCCGCGATCGGACCTGCGGGATCGGAGATCGACACGGTGACCATGGGGGGCATCGTATGACCACGCAGCCGCGCGCGCCGACCGGCCCGTCTGTCCCGGGCGCCACCTCTACAGTTGCCACCATGAGCGATCTGTTGCGTTCGCCGCTGTACGAGCGTCACGTGGAGCTGGGCGCCAAGCTCGCCGACTTCGGCGGCTGGGAGATGCCCATCGAGTACGCGGCAAGCGGTGGCGGGGTGCTGAAGGAGCACGCGGCGGTGCGTGAGTCGGTCGGGGTCTTCGACGTGTCGCACCTGGGCAAGGCCACCGTGCGCGGACCGGGTGCGGCGGCATTCGTCAACGCGTGCCTGTCCAACGACCTGGGCCGGATCGAGCCGGGTAAGGCGCAGTACACGCTGTGCTGCGACGAGTCCGGTGGGGTCGTCGACGACCTGATCGCGTACCTGGTCGGCGACGACGAGGTGTTCCTCGTGCCCAACGCCGCGAACACGGCGGAGGTGGTGCGCCGGCTCGCCGCGTCTGCTCCGGATGCCATCTCGGTCAGCGGGCAGCACTCGGAGTTCGGCGTGCTCGCGGTGCAGGGGCCGCGGTCCCCGGACGTGCTGCGCGAGCTCGGCCTGCCGTTCGATCAGGACTACATGGCTTATGCGGACGCGGTATTCGACGGCGCGCCTGTGCGCATCTGCCGCACCGGCTACACCGGTGAGCACGGGTACGAACTGATCCCCGCATGGGACGACGCGCTCGCCCTGTGGACCGCGCTCGAGACGGTCGTACGCGGGCTCGGTGGGATGCCGGCCGGCCTCGGTGCGCGCGACACGCTGCGCACCGAGATGGGCTACCCGCTGCACGGCCAGGACCTGTCGCTGGCGATCTCGCCACTGCAGGCGCGCGCCGGCTGGGCTGTCGGCTGGAAGAAGGACGCGTTCTGGGGTCGCGACGCACTTCGTGTCGAGAAGGAGGCGGGGCCGGCTCGGGTGCTGTGGGGGATCGAGGCGCTCGATCGCGGGATCCCGCGCTCACACATGGCCGTGCTGGCCGCCGACGGTTCGACCGTGGGTGAGGTGACGAGCGGGACGTTCTCGCCGACGAAGAAGGTCGGCATCGGGCTTGCGTTGCTGGCTCCCTCGGTCGGTGAAGGTGACGAGGTCGCGGTCGACGTGCGTGGTCGTCCGGCTGCTGTGCGAGTGGTCAAGCCGCCGTTCGTGGAGTCGCACGTGCGGTGAGCTGCCTGGGCCTGGGCCTGTGGTCGCGTTGCGTCGGTGGTTGGGTTGGGTCAACTGCGGCGGCGGCGAGGGGTTGCTCTCGGGCTTCGCTTGCGCTGTCGGTCGCTGGCTCGCTCATGGTCGCGGTTTCGGCTCGCCGCTGGTCACGACTTCGGCTTCATCGAATTTCGAGGATTACCTTATGGAATAGGGTGAAAGTACTTGACAGGGCTTGACCGTTGACGGCATAATAGAGCCTATGTTCGCATGGCGGAGCACGGCGGTCGAACCCGACGAGGAGACGCTGTTCGTCGACCTCGCCTTGTGCACCCCGATCCCAGCAGCACCGACGTGCACACCGACCCGGACGCCGCGGTCGCGGCCTTGACGGTGCTGGCGCCGGGCGCGGACACCCTGCGGCCGCTGGAACTGCTACCCGCCCCGCGGCTGTCGGACACCGGGCTGATCGACGCGCTCATCGCCTGCGAACGGCAGCTGGCGTCGGTGGCGGCGGTGCAGCAGCAGGTCCTGGCCGAACTCGCATCGCGCGACCCCGACCTGGACGACAGCAGATCACCGCGAAAGTGCAGGAGCGGGTGTTGCGCCGGGCCGAGGCGCAGGCGCCGGGCGAGTTCCGCGCCTCGGTCTGCCGCGCTGTCGCGCGTTTCGACCGCAAGAACGCGACCGAACGGCATCAGGTCGCCTACGCGGAACGGAAAGTCGCGCACCACTCCCGCTGGCACGTCACCAAACAGAGCGACGGCACCTACGACTGGACCAGCCCGACCGGCCACCGCTACCGCTACCGACCACCCGAACTACCCGCACCCGAAAGGCCATCCGAACCGGCCGACGAGGACCTGCCACCGTTCTAGCGGGCGGCCGTCAGGTGATCATGCCGTAGTCGATCATGCATGGAGTGCAGCAAGGAACTGCTCGTGCAGCCGTGCGTTGCTCACGACCGCATTCCCGTGGCGCACCCCGTCGACTCCGTTCAGGCCGGTGAATCGCCCGCCGGCCTCGGTGACGATCGGCGCCAATGCCGCCATGTCCCAGAGCGAGAGCTCCGGCTCGGCCGCGAGGTCGACCGCACCTTCGGCGACGAGCATGTAGGACCAGAAGTCGCCGTAGGCGCGCGTGCGCCACACGCGGTCAGTCAGCGCGACGAACGCGTCGCGGCGCCCGAGCGCGGCCCAGCCGGCGAGCGAGGCGTAGGACAGGCTCGCGTCGGCCAGTTCGCTCACCGCCGATACGGCCAGCCGCCGGGGATCGCGGCCGAAAACGGACACCCAGGCACCGCCGGTGTGATGGGCCCACCAGCGCCGCCCGAGCGAGGGGGCCGAGACAACGCCGACGACTGGGTCGTCGCCGTCGAGCAGCGCGATCAGTGTCGCCCACACCGGCACGTTGCGGACGAAGTTCTTGGTGCCGTCGATCGGGTCGATCACCCAGCGCCGAGCGGCCGTGCCGGACGAGCCGAACTCCTCGCCGGAGATCGCGTCGTCGGGCCGTACCTCGGCGAGCCGCGCGCGGATCGCCTGCTCGACCGCGCGATCCGCGTCACTGACCGGCGTCAGATCCGGCTTGGACTCCACCACCAGATCGGCCGCGCCGAAGCGGTCCAGGGTGATCGCGTCCGACGCATCGGCCAGAGCGAGAGCGACGGCGAGGTCATCGGCGTAATCGGTCGTGGGCGTCACGCGTCGCACGCTACCGTCGAGCCGTGACCGATCCCCACCCAGCTGATGCTCCGGCCACCGATGTGGACATGGCCATCGACGCGGACATGGCCGCCGCACTGCGCGATTCACCGCGGGCACGCGCCCTGTGGATCACGTTTTCCCCGCTGGGCACCGGTTTTGCGTGCCCGAAACGGGGAGGCGCGGGGAAAACGTGATCAACAGCGGCGACGGAGCACGATCGCACGATGGCGGAGAACACGTGAGGGACAGCTTCCGCGCGGCCGCGCGCAGTGACGTCCCGCCGTTCCACGTGATGCGGGTGATCGACCAGGTCGTCGCGCGCCGCGCCGCCGGGGCCCCCGCCTACGACCTGTCCGCGGGCCAACCGTCGACGCCTGCTCCGAGCACGGTCCGCAAGGCCGCACACGACGCACTCGACGTGGATAAGGTCGGCTACACGAACGCGCTCGGCATCCCGCCGCTGCGTGCTGCGATCGCCGGTCACTACGAGCACATGTACGGCATCCCGGTCGATCCCGACGCGGTCGCCGTCACGACCGGATCGTCCGGCGGCTTCCTGTACGCGTTCCTCGCCGCGTTCGCGGCGGGGGACACGGTGGTGATGGCCCGCCCGGGGTACCCGGCGTACCGCAACATGCTCTCTGCACTCGGCTGCCGCGTGGTCGAACTGCCGTGTGGGCCGCAGACCCGCTTCCAGCCGACGATCGCCCAGCTCGAGGCGCTCGACGAGCCGCCCGCCGGGTTGGTCGTGGCCAGCCCCGCCAACCCGACCGGCACGATGCTCCCGCCCGTCGAACTCGCCGCCATCGCCACCTGGTGCGAGCAGCACGGGACCCGGCTGGTGAGCGACGAGATCTACCACGGCGTGACCTTCGGCGAACGACCAGACACGGCCTGGCACACCAGCCAGGACGCGGTCGTCGTCAACTCCTTCAGCAAGTACTTCTGCATGACGGGCTGGCGGATCGGCTGGCTCCTGGTGCCCGCGGATCTGCGCGACGCCGTCGATCGCCTCGCAGGCAACTTCACCATCTGCCCGCCGGCGCTGTCGCAACTTGCCGCGGTTGCCGCCTTCGACGCCTACGACG